>JAGQZY010000050.1 GCA_020435205.1 Bdellovibrionales bacterium | reverse complement strand
AGTCACTTTTTCGCGAAAATCCCAACGGAAAAACCTTTTTTGACCGTGCTAGCGAAAAGGACTTAGGCGTACTCACCTGCCGACCACTGACCAGTCACCATCGTGACAAGGTTCATCACTTCATTACGTTCCCAGGAAAAGATGAGGTCTCTATTAAGGGACGCCTCCACAAAAATCTCATGGACGTCATCCAAATGGAAAAAGAATTATTTGAAAAACTTCCTCAACATAAAGAGCTCAAATGGGGGCATCTACTAAGAAACAATTTGAGCAAAATCAGCGACTGGTGGAAATGGAACATTTATCTGCAAAATCAAATCCTGCCTAGCCTACAAGGCTGCATTGAAAAACTTCCACCAACCCAAGAGTGGAACCATTGGAAAATTCACTACGTTAATCGCACTCACAAATTGTTTAGTTTGATCACCGATAGCCTGCAAGGCATTGCCAACCTTCGCACCAATCAGATTTGTCACTATCTCAATGAAAACTGCAAATCCTTAGAAGATGAAAGCAAATTATCAAATAAAGTCACAAGGCTCTACTTATCTGTCCCTCAAATTCATTCTATCGTTATGGGGCTATCTCACCCCAACCATGTCGATGACCTACTTGAAATTGGTGATATCCCCTCTTTCGAGAAAACGAAAGAGATCTTTAAAAACGTAAAAATGCGTTTTTAAGTTTAAGCAGCTTTCTTTATCGGAAATTGTAAAACGTTGGGGGCCATCTGCTCCATCTCTGTTTTTCTATGAGCAGCAATAAACACCTTAACGAGTTCAGAATCAAATTGCTTGCCTGAAAATTTGATCAACTCTTGATAAGCCACTTCGACAGGCAAACCTTTACGGTATGGTCTGGTTTCTGTCATCGCGTCCACTGTGTCAACCACCAAAATCAATCGTGAGATAAATGGAATTTGCTCACCGGAAAGACCAAAGGGATAACCCAAGCCATCCACACGTTCATGATGATGGAGGACTGCGACCTGGACCTCTCGAAAAAATGAGCTTTTCTCAAGTGGCTCAAGAAGTTCAGCGCTGGCTATCGGGTGGCGTCGAATCACATCATATTCTTCATCAGTTAGCTTAGAAGGCTTGTTCACAATATTTAATGGGGTTTTCATTTTACCCGCATCATGGAGAAGCCCTGCAAACTGAGCTACCAGCTGATCATAGGAACTCAACTGCATAGCTTCCGCAAGGAAACGTGACATATGAGAGACGCGCACGCAATGGTCATGAACCCCTTTATCATAAATCTCCAACTCTTGCATAATTCGAGTGACTTCATCTAAAAATTTCTGCGGCAAAGATCCCCAACTTAAACTCATAACGCTCCCTCAACAATAACCTATCGGCAAAAGTCTAGGGGGTTAAAGGGCCTTTCTCATATTGGAATGATTTTTTTTTAAATTTTGGGTCTGAGAAGCCTTTTTAGGTGTATCAAAAAAAGACTGATAAAGATTTAGATAAGATGTCACCATGGCATCAAGCTGAAAAAGCTCTTCGTAGCGCTGAAAAGCTGCATTCTCCATCTCATGTTTCCGCTTTTGGTCACAGACTAAAGCATTCATCCCATCCGCCAAGGCTTCAAAATCTTTTGGCGTCACGGCCACCCCCGTCACCCCATCCTGATTCACCCAACTCACACCCGATTTTAGTTTTGTCGAAACTACGGCTTTTTTACAAGACATAGCTTCAATCATGACAATACCAAAAGCTTCACTCTCGTCGACAGAAGGCAATACCAAAGCTTCACAGGCATGAATTAAAGCTGAAAACTCATCATCAGACTCAACTTTTCCAAGGAAGTGCACCTTGTCTTGCAAAGACAGTTGGTTACGTAGATCTACCCACTGCTCAAAGCGCGGCCCTTCGCCAACAATCAATAAGTTTCTTGGTACAAACTTCATGGCATGCAAAAGAACATCGACACCTTTATATGGCACGAGTCTGCCTACAAAAAGAAAGAAATCACCGTACTCATTGCGCAGGCGCTGTACGATCTCCTCTCGGTTGCGATTGAGTTGTGATAGTTTTCCCGTGATTCCAAATGGGATTATTTCACATTGATTTTCAAAACCACGTAAGCCTGGTGAAAAATTAATATGGTAAGGAGTAGAAACAACAATTTTACTCGCTCGTTGTAATATCTTGCGCGCTACTGGTCTGTAGAAGTGCATGAGCTTTCTTTGACGGACCACCTCACAATGATAGGTCACTACCAAAGGTTTTTTGCAATCATGAAACAAAAAGGCTAACTCGACTAAGGGGTTTGGCATATGAAAATGAATCACATCAGCCCACTCAATTTGCTCGCTCATTTTGGTGAAAAAACTGGGCGCCAAAGCTTGTGACCAAAGCACACCCCACCGCCCAAGCCTGTGAACTTCGACACCTTCTATTTCCTCTTGCACAGACTGAGGCGACTCTGCTGAACAGAGCACTCTCACCTGATGGCCAGCTTCTACACTACCTTCGGCGAGTTCCTGGATCATTTTTTCAATGCCACCTCGAAATGGGTGATAGTACTTACTGATATGAAGGATCCTCAAATTATCTCCTCTAAGCCTTTATTATGGGCAAATATCCCGAAATTGGAAAGGCCTATCCCCCTTTCCAGCAGATCCATTCTCATTTTTCACCTTTTGGCGAGTTTAGAACTTCCCAGACAATAGAAGGGAAGCCAGAGAATTCGTCGCCTCCCCCGCTTGTTCAGCGTAAAATAGAGGAACTGCATAGGAGAAAAACTATGAAATTTAAATTCCCTGTCTTCCTTGGATGTTTTTTTCTGCTTTTTGCCCACACTCTCCAGGCAAAAATTGAATTGGCTCCAGGCTCCTGGGCCAATCGAACCATGATTGATAACAACCACGCCAATCCCCAGGCCCATCTAAACTTTACCTATGAAGGCTGTGATCCTAGTCCTTCTGGATCAAAGATCAATTTGAGAGTCACTGGCTGCAAAAGTGGTGGCGCCTACAATCTAGGAACTGAAGGTAACAAAATCGTCCTTGCCGGGACAGTCGGCGAAATCACAGCCTCTTATGACAATGAAGAGAAATGCAGCCATCCTAAAAAACAAGAAATTGCCGCGACAAAAAGCCTAAAAGACCTTTATAAGAAACTTGAAGATTCCAAATGCAAACCGAGTCATATCCTGATTCGTGACAGCAGCTCTAAGAACTTTCGCTCTGTTCATGTCAATGCTAACTCTCAAGCGCTTTGTAAACTGCCCGCCACTCGAGTAAAAAAATCTGGTTTTCCAACTGAAGATATGAACCTCCTCCACCTATCGGCAACCGATGAGTCTTTAAAGCTCGGAGACCATACTGAGTTTAAATACGAACACGAAAATCGACGTTGGTGCATTAATTACACTCAGACCAGCGGAGACATTGTTAAAAATTGTGGAGCTTTCCCCTCCCCCGTTCCCATCATGTATAAAAAGAAAGGTGAGGACACTCACGTAGTAACGGGAATAATCCAGCTAGGAAAGGATGGTAAAGCCACCATCAATGCACTCAATAAAAAGGAATATGCCAATAGCGATGCCGTTTTTAGGGCACAGACCAACGGAGAATTTCAAAAAATGGTGGATAAATCCAAAGGTCATTTGGAATTTCACACATGGAGGGGACTGAATAGCAAAATCGCACGATCTATTGTGCGTGCCTACGATGGCAACGGAAAGCACTTGCGCTCTCTTAATATTTCTAAAAGGAACCTCTTTGGCAGAGAGGTCACAAAGCTATGGTGTTCTGAGGAACACTGCTTTATTGGTGTCGAAAAACCCCCACTCGCACAAAACAAATGCAAATCCAATCCAGAAATTGATATGGACAAGGGTGGATCTGGCAACGTCTGTAACTCATGCAACGGGATCACTCCAGGCCTCTGTGCCTCAGGCTCCGAGGGAGCCAAAGCTCTCAAAGATCTTCTTGGCGAAGAAGAGGGCTTTACGATTGAAGAGTCTGGTGAATACAAAATTGGCAACAATCTAACTCCGTTTAAGAAGAAGCTTGCCAAAATTCGAAATGCTCCCGATAAGCAAGGTTGCTTCAACGGTCATGCCCCGGAGAATCAAAATTTATTTAATCCCAAGCCAGGCGAAAATGACGGCAGCATGGACTATTTGGAGAGAGCCATTAATAGCCAGTAAACTTTCACGTGTATTTTGGTTTCATTTCTTCAAAGACTTCTACCATTTCGGCCCGAACCTGATCTCTGAAATCTTTGATTTTCTCCTCAGGAATATCTTTGGTTTCAAGAGGTGGTAAAAATCGAACACCGACTGTTCTTGTCCATCGGTCACAATTGATCCACAGGGACCCTTTGGGCATCACATGCTCAACTCCACTAAGGATCACTGGCACCACTGGTGATTTTGTATTACGGGCAAAAATAAACGGGCCACTTTTAAATGGCTGAAGCTCTGCTCCCTTCCGACGAGTTCCTTCCGGCGCCAAGGCAAAAGACTCTCCAGCAGCCACCCGCGATTCTGCTTGCTTATAGACCTCTATAACAGAGGCCCGATCTTGACGAGCAATGGGCAGAGTTCCGGCTAATTTTGCAGCCTGACCAAAAAATGGAATGGATAAAAGCTCAATCTTGGCGCCAAAGCGAAACCCTTTTGGTGAACAGTTAAACAAAACGGGAATATCAAAATGACTACTGTGAGTGAACAAAAAGAGGAAACCCTTATCTAAGGGTACATTCTCACAACCTTGGCATTCCACGCGAATACCCGCCAGGACCAACAGCGGGGTGCACCAGATTCTACTAATTGCAAAATCGACCCATTTTCTTGGGAACCGAAGAATCAGCATACCAAGAATAAGAAAAGAGCATAGCAAAGTGTGAAGAGCCAAAATAGGCACGAGAAGCAGTGATCGAAGGTAAAGCAGAGGTTTAATCATCCCAACCATTAAGACCAAAAGCCAGACCTAGGTCAATACTCACTGAATCTCTTGGCTCCCGCCCTCTAAAGCTTTAAATTTTTTAGAGAAATGCCGATAGGACCTTGAGAGAAACACCATGGAAGTCAGCAACATTTTTAGCAAATTAGGTAAATTGGTTTACTACCCACTCTTTGAAATCCGTGGGCATGATGTGTCTTTATCAAGTCTCATCCTCATGATCACCCTACTATGGGGATTTTCCTGGCTTTCCAAATGGGTTGAGCGCTTCATTCATAAGGCTCTTCTCTACAAAGACGTCGATCCTGGAATCAAAGGCTCTATTGAGCGCTTCTCCCGTTACGGAGTCATCATCGTTGGTGCCTTCATCAGTTTAAGCACGATTGGTATTAATCTTAGTTCACTCACCGCCCTCGGAGCTGTGGTCGGGGTCGGAATTGGTTTTGGCTTGCAGAATATTACCCAAAATTTCATTTCTGGGATTATTATTCTCCTAGAGAGGCCTATAAAAAAAGGGGACATTGTCCACGTTAAAGGAATCTCTGGTCGCGTGCTTGATATTAAGGCAAGATCAACCTTGATTTTAACCCGCGATGATATTGTTATCATCGTGCCCAACTCCCAGTTTATTACCGAACAGGTCATTAACGACAGTTTTTCTGGAGATAAATTACGAATGCACATTCGAGTGGGTGTTGCCTATGGTTCTGACGTAGAGAAAGTCACTGAGGTGCTTATGTCTGTGGCGAAAGACCACGACAAAGTCTTACAGACTCCCCCTCCTACGGTCACTCTAGATGAGTTTGGAGACTCCAGCCTTAATTTTTCACTAAGGGTCTGGACTCCTGAACTCTGGTTTTCTGATATTGTTTTATCTGAAATTCGCTATGAAATCACTCACCGCTTTGCCCAGGCTGGGGTTACCATCCCATTCCCTCAGCGGGATCTTCATATTAAAACAATGGTAGACCCCGCAGCACCCCCTTTTCCCTCGCGGAGAACTCAAAAGGGTGACTCGTAATGGCAAAGTCTGATTTTGACCGTGTTTCAAAGGATTATTAGACTGATGTTAATAGAACAACCCAAAGGAGGAGCTGTGAAAAAGCTTAGTATTCTTTGTGCAATTTTTTTGGCTATGACAGCCTGTAGCACAACTCAAGAGACCAACGATGCCGCTGGAACTATGGACGCTAAAAAAGCTGAAATGGAACAAAAAGTAGAAGCTGCAAAAGACGAGGCGAAAGCTGCGACCACTGGCACCACAGCCACTAAGGCCGCCTGCACTCTGGACAAAGACACTCGTGTGATCGAAGTTCGAAAAACTGACTCTGGTGGCTGTGAACTCTTCTATACCAAGTTTGGTGAAGAAAAGTCCGTAGCCTCTTCAGGCTTTGGCACCCAATATTGCGAGGAAGTCAAAGACCGTATTCAAACCAATTTGAATAAAGCCGGATTTTCGTGCCAGTAAAACCACTTCCATGGAAGAGGCGATTCCTTGGAATCGCCTTTTTTTTTCTCCTCATTACCCCATCGCTCTCTGCTGAGGAGAAGAAATCTAAGTTTGCCTTAGGCGTGGGTGCCGGGTGGCTTCACGATTATCCAGGAGCCAATCAAGGCCGAATACGCTTTCTGCCCTTTCCCATATACAGAGGAAAATTTTTTAGAATGGACAGGGTCTCTGGCGTCTCAGGGCATGTTTTTGATAATAGTCGTCTCAATTTCTCGTGGAACTTTATCTTTCAGTTTCCAACCGATTCTGAAAATATTCCAGCTCGAAAAGGAATGCCAAACCTCGACTGGCTACTGAGTCTAGGGCCGCAGCTCAAATACACTTTGCTGCAAACATCCCACCACAAAACCTACTTCCGCTTCCCCGTTCGTATCAACACTTGCACCAATTTCAGTAATCGAACTCGTTTTTGTGGAATATCCTTCAATCCCGGGATTCGGCACTCTTTGCGCTTTACAAGCCTTGGCGAGTTTACCTTCCGAGCTGAACTCTATGCTCACTCCACTGAGTATAGTCAGTACTTCTATGAAGTTCACCCTCGCTACGCTACACCAACACGAGCGAGTTACCATGCCCAAGCCGGCTATCTAGGCTCCGTTTTTGGTTTTTTTCATAGCTTCCCGCTGCGAGGCTGGCAAATCGTGAGCTCATTTAACGTCTATGACTACAACTTTAACGTGAATGAGGACTCACCGCTATTTTTACAAAAGACCAACTACTCTGTATTTTTCGCTACAACTATCGATTTTTAAGAAATCTCTTTCAAAGAGCTATTTCGTGCTGAAACAATAGCTTTCTATTTGGCCCAAAATCAAAAATTTCTAAGTGAGTCCTTTTCCCCTGAGATATACCTTTAATGACCATATAGTTAATAATCCCGTCTGCACCTTTAACCATATAGGGGTTAGGATTCTTTTCAAAACTACCCGGGTGCACCGTGGAGTGAATTCCACTAGAGGTGATTTCATAGGTTGGATACCCCAGGATTTTTTTAGGAATAGCCATTACCTCACTCAAATGTCGATCACCAGAGACAAAGAGGACTGGATTTTTAATTTTTTTGAGACTGAATAAAAAGTTTTTAAAGTCCTGAGGATGATCCCCTTGGAAAGACTCAAAGGGATGATACCCACCAAAAAACTGATCACCACTCATCAACCAGGTCCTCCCCGAAAAGCCTTGGACTTTTTGCAATAACCACGTTGACTGAGAATCACCAAAGTGACTTTGGGTGGATTTCAAATGTTTAGGGGTACGAAAACTGCGATCATCTAGGAATAAAAATTGTTGCCCAAAAAGCTCTACAGAAAATCCAACACCTCGCCCCATCTCTAATCCACGAATCCTATGGGCAGGAAAAAATTGCCGGAAGATTTCTTTGGACTCATCCTTTAAGTGAAAAGAAAGGTCTCCATCGCCGCTGCCATAGTCATGGTCATCCCAAGTGCTATATATGGGGATGAGCTTTTTTAGTCTAAACACTTCAAGAGTGTTTCTAGTCTCTACATGGCGATTCCAAATTTCTTGGGTGGTCATGCTCAACATCTTGGATTTTATCCCCCAATCGATGTATACGTTGTCCCCAATCATAAAGATAGCATCAGGATTATTGGAGGCTAAATCTAGCCACTGTGCTTTTTGCCCCTCCACTTTGTCAGCCATGCAGGACACAAGCCCTAGGGTCCATTGGTTCTTTTTTGGATCCAGAGTCGTGAGTTCACGCTCATCTAAAATCTCACCATTCTTTTTAGACCAACTCAATTGGTAAGTTTCTCCCACCTTGAGCTCTTTATACTGAACTGTGTAAACAGCCCAAGGGGAATGACTTCGCTCAACCTTTTGCTCGCTCACAGCTTTGATCACTTTACCAGAAGACTTTTCTTTAAGAAGATGAGTGTACTTTTCGTTCTTTAGGGCCAGGACAACTAACTGAGTTTCGCTTTGATTGGTTGGGCCCTGCAAAATTGCCAAACCCTCCGGACTACGAGACAAAGGGATCATTTGGCAATGAGTCAGCAAAAGAAAGGCGAAAATATAAACGATTCTATTCATGGACATCTATTTTTGAAAACTTTGAGTCAAAAAATCAATAGCACTCTGCACAGCTGCTGAGTGACTTCGGTTACCAACGGCAGCCATACTGATAGTGTTTTTAGACTCCTTACCTTTTGTATCAAAAATATGTAATTTATACCCTTGCTCAATCAGCTTATCGGCATGGTGACCAGGGAGGACACCAAGCCCTAACCCGTTAATAATGAAGCGAGAGATCCCTAAAGCATCGGCAACATAGGCGCGGACATTAAGATTGTACTGCCCTCCCCGTACATGCTGCTGCAGCCAGCGACGAAGAATGGGCTCCCCCTTTTCATAAGATATGTACTGGCAATTTTCATAAAAGTCTTTACTGCCCTCAGTATGCCCTTTCTTAACTAAAGCTTTGAAATATTCTTGTGAACAGCACATTTTAAGAACTTCATCATAAACCTTTTGAGTCTTAATTTGGCTATCCATGGTAAAGTCATCAACAAAGGCAAAATCAACGACCCCATTGAGCAATAAACCATTCAGAGAGTGTGCTAAATCAAAGTGTAAATTGAATCTCACTTCTGGGTGCATATTTGCGAACTGCACAAGCTTTGGAATAATCATGTTCAACCCAAAAACCTCAGGCACGCCAATATTGACTTCCCCACGTAACAAGTGATCTTTAGCTGTTACCGATAAAAGAGCTGATTCTAAACCTTTGAGTTGAGGAGAAATATCATCGTACAGCTTTCTCCCCTCCGCCGTTGGAATTAATTTCTGCTTAATGCGGTCAAAGAGCTTAACCTCCAGAGAGTCTTCCAAAGATTTAATATGCTGACTGATTCCACTTTGGGTTAAGTGGAGCTCTTGTGCAGCCTGGGTCATGCTTCTCGTTCTATAGACAGACTCAAAAATTCGTAGATAATTGAGATTGATTTGATCTAAAAGCATCCTAACCCGCTTTCTCCTTATGGAGGCTATTTTGTAAGAAGATCGACGAAAAAACGCAACCTATATTGGCCTGTTAAAAAAATCTTCAAAAGTTCTAAGACTAAAAATGACAAAGATAGAATTCCCTTACTTTTGCACAACCTTTTTTCAGGAAAAAAAATAAGAGAAACTCATAAAAAAACATTTTTCCATTAAAAATCAGGTACTTACAGCGTCCAACATTGAGGCACCCAAGGGATTCCTTTAGTCAATTTCACTGGTTAAGGCCATTTTCTCTGTTGAGCTCGACAAAGGTACAATTAAGGTGCAGCCCAATTGAGGGCCAGGACTTACCTTTGGAGGAGTCATGTTAGGCTTTAAGAATCTGTTCACTGCATTAGGACTCGTGTCGCTAATAGCCGCTTGTAGCTCGGACAATTCCTTTTACCTGCAAGGTGAAGAGGAGACCTTTCTCCAAAGCGTTACCCAAAGCAATGTCAAAATTGATATCTTGTGGGTTGTTGATAACTCTGGGTCTATGGCCTCCTCTCAAGATAATGTGGCTGCAAATTTTCAATCTTTTATTGAAAAGTTTCAATCCACTCAATTTGATTTCCAAATTGCTGTGACAACCACTGATGCTTGGCGAGCTCCTGTAGACGGCAATCCCGCCCTCGCTCGCTTCAGGGACGGGACCGATGCGACTTCTCATACTGGGGTCACAGTCATCAAACCGGACACTCCTGATATTGAGCAAACATTTATTACTAATATTCGCCAAGGCATTACAGGACACGCTGATGAGAGAGGCCTACAAAGCTTAAAAGAAGCTCTTTCCAATAGCGACAACTTGGCTGAACCTTTCCCCCGCACAGATGCCATCCTCGCTGTGATCGTATTGACTGATGAAGATGACTTTTCTCATGACGGAACAGCAAACGTGCAAAATATTCCTGATCCCTACAACAACCCCGATCTGCACGACCCCATGATCTATTATGATTTCTTATCCACACTAACTAACAGCACAACAGAGAAAAGGAACTTTATTTTTAACGTCATTGGTATCTTGGATGAAGACTGTAAAGCCGAAATCGAAGCCGGATGGGGTGGTCGCAAACTAGCGGAAAGGTACTTCCCCGTCGTTGACGCCTCTGGTGGATACAAAGGAAGTATTTGTGATGACTTTAGTGACGTCATGGCTGGGATTTCCGATAAAATTCTTGAATACACTACCCGTTTCCCACTCAGCCGTGAGCCCGTGGTCAGCAGTATTGTTGTGAAGGTCGATGGAAATACCATTCCTAATGATGCCACTAATGGTTGGAGCTACGATGCTAATACCATGTCCATTTCTTTCCATGGCAATGCGATTCCTGGCAAAGACGCTAAAGTTGCGGTGAGTTTTGATCCTGCCGGCTTAAAATAAACATTATCAAACAAATGGGCCCTTAGAGTTCTGAAGGGTCCACAAAAATGACTTCCACCGAAGATGTGCCCGACCCCATAGGGTTCGATAGAGGAGCTCCAGTTGATGATACCCCGACGATTTCAATAGAAACAGAGTAGCTTTTGTCTTTTTGAATCACGCCTGAATTAAAAGACAAGGGCATTTGAAAGTGCCCCACGTCGCACAGGTTATGTAAGAAACCCTGCCCCACTTTCGTTTGAGCGCCAAAGTTTTCTTGCATGGCCCATACAAGAGTATGATTTTCAAATGTACCCACCCCACAGATCCCACTAACATTAAAATGTCCACCCGTCGCTACCGTGGTAAAAGATACTTTGTAAGGTTCATTTTCACGAATTTTAAGCCAGAGCAACTCCTCAGGGCGTAAGCAGGCCTGAGAACTACAGTCCTCACTAATCGACGCTGTGCTTGTTTGATTCTCCTCAGCAAATAAGCCCTGTGTTCGAGCCGTGTCTCCACAGTTCTGAAACAACAGAAGCCCTAGGCCTACAGATATCAGGATCAGCGAGATTTTCATGATTCCCCCTAACTCACTATATTATCGGCAGTTTTATTAATAAAATCGACTCTTTTTAAGAAGTCGGTTCAAATAAGGCTCAATTTGTTTTATAAGATCTCAAAATGAAACACCTTGCCTATTTTGTTGGTCTTTTTTTATTTCTCAACGCCTGCACTGGCCAAAAACCAACGCCAGACAAGACTTACTTTAGTTTTCATCTTTTCAGCGAACCCTTGCACCTGGATCCAGCCCGATCTCGAGCTTCAAGCGCTTCTTATTTTTTTCTAAATACTTTGCGCGGACTTTATATTTACGACGATGAAAAAGGTCTCATTTCCGAAGGCGGACGCTGTCGATGGCAAGGAAGCTTAAGACTACACTGCAGTATCTTACCAAGCCACCTCTGGTCTAACGGACAAAGGGTGACAGCTGAAGATTACCGCAGGGCTTTTTGGCACGTTATTTCACCACAAACGGCCTCCCCACGAGCCGACATCTTACAAAACTTAAAAAATGCACAATCTATCTTAAATGGAAAGCAACCCGCTTCATCTCTCGGATTTCACATTTTGAACAAATTTGAATTCAACCTTGAGTTTACCCAACCAGAACCTGAGTTCATTTATAAGCTCTCCAGTACGGCTCTTTTTCCGCGCCCCGAAGCGCAGCCTTCAGACAAAGAATCCTATAAAAACTTTCTCAGTTGTGGCCCCTATCAGATCGAAGATTGGAAAATGGGTTCGGAATTGAGACTCAAACCAAACCCTTATTACAAAAAAGGTAGCAAAAATCGTCCTCCCGTCAAAGTCTATTTCATCGATGATGAGATGACAGCTTTTCGCCTCTATGAAAATGGACGATTGAGTTTTCTAAGACGAATTCCTGCTAACTTGGCCGCCTCCCTAGAAGGGAGAAAAGATCTGTTTAAAATTATTATGGCTCGCTATGACTACATTGGCTTTGGCAAAAAGGTTATGCAAAACTCAAACTTGCGTAAAGCTCTCGTTCACTCCATCGACTACGAAAAGCTTAAAAAACTACTCAGAGCGACGGGACGTCCAGGTTGCCCCAGTCTTCCTAAAAAATGGCTGCTAACCCCTCCTTGTTACAACTTTGATCTCGATCTTGCCAAAGAGGCCTTAAGTAAAGTCCCTGAAAAACTGAAAAATGAAGTCTTCCAACTTAAAGTGAGCCAGTTGGGTGGGAATGATATAAAAAACCAGGCGGAGTTCTTTCAAAACCAATGGACTCAGCATCTCGGCCTCAACATAGAAGTAGCCCAAGTTGAACAAGGAACATATCTTAATGAACTCAAACAAAATCCTCCTGATATTTTTCGCAAAGGCGTTGGTTTAGATCGCCCCACTTGCACCAGCGCTCTTGAAACTTTCTCCGAGGAAAGTCACCAAAACTTTATTGGCCTCAAAGACCCTGATTACCAAAAACTTGTCGAAGCTCTCTCTAGGGAAGAAAACCGGCAAAAGCGCCGTAGCTTGTGCCAGAAAGGAGTGGATTTCGTGATGACTCGTGAACTTGTAATTCCTTTAGGAGAAATGCACTTCACTATTATGGCCAATCCGGATTTTGTCGGTTGGAAGCTCAACTCTATGAATCAGCTGGACCTAGCCAAACTTCACCCAGCGAGGTAGATCCTATCGATTGGCATTAAGCCACCCTAAGCCCCTAAAATGAGGTCACTAAATAGAATCATTCGCTCTATCTAGATCTTGGTCTTATAAAATGAGTAAAACCATTCATTTCCTTAGAAAAATTGCCGATAAGCTCTTTGAGCGTGATTTATGAAAAAAGAAACGAAACAAGAATCTGTTGAGCGATTGCGAAGCCTGATTGATATTGGCGTCGCCCTGTCTTCTGAAAAAGAGCTCAACAATCTTTTAAAAATCCTCCTTGATAAGTCAATTGAGGTCACTCATGCAGAGGGTGCAAGCATTTATCTTTATCAAGAAAAGGCCACCCACTCCTATGAAAACGTCATCTCTCTGCAAAAGAAGCCTCAACTTGTATTTTTGAGAACGACCAATCGCCGAGTGGGTCAACAGGAGCACAATGGGGTTCTCCCAGTTGATAATAATAGTATTGCCGGCTTTGTTGCAAAAAATCGTAAAATTCTACGAATAAACAATTGTTACGATATTCCACAAAATAAACCTTATAATTTTAACGACAAATATGACTTGCGCACGGGCTATAAAACCAAATCCATGCTCACTGTGCCGATGATTACTGCCGATGGCAAAATTCGAGGAGTCCTCCAGCTCATCAACAAGTTGAGCGACAAAGGTTTGGAAAAGGTTTCCAAAGAAGGCGATTTTTCAACGAAAAATGTAATCTCATTTTCCAATGAAGATGAAGAATTGATGCAGGTCTTTGCGAGTTATGCCGCGATCGCTCTTGAGAACTCCCAGCTGACTGAGAGCATCGAGAACCTTTTTGAAAGCTTTGTGCGCGCCTCGGTTAAAGCCATTGAGGCTCGAGACCCTACCACCAGCGGTCACTCCGATCGTGTGGCGATGATGACTGTCGAGCTGGCTTTGGCCACTCATAAGGTCACAGATGGACCTTATAAAAATCTATTGTTTTCTGAGGAGCAGCTTAAAGAGATCCGCTATGCTTCACTTCTCCACGATTTTGGAAAAATTGGCGTGACAGAGCCTGTTCTTCTAAAAAAGAAAAAACTGCACGACCGCGAACTAGAATCCATCCTTCTTCGTTTTGATGCCATCGTCAATGAAAAGGAAACTCGAATTTGGCGCAACCTGTGTGAACAACTGGTCGAGAAATCAAGACTGCCTGGCACACCTTTTAACGCCGATTTAGCTCTTAAAGAGGCCATTCAACAAATTGAAACTATAAAATCACGGGTACGGGTCATGCGTGGTCAGGTCATCACAGCTAATGAGCCTCAAGTTATGAGCGCTGATTTTGACATCCATGAACTCATAGAAAAAATTGAACACGCTAATCAGTATTTTGGGAACAAAGTTCTCACCCAAAAAGAACTGCGTTCACTTTCTATACCCAGAGGAAGTTTGAATGCTGAAGAACGGCAAGAGATCGAGTCTCATGTTTCCCATACCTACGAATTTTTAAAACAGATTGCCTGGACAGATAACTTAAGCCATGTCACTGAAATTGCCCATTGCCATCATGAAAAATTAGATGGCACCGGCTACCCACGCGGTATTGAAGGGGAGAAAATTCCCATTCAGGCCCGCATGATGACGATTGCTGATATCTACGATGCCTTAACCGCCTTTGATCGTCCTTATAAAAAGTCATTAAGCCCAGCACGCGCTCTGGAGATTTTAGTTAAGGATGCTCGAGCGCAAAAAATTGATGGCTATTTGCTTAAAATTTTTATTGAAGCTGGCATTTTCCATCATGCCACTTTAGGCACCCATAAAAGACAAGTCGGTTGACCTCTTAGACGGGTCTGGTTATAAAACCGCCTATGAAACACGTCATTGTCACCGGAGCCAGCTCCGGAATCGGAAAATCCATTGCCCAGCAATTTTTTAACCAAGGGTGGACCCCCATCTTGTTGGCAAGAAATGAAGAGCGCCTGAAAAGCTTATCAGAGTCTCTTTCCCAATGTCCCTACTATGTTTGTGATCTCACCGAGGCTGACTCTATCCATGCAAGCTTAAGCGATATTCTTAAACAAGAGTTCAGGATTCAAGCTTTAGTGAATAATGCTGGAGCCTATCAACCCAAAAGTATTGATAAAGATGATGACCATGTCTGGGATTTTCACTTTCAAACCAATTTAATGAGTGCGGTTCGAATGACACGAGGCCTTTGGGCAAACCTCAAAGAGAGCGGCGGTGCTATTTTGAATATTAGCTCAACCTTAGCCATCCGACCCATTGAGCGCACAGCCGCTTATTCGGCATTAAAGGCCGCGATGAACAATTGGACCTTGGCACTGGCTATCGAGGGAGCTCCCCATGGCATTCGTGCCAATGCAATTTGTCCAGGGCTTGTTCAGACACCCATTCACACTTTCTTTGATGATCATAGTCCCGAAGGCTTGAATGCCCAGAAAATAGCCCAAGCCATGCAGCCCTTAGGACGAGTGGGTCAGCCGAAAGATATTGCGGCCACAGCCGTTCACCTGTGTTCTGATGAATCGTCCTGGACCACAGGTGTGATTCTTAATATTGATGGTGGAATTCTCCTCAAAAGCTAAGCATTTAAGAGACTTCCCCCTTTTGCCGATGAGCTTAGGAAGTGTTCATGAGTCTGTTTTTTCTGCATTTATGCCTTTTTACCTACTTGCTCACCCAAATTTGGGCGCGCCGAGCAAAACCATTGGGCGAAGCCCAATTTTCTCAAAGCTTTACCTTTCGTGGAGAACCCAAAGAGTTTATGAGACGAGTTCAAAAATGGGTGGCTGAAAACCCCAGGTTAGATTTTATTGAACTCAGTGAGTCTTCCTGTGTAATCTCCGAAAAGCCAAGGCTTTTCTCTTATGGGTACTTTTACCACTTTCACATAGACGCTGCGAAAGACTTCACCAGAATCACCCTAAAAGCAGAAACTCGCTTTATCAGCGCGCCCGGTGATAAAAAACAAGTCGAGAAGAATATCCTCAATGATCTCGACTTAGAAAAGGCAGCCTAAACTTATTGAACGGGATAATATTTAGAAAGGGCATCAAAATCTTTCCACTTTCCGTCTTTCTTAATTTTTGGTTGGGTACGACCCGTGATTTTGACTAAACGCTTATCACTGGGGTCAAAATAGAAATGAAGAGGATCAACGAGAGAGCGAATGAAAAAGCTGGAGGGCTCCATAACCACAACAAACTCTCCAGCTTTAGAATCCCCTTTCCGCAAACGAAAGCCAATGGTTTCAGTTCGACTCCAAACTCCAAGACGAATTTCTACTTTTTTCCCACCCTTTAGAGCGTCCCAATGTTGGCGCATGTAAGAAACAATTTGCATCCCAACCATAAAGTGAGATGGATAACTTTCCGTATCAGTGTCAACTTTGCCATCACTTTTCGTTTTTTGAAAAAAGATTTTGTCTCCTCTTTTCTCCACAAGACCCTTTTCACCGGTTTGTTTATGATCAATAGCATAAGAAACAAACTCACCATTTTTAGTGATCAGCTTTTCTTCAACCATCACATCACCTTGAAGATCTTTATATAAAGACCGGTCCGTCTGTTGCTCGGCACCCTCATCATGAAATCGTTCATAAGAGAATCGCTTAGTTTTTCCGTCGAGATCAAAAAGTTCCCCCTTAGAGGTTTGCTTTTCCTTGGCAAAAACCAAACAGGGAATCATTAAGGTAAAAAAAAGTAGACTTTTCATGGGTGAGCCTTTCCGTTGTCATGTTTGCTGGAGGAATATAGTATTCTTTTCCATGAAAAGAAAAGAGGAGACCCTTCGCATTAACAAATACCTAGCTGAGCAGGGCCTCTGTTCCCGCAGAGAAGCGGATCATTTGGTCAAAATGGGTTGGGTTCGCTGCAATGGAAAGATTATTGATTCAGCGGGCCTGCAAGTATCCCCTTCAGACGAAATTGAACTCCTCCCTGAAGCCAAGCAATGGCTAGGATCCAAATTCACGGTGGTTCTCAACAAACCCCCAGGCTTTGTTTCAAGCCAGCCTGAAAAAGGCTACAAAGCAGCCGCCTCACTCGTCACATCTGACAACTACGCCGGCCCGGCTCCCGCTCCTAAAATCAATATTCGCAACCTGGCACCAGCCGGTCGACTGGATATTGATTCAACAGGGCTTTTGATACTCACCCAAGATGGCAGCCTTGCTAAAAAAATCATTGGGGAAACTTCCTCCGTCGAAAAAGAATATGAAATTCGTGTGGAAGGACATCTGACTGACGAAAAGATCAAAAAGTTAAAGCATGGCTTGAGCCTTGATGGAAAAAAGCTAAAGATGGCAAAGGTTCGTCGACTTGGCCCCCAAAAGCTCAATATGATTCTCACCGAAGGCAAAAAGAGGCAAATCCGACGCATGTGCCAATTGCTCGATCTTGAGGTGGTTCGCTTAAAAAGAATCCGCGTGGGCAAGATTGAGCTTGGACGTCTCCCCCGTGGTCAGTGGCGGCTTCTCAAAGAAAATGAAAAATGACCGCCTATGCCTTGCGTAAGTGTTGGACACTCAGCAAGCCCCTACGTAAATTCAATGTATGGGTAAAAGCTGGAAAAACCCCGCAAAAGCAGCCAATGCTGCTAAAAAAGGGGCTGCCATTTCAAAGCTCGCTAAAGAGATCTCTGTTGCTGCCAAATTGGGCGGTGGTGATCCGGATGCCAACTCGAGGCTTCGCCTAGCTATCAATGCAGCCCGAGCAGAATCAGTTCCTAAAGATACCATTGAGCGAGCTATAAAAAAAGGGACTGGCCAGCTCGATGATGGCAAAGCCATCGAAGAGGTCATGTACGAGGGCTATGGCCCCCACCAAGTGGGTGTGCTTGTCGAGTGCCAAACAGACAACCGAGCCCGTACGGCTCCCGACATCCGTTTTATTTTTAAAAAGCACGAAGGCCAAATGGGCGAACAAGGCAGCGTGGCTTGGATGTTTGATCGGGTGGGATTGGTAGAGGGCATGGCTCCTAATTCTGATTGCGACCCCGAGGAAGAGGCCATTGAAGCCGGCGCCAACGAAGTGGAAGCCTCCGAAGATGAGCAAAACTTGTTTTCTTTTTACACCGACCCTGAAGATTTAGACAGCGTGCAAAAGGCCCTAGCGGAAAGAGGCTGGGAAATTAAAACTTGCGAACTTTCTTATCGTGCAAAAAATAAAACAGAAAATCTCAATGATGAGCAAAAGAATGAAGTTTACGAATTCCTCGATGCGCTTGATGACAATGAAGACACCTCTCGCATTCACTCGACAATCTAGTTAAAGACTTTCCTGCATTTTAAAGGCCTGGGCATAAAGCATAATCTGCTTAATCATGGATAGAAACCCATTGGCCCGACTGGGGGATAGATGTTTTTGAAAGCCAAGCTCTTTGATAAAATCTGGCGACGTCGATAAAATCTCATCGGGAGTTAACCCAGAGTAGATGTTGAGTAGTAAACTCACCAAGCCCTTAACGATCAATGCATCGCTGTCAGCCTGCAAAATCACTTTACCATGAGAGTCCAAGTGGGCATGGAGCCAAACCTGAGACTGACAACCCTTAACTAAAAATTTTTCTTGGTATAAGGACTCATCCAGCTTCTCTAAGGACTTTCCCATAGCTATGATTTTCTTGTAGCGAGACTCCCAATCCTTACATTGGGAAAACTCATCCACAAGAGTTTTCTGCCGCTTTTGGCTTTCAGTCATTCACAACTCCTTCACATCCATGGGTCTAGCATAATTTTTTGCCAGCTTCCACCCTCAACCTCTAGCAATTTTGGCCAATCCTTATAGGCTTTTTGATAAACCCACCGAGCTTCATCCCAATCCAGTATCAGCTTTGTACTTAAAACTTCATCCTCTCCAGTCTCATCCAGGTGAGCCACAATCTGGTTCCAATCCTGATCCTGGTAAGCCCCCAAAGACCAAAAAAAATCCTGCAACCAATAGGCCTCTTGTTCAAAATATTGGTCACTCATCTTCTGGTAATTGGATATTCCATTTTTATAGGTGGAGGCGCAAAAATAAGTCCTACAAATTGCAGGACGAAAATTCCAAATGTGACAACGGCCACTTTTAAAAAATGCACAGAAGGCCTCATCCCCAATGTCTCCTCCTTGGCGATGCTGGCGCCACTGTTTACGTTCTTTTGGGGTGGCAACAGCCCCCACTGGTAACAATAGAAAATGATCTGCCAAAGATTGAAGCAAAGCCTCAAGCCCTTGTTCGATCATCCAACCCAATAAAAAAGCGGATAAAAATGGTTTAAAATCACAGCATTTATAGGAGTTCCCCCACTCCCCTTGCTTTGATAGCGGGCTTGTAACCAAACACTGGGAACAATGGACTCCCCTTTCCTTTGGTAGCAATAAATCTATTTCTGAAATCCAGTCTTGGTAATTCACTAAAAATGAGGACTAATGGAGCCCATGACACTTGTCCACCCTTTACACAGTTCTTTTTGTTGACAGCCCCCTGTCCAGGAAGTGGTCAGCGCGAACCAGTTTGAGACGAGTTTTACCAAGTTATTTCATAGACTTAGCAAAAGTTGCTCGAAAACGCCTTGGCACACACATTGCTTCTGTAAAGGCTATGAACAAACTCTCAAGGGGGAGCCATGTTAAAAAATTTAACTATGATTATAGCCTACATGTTAATTGGACTTCCTGGCTTGGCTGCAACTTCAGCCCAAAATACAACCGCTAAATCCCGCAACATATGTATGATGCAAGCTGGTGATGTCGGTAAATTAAAGTATCGTGCAAATACGCAACAAGAAGCCTTCCAGAAAGTGGCCGATGCTTGTTTTCAAAAACGAAGCTCATTGTTTGTTAAAGCAAGAAATCAAGAACCCGATCAGGATCGCCAGATCCAGTTCGTTGAAGCTTGCGTTAACAACATTAAGTGTATTTAAAAATACTACCCAACCAACCCAACATACGCGCTCTCCGGCCTTCTCCCACTGCTGAACGTCGTGCCGGTTAGCCTCCCACTTTTCTAGACCACTTTTTCATCCTTAAAAAACAAAAAAACGCACTTTGTCATTGCGCCCCTCTGGACAAAATCTACGGAATCTGTGAATGATAATTCAATCTTTGTTGGAGGCCCTATGCTCAAATCTCTGCTCTATTTCATTGGTGGTAAACCAACCAATATTTTCAATAAAAAAGGCAAGGTTGAGCACAAATTCCCCGAGGAAAAGTGGAAGCAGTGGGACGCCCGCCTGAAAGATAACCCCCAGTACAACTGGCGTGAACACACCGGAAAGCAAAGCCACTCCCAAGACACTAAGAAAAATTAATTCTCTTCCTCGGCAAGGATCTTCATAAGCTCTTCTTTATGGCTTATCCCTTCCTTCAGCTGCTTGTAGTAGATACGGTGGAGCATTTCAGAAACCATAGGCCCTGGCTGCATACCATACTGAATCAAATCATCACCATTAACCACAGGTTTCGGAAGCTTACCATCAACAAAATACTGACTGGCCTCTTTGAACTTACTCTTCCATCGTTCAGCTTGAGGACGGTTTATGTTTCGATAGACTTTCACTGCAAACTTCCCCCGCGTGGTTCCCATAAAAATAGCAAAATCCGCAGCATCGCGATTGGCAAACTCGCGAATATGAGTCATCTGATCGTAGCAAAAAATTATGTCTTTAATGAGGTCTCGACTCAATTTCCATCGCAAACCTTCTTCGGCAATCGACTGTCTTTCTTTAAGGTGAATCAGCATCCACATGGCCCACAACACAGAAGGCTCATAGGCCTTGTCGGAAAGCAAACTACGATACTGTAAGGGCATAAAGGTCCATTGAGGAAAGAGAACTGAAAATATTTTCAGTTTATCAGATAGCTCCAAAGCTTTTAACCGATGCTCCCCTAGAAGGAGTTTACCCCATTCATCGCGCACTCTCTCCATAGAAACCTGATCCAATTTATGCTTCCAAAGTTGCATGGCCTCTTGCGTGTCCCTATCAATTTCAAACCCCAATTGGGATAAAAACCGAAGGGCCCTGAGAATACGCAACTTATCCTCTTCAAACCGAGCCACAGGCTGACCGACCGTGCGAATGACCTTTTTCATGAGATCTTTTTGTCCTCCCACATAATCGATCACCTC
>JAGQZY010000004.1 GCA_020435205.1 Bdellovibrionales bacterium | reverse complement strand
GGCTCAGGTGAGTTTCAAAATATCGATAAGATTATAGATGAAGGTGAAAAGAAGGACTTCTTCCACCTACCCACCTATCTACAGGAAGATGATACTCCTAGGGTGAACACCGAACCCTTTTATCGAGCCTACATCAAGATTTCAGAGGGGTGCCTCAAGCGCTGTTCTTTTTGTGCGATTCCCAAAATTCGCGGCAATTTACAGTCTCGCAAACTCGAATCCATCGTGAATGAAGCTAAGCTTTTAGTCGCTGGCGGAGTCAGGGAAGTGAATATCATTTCCCATGACTTTACTGACTACGGATGGGATTTACGTCGCAAAGATAAAGCAGCCATTGAATCGCCTTATGAGTTATTGAATCAACTTTCTCAAGTTGAAGGTTTAGAATGGATTCGCGTCCTTTACTTGTATCCTGATGGATTGGATCCTCGGATTTTGCAACTCATGGCAGAGCGCCCTAATCTTGTTCCTTATTTTGATATGCCCCTACAGCACATCAACGATGAAATGTTAAAAACCATGAATCGAAAAATGACAGGAGCAGAAATCAAGGAAGTGCTCAGCAACATTCGCAAGCTGGTGCCCGACGCGGTGATCCGTACCCAGTTTATTGTGGGTTACCCAGGGGAAACCGAGGATATGTTTGAAGAACTCCTTAATTTCATCGAAGAGCAGCAGTTTGATCGCGTGGGTTGTTTTACTTACTCTCCACAAGAGGGAACGGCTGGTTTTAAATTAGAGCAAACTGTGGACGAGGAAACAAAGCAGGAGCGCTTTGATCGCTTAATGAGCTTGCAAATGGAAATCAGCCGCGACAAACATCGCCAATTCATTGGCAAAACTGTGCAGGTGGTGGTGGATGGACTGAGCGATGAAACCGACCTATTGCTACAGGGACGCATGGCGACCCAAGCCCCAGGGATTGATGGGGTGGTTCTGATTAATGACGGGCAAGCCAACCCTGGGGATGTCGTAATGGTGGAGATCACTGACGCCCATGACTATGACCTCATTGGCCACATCGTCTAGCTGATCAAAGCTTTGACAAAACTGCCGTATAGGCCCTTGGCGATTCCTGTAATCATTTCAGGCCGCCAGGGAAAAGGTTTCAAGCCCCTCGAAAACCGAGTAATTTTTCATCATTCAATAAGTCCAATATAAGGAGCAAATATGGCCCGTTTTCTGATCGCTCTCGTGAGCCTATTCATTGTCCCATCGGCGCTTGCAGACCATTCTGATTTGTATGGGGATCTACTTCCACCAAATAAAGACCAAGTTAGAAACCAAAGAAAATTCTACAAAACGGATAAAGGACGAGAAATCGAAGTCATCGATGGTGATGGCCAAAAAACTCCTGAGTCCCAAGGTAAAAAGCCAGAGTTGACAGTTGTTGAAGGTGGCAAGTCCAAAGAGGGCGATCAAAGTGCCTTTGTGGATACCGAGGGTAAATACCTCGGTGGTCGCCCAGAAAAGCCAGGTGCTGCCGGTCAGGGGATTCCTTGGGGTGATCATGTGCCAGGTCCTCAACCCACAATTCCACCTGTGAAATTTGGAGGATTGGAGCCGCAGACTGAAGCGATCCCAATAAAGCCTAAGGATAAGATTGTTTGGGGTGATGAACTTCCCCCGCATGAGGAGGGAGCTCCTCCACCCATCTACCGCGATCGAACCAACACTATGGGTGAACCTGAGCCTTTTGTTCCCTATCGAGAGAGCGCTGAGAACCAAAATGGAGATCGCCCGTGGATGGATCAGCCTGGAACGACCCCAATGCGGTTCATTGAAATGACCCGCTTATTTAAGCTAGAGTCGATTGCCACAGACAAGAATGTACAGATGACAGTCATGGCGGCCATCGGCAGTGCTATGTTGATGAACTTGTGGAGACTGATGGTTATGAGTCGTGGCAATGCTGCCGTCGCAGGAGCCATTGCGATTTTGCCACCAGAGTACTCTCGACAAATCATGAAGGGCCTTGGTGCAAAGGAACAGTACATCCTCCCGGCCAATGATAAATACAGCCTTGAAGATGTTCTTGAGTTTATCCAAGAAAATCGAGGTGAAAAGGCAATTTCGTTGGAAGACCTGGAGCCTGAATTTGCTAAGTATCTTTACGAAGTGCTGACGGCTGTTGAAGCCCAAGATTTTCACAAAGCGTATCTTGACGGAAGAGCGGCATAGAATTGCCGCTAAACTACCACATATAACCAAATCCCGCCGTGGCTCCAAACTCAGTGCTGGAGTCTTTCAGTGTGTTATTGCTATTGTCTTGGCCTCGCCACTCAATATAGTTCCCAGAGACTTCAACTTTCCCAAAAAAAGATTCTCCGAAGAGGAGGCCAAAAGATCCTATGTAATGATCAAACTCGTCTTTATAACTCCCAGTTTCGGTAGAGTTTGAGGTGACCTTTATATCGGCTTTTCCTCCTCGGGAAGCCAGAGTTAGATACAGCATAAAGGGATCATCAAACCTGCGCCCCACGGAAAACCCATATTCGGTAGCGGACATTTGGGTTTGGGTTGAAGTCACATTTGGGTCCGAGCCTGTGGAGTCGGTTTGACCATATCCACTCGCTCCAGCAAAGACCGTCCCCTTCCACCCCTTTTCTCCATTTTTACCGAAAACCATGAAACGAGCCCCGAGGGCACCAGTGTAGTAAATATCCAGTCGCTGCAATAGCCCAAGGCTGAGCTCGAATCGGGAGCCAGCAAAGGCGTCGATGCCAGTGACGTCCCCGATAACATTGTCGTCCTGCCCTACCTTAATAGCGTTTCGGGTGGGAGGGTTTGTGGTGACATCATTAATGACAGTCACAGGAATGGAGCGGCTAATGTCCAAGCCAATCTTCCCTCCAAGAAACCCACCACCCACGACGGGAGTTTGTCCGGTTGAGGTGGGCAAGCGAACCACAGAAGCGCAATGGGTGAGTAGCAAAGCCAGTCCAACATAATTGATTATTTTCATCGGGTCTCCCGTCCTTTGGGGCAATTCTCGTGCAAGTTCTGCAAAGATGTTAAAAACGGAATGTTCCTTCGTCTATGTAAGAAATATTATTTTTCGAGAGCTTTACTCGATGAATTGACTTCCATCCGGATTTTGTTCATAAGCGGATCCAAGCATTGACAATACTCGTTAAGCCATTGAAAATTATATTTATAAAGAGGGTGCAGCATTGGTTAACAGTTTTTTACTTCTATTTGTTTCTTCCGCCTTATTATTTTTCCTAGTAAACGTTATAGTTTAACGTTTCGCGTCGAAAAATATTTCACGGCAAAATCTTTTCCTAGAAAAGCTTTGATTCTTTTTTAAATTCCACTAAAGTCCCGGCTATTCAAAGGCTGTGGGCGCCATAGCCGCGAATTCTAAAATTTGGGAGGGGATAATGACTAAATTACTATTAGCTTTAGGTCTTGTTTTTTCAATTCAAGCACAGGCCAATCAAGAAAACGCCAAGGCAGCGGAAGACGCTTACAACTTGCGCGACTACACCGAGGCTGGTGTTGCCAATGCGCAAACAGCTGCTGATCTTTACCAAGACCTTATCGATAGCGAGACCGATGAAGAGGTCAAAATGTCATACATGACCAAGCAGGCCAGCGCCTATTACTTCATCGGAAGTGCTGACGACGATAAAAAGACTCAAATTGCTGCCTATGAAAAGGCTATGGAGATTTCAGACAATCTTCAAACCATGCTCGGAGTCGACAAAGACAAGTCCCACCAATTGGATGAAAAGCAGGTGGCAGACATTAAGAATAGTCTCTCTGATACCAAAGAAGCTCTTTTGGCTGAAGCTTGGTACAATAAGGGAATCTCGCTTGCTCAGTGGGGGAACCTTAAGGGGATTTCCACGTCTATCGGCAAACTTCCCGTAGTTATTGGTCATATGGAAAACATTGAAAGATTGGGTTACGCCGACATCCACGAGTATGGTCCCTATAGAACTGTAGGTCGCATTCGCTATAAGTTGCCAGCTATTCTTGGTGGAGACCTCGAGGAGTCTGAGCAGTATCTCAAGGATGCAACCACAAAAACTTTGGCTCCCGGTCAACGTTACTCCATTAATGGTTATAATAACCTTTATTTTGCTGAAACGCTTTATAAGCGTGGCAAAGAAAATGCTGCTAAGACTTTGCTTAAAGCATTTATTAAAGCAGATTTCGCAACTTTGGCTGTAGGGAATGAGCCAGAAAACAGAGAAGCTCTTCGCATTGCCAACGAATTGGCTGTGGATTGGCAAATTGATTTGGAATAGTCCATGAAATTCGCCTGGGCACTATTCATAGTCTTGTTTAATTTTCAAGCAGTAGCAGGGGGTCTTGGGGCCCCCTACTCTTTAGGATCGACCGCCGTTTTACCAAAAGGAATCCGCAGCCTCAGTGTGGGTGGGATCATGTCTACCGTGGACACTTGGTATAACGATGTGAGCATCACTTCTGGTGTTGCTGAACCGTTTAGCCTTTCACTGTCCTATGGACGTCTTCTCAAGGCGGAAAGTGACGTTAACCTTAAACTTAATGTGGAGTCCCAGCTCAAAGCCAAAGGCGTGAGTCTTGACCAAATTGCTGGAAACTCTTTTGCAGACGTGAACACTCGAGTGGTTGCGACCGTTCCAGTTATGGCCTACGGGGTCAGTGAAAAATGGACTCTCGCAGTGGCCGTTCCAGTGGTTTACTTTAATATGGACGTGGAAACGGGTTTTGTTGGCACTGATCAGCTCCAGAATTTAGTGACCACGTTTTCAAAGGCCAGCCGCAAGCAAACCCAGCTTATCGAAAGCAAACTGCGTGATGTGATTCAAACAGAAATTGCAAACAAGGGTTACAAACCTTTGCAAGACATGGAAAGAACCATGTTGGGCGATGTCACTTTGGTGGCCAAGTATTTGGCGGCAAAAGAACTCAATTACTCATGGTCTCTCACCAATCGTTTTGTTTTACCCACAGCCCAAGTGAAGGATGTGGCCAAAGTGATCGATCCGGTGGCGGGCGATGGACAGTTTGATTATGGAATTGATAGCACGGTTGAAGTTCCTATCAACGCTCGCTGGAAAATGATCCAACAAACAAGTTACACCATCCAATTTGCAGACACTCGCGAAACGCGGGTGCCGGTTTCTGAATCGGAAAGACTGTCGACTGTGGTTGACTATGGAGCCCGTAGAGATCTGGGTGATATGGTATCAGGGGCCTTTGGTGCTCAATATCAACCCCATCCTTCCTTTAGCGTCGCAGGTTCCTACACGATCGGATATAAAGAGCGTGATCAGTGGCGTGGAAACCAGGCCAGTGTTGACCGTTATAATGTTCTCGGTTTTCAAACGGAGCAGTTCATGCAAGCCTTTTTTCTGCAAGGAGCCGTTTCGTCGATTCATGCTTTTCAAGCGAAAAGATTTCCAATCCCTTTCACTGCAAGTTTAGGGGTTGGAAAAGTGACAGATGGCCGTAACATTCGCAACAACCCAGTTTGGTCCTTTAACATGGCGATGTATTTCTAGGGGGATGGGATGATAAAGCGAAGATTGTCCGCAATTTTATTAATGACCAGCATCTTTGCAGGGTGTTCGGTGAAAAAGGCTGGGGCTCCCACGGCTCCTCCAACTACAGAACTCAAATCTTTTAGTCTCAATCAATATGTCGGAACTTTTGAACAGAGCTCGGTTCCGTTTGTCTTTTTCTGGCCGACTGAGCGCGAGGGCAAAGCTCTTGACTATCAACAGCAGGTGGATGTCCGCACGGAGATCGTAGCTGCAAAAGCCATCTCTGATGACCTTGAACCCATGGTTGCTGAGGTTCAGTCGAGAATTGCCAGCCAAGAGCGGGACTTTCAGGCTCTTAAGTGCAGCACACTTTGTGATCCTGATGATTTTCTTTGTGACCCAAGCATTGAAGATGGGGTCGATGTTGATTCATGGAAGGTTGCTGAAACTCCTGAAGAGGAACAATGGATTGCCACGTGCCAAGAAAATCAAGACGCCAGAAAAGCCGTGAAAAAAGACGAGCTCAAGCCTCTTTTGCAACAGCAAATCGAGGCTTCACAGGCCGTCATTCTCGCCATTGGTGATAAGAACATGCGCCCAGATTTTTCCCTGTTTTCAATGACCATTCTTGAAGATGGCAGCGTTTCTATAAAAATTGATTTTCAGGGGCGAAAAATGTCAACGGAAGCCAGTGACGAACTTTCTTTCATTAGCAATGTTGCCCTAGATAAGGTGAATGGTTATTTAACATTTGAGTTGCCGGCCACTACAGAAATCAAAACCGGAGTTCGAGTTGACGGCTATTACGACTTCTCTTTTGAGTTAAATCGTTCTGGAGATACTGTCAGTCTAGGTGGGGATTTCCGTTTTCATGATAAATTCACCGGCGACAAGAAGTTTGGCCGCATTTCTGTTTCAGGAACACTAAAGCCTTAAGCCCAAAGCTCCTCTGGTTGAGGGGCTTTTCCCTTACATTTTGAAAGAATAAATTTCGCTATAATTGCGGCCCTTTTCCTCAGAGTCCATGCCGTATCCAACCACATAGCGGTCATCAATAGTGATACCACAGTAGTCAGGTTTGAGAGGGATTTCTCGACGGGCAGGTTTATCAAGAAGGGTGGCAATGCGCACCGAGGCTGGACGACTGACCAAAAGGCGCTCCCGTAGAAAAGTGAGTGTGCGGCCGGCATCGATGATCTCTTCGACAATAATGACATGTTTCTCAGTGATGTTCGTTTCAATGTCTTTTCTGATTTCGACAGCTTCACCACTTTTCATGGATTTGAGATAAACGAAATCAAGGACCACTGGGACTGACTGGATATTGCGAGCCAGATCGGAAATAAACATAAATGACCCTTTTAGTGGGCAAACTAGGACGATTTCCTTTCCATGGTAGTCAATTTCAATTTCCTTAGCGATGCGAAAGGTTGCCTCTTTGATTTCATCTTCGGTAATCAAATGGGTCAGGTTGTCTTTTAGACTCGCCATGGGTCCTCCTAGGGCCTGATATAAATCTCTTGTTGCGAGTGGCGAAGATGGTTTTTGGCTTCCATATTGTCTGGGTCTCTCGCCAAAACTCGTTCCCAGTATTCGTCGGCTTTATCGCGATTGTCCAGCTGATAATGGATTTGCCCAAGCTTCAGAAGCAATTCAACATTATTGGGGCTTCTTTTTTCAGCGGCCTCGGCCTCGCGTAAAGCCCGTGAGTGTAGTTTCATTTGCAGAAGAGAGTCGATGGCTTTCAGCGAGTAATCCACCGGGTTTTTTGAGAGTTCTGAGGCTTTATTGAAGTTTTCAAGGGCGTCTTCGTACTTTTTATAAAGGAAGTAAAGGTCACCGAGCTCTTCGTGCTTTTGTGCTATTTTCTCATTGATATAAGGGTCATCCCCTGCCGAAGTCTTTTGCTTCATACGAGCATAGGCTTCTTCAAAAACTTTTTTACCTTCACTATAGCGACCAAGGTCATTATAAATAATGGAGAGCCCGATGGAAGCATCAGCAAAAGTCGGATCGATTTCAAGAGCTCTTTTAAAAGAGTGAATGGCTTTTTTGAGCTTCCCTTTTTCAAAAAAGAGAGTTCCCGCCATATAGTGAACCTCAGGGTTGCGATCATCAATAATCATCAACTGCTGGATCATAGGCTCCACAATTTTATAATGCCCCTCATTGAAGTATTCCTTCGCGGCTTCAAAGAGTTCTTGTGGATCTTGTGTTGCCATTAAAGCTCCTCTTTTGCTTTCTTTGCCTCTTTGCTCTGAGGATACTCCTTGATAAGGCGGCGTAACAAGAGGTTTTTCTTATTAGGGTCTCCAAAATGATCTGCGCTAATACCAGCTCTAAGAAGGGCTCTAGGGCGAGCCTTGTGCACAGGAAACTCCTGTAGATATTTTTCATAACGTACGAGTGCACTTTGCCATTTCTCGGTGCGAAAATAAAAATCAGCGATATAAAGTTCTTTTTGGGCCAACATATCGACGATTTCGTTGATTCGTTTTTGTGCTTCATCAACATAGTGGGATTTAGGGTAATCGCGAATCAAGACTTCAAAATCCTTCATGGCAATTGGCGCCAAAGCCAGATCTCGATCAATGGTTGTTGGTAGCTGCTTAAAAATGCTTTCGCCAATTTGAAAGGTAACGTAGTCAATTTTTTCGTGGCGCGGATGTAGTTCTTTAAAAACTTGGTAGGCACTTTGCGCTTCTGGATAAGTTTCTTTTTTAAAGTAAACCTCAGCCATTCTCAATTCAGCCTCGATGGCAAATTGACTGTAGGGGAATCGGTTTTTCACGTCACGGTATTGAGTTAAAGCTTCCTCAAAACGGTCGTCATCCTCAAGTTGCTTACCCAGTCCGTAAGCGCCCGCGGGTTTGGATGTATCGAAATCGTCGTAAGAAACACAACCAACAAAAGCAAAAAGGAGACAAAAGAGAAAAAAGAGTTTCATAGATGAGGCAGTGTATGGATTGCTCTAGGGAAAGTCAACGGTAGAGCCAGGGAAAGGCAATGCAATTTACTGAGTTATTTCAGCAACCTAGGGCGTGCGTGCCGTCTGCTGATAGAGGGTGGTGACAAAGAGTTTCGCCAGGCTTGCCACGGGGATGGATATGATCATGCCAAGGACCCCAAGCACCTGGGCGCCAAGAATTATGACTAAGATCACTGTCACTGGGTGGAGGTTTACAATTTTAGCAACGACCACTGGGATAATTATCAAGGCGTCTAAGAGCTGCGCAGTTAGATAGACAATTCCGACAGCTAAAAAACTCATGCCCATAGATTCAAAGAGAAGGTTCGGGTTAACCAGAATAATGACAAGGGCTGGCACGGTGCCCAGCACGGGCCCTAAATAAGGAATGAGATTAGTCAGGGCCGCAAAAAGGGCAAGTAGGATCGCGTAGGGAAAACCAATAATTAAAAGCCCGATCCACGTGACTAACCCGACGATGAGAGCTTCGGCAATACGAGCACGAATAAAACTTCCTACCTGTTCATTCATTTCATAAACGAGCCGTAAGGAAACCTCAAAAAAACGATTGGGAATCAGATCCAAGATGGTTCGCTTGGCGCGACTACCGTCTCGGAGCATAAAAAAGGCGAGAAAAGGGGTTAGAAATAGGGTGGTCAAGGAGTTGCCAACCCAGTAGGGGATCCAGGTTGAAAACAAGGTGGTTTGCGCAATCATCCACTGGCCAAGCTTGTCTCGTAAGTTGAGACTTTCAAGCTGCGAAAAATACCCCAATCGATTTTCTACTTTTGCTACTAAATTCAGAACACCCTCTTGCAAGGAGGGCAGCTCTTTTTCAAGGAGATAAAATTGTTCGATGAGAAGGGGGATAAAAATCCAAAAAGCGATTACGACAGTGATGGTGTTTAAAGTATAAATAGTAAAAATAGCTAAGCCGCGATTAAATCCCTTCCGTTCAAAATAGTTGATGACGGGTGCTAGTAAATAAAAAATTACAAAAGCAAGGACTGATGACAGCAAAAGATTGTTTATAAAAAACAACATAAAAAGGCCAAAAGCAATGATAGCCAGAATATAAAGAACTTTTAAATTTTCACGATGTAAAATGTTTCTCATTGGTGCCCGCGTTTCCAGCATCCTTTTTAAAGTGGTTGAGTTCAACACAAAGTTCAGTCACTTTTTCTGTCGTTTCTCTAAGTCTGCGTCCGAGAATTTCAGCGAGACGCAAACTGATTTTATTTCCGGTTTGTGGATTTCGCTGAATCACTTGTAAAAGGTCTGGTTTAAAAAAGCCAATGAGAGTGCAGCGGGTGATGGCGACAGCAGAGGCCGAACGATAACTGGGCTCTTCAATAAGGGAGAGCTCACCAAAGAAATCACCCTTTTCTAAGCGAGTGATAAAAATTTCTTCTTTATCATCTTTTACTTCAAAGGAGGGGTCGTGCATTATGATATCGACGGTGCCAGTAAGGATGTAATACATACCTACGCCAGGATCGCCCTGGTTAAAAATTTTTTCGCCCCCTTGAAAGTGTCGCACGTGAACGATATGGGTTAGAAATTCGAGTTCTTTAGAGGAAAGATCTTTAAATAAGAAAGACTGCTTTAAAAAACCATAAATGTCGGTTTCCTTTTTCCGTTTATTAAGGACATTTTCCCATAGATTTTGAATCATGCCTAAAGCCTTTCCATAATGACGAGTTCATTCACCGATACCCAGCCGGGACTTCCGGTTGGGGACTCAATCAGCGCCCAATCATCTTGCCTGCGCTTTACGGTCACTAAGAGCCCCTCATCGAGTTCGCTAAAGGTGGGTGAGCTTGCGCTGGGCCCACTGTGGGAAAAGACTTCACTACCGACAATAGTGGCTCGAATGACCTTAGCATCGAGGTAAAGCCAAAAGGAAAATCCAAGGCAAAAAAGCCAAAGGGGAATCAGAGAGTAATACCAATAGGGCCATTGGGTGAGAGGAAGTTTACGCTTAGCAAAATAAGTCACAGTTTGCCAGCCAAGAACAGTAAACAACAAAAAACTTAAGAAAAACCACCCGTCCATGGGGAGAGCGCGCAACCAATGATCAAGCGTCGCAAAAACAGAATCTTCGGGTTGGCCGGGGAACATCTCCGCTTCAGCAAAGTCGATCGCCGTCGAGAGCCCAGGGTGGTTAGGGTCAAGAAATCTTGCCTTGCGCCAAAGTCCAAGGGCGAGTCCTTTGCTTCCTAGGTGATACTCAGCCAAACCTAAGTTGAAAAGAAGGGAGGGGTTTTCTGGGTGTTCCTTTACCAAAGCGCTAAAAAGCTCCTGAGCTTTAACATAATCTTTATTGTTATAGGCCTTAATGCCTTCATCGAATGGAGCCTCTTCTAATTGACTCCATCCAAGAGCCGAAACGAGCAAAATGAGAATAGCAAGGAACTGTTTCATCGGTCCTTAGTCTACCTAAAATACCCGGTGAGTAAAAGATTTTTGCTAAAAGACAAAGGGAATTTCTCATGATATGCATAAATACTGTTTCTAAGAGGAGAATTTATGACCCTAGGCCAAGCTCTCAAAAGCGATGAAAAGATCCTTAACACTATTCACTCCCTCGTTGAGCAAGCACAGGAGAAGAGTCGCCAAGTTGAAGGAATCCGACCACCCAGTGCAGACCAAAAAACCAGTTATGAAGAGATTCTCGATCGATTTGCTGAAGTGCGAGGCCGCCCCCTATTTTACCCTTATGTTGGAAGTGGTGCGGGCCGAGGACCTTACGTTGAGTTAGCTGATGGTAGTGTAAAGTTGGATTTTATTAACGGTATTGGCGTTCACATTTTTGGTCATAGTCACCCAACGGTCATCAAAGCGAATATTCAAGGCTCGCTCCAAGATATCCTCATGCAAGGTCATCTTCAAATGAACGAAGAGTATTTAAATTTTAGTCGCCAAGTTCTCGATTTTGCAAAAAATGGCAGCCGGCTACGTCATGGTTGGATTTCGCCTTCAGGTTCCATGGCTAACGAAAACGCTTTAAAGATGGCCCGACAAAAAAATAGTCCAGCTAGAAAAATTATTGCAATGAAGGACGCCTTTGCTGGACGAACAACAATGATGGCTGAGTTAACAGATAACCCCGGTTATAAACAGGGCTTGCCTGAATATCACGAAGTTCTTAGGGTTCCTTTTTATGATAAGAATGACCCAGACAGCACAGAAAAGTCCCTCCAGATTTTAAAAGAGCATATTGCCAATAACCCGGGGGATATTAGCTGTTTTTGTTTTGAGCCTATGTTGGGCGAAGGCGGTTATAAGGTCGCTCCCAGAGAGTTTTTTATACCCTTGCTTGAAGAGTGCAAAAAAAATAATATTGCAGTTTGGGCTGACGAAGTCCAAACCTTCCTCAGGACTGGCCAGCCCTTTGCCTTTCAAACTATTGGCTTTGGTGAGTACGTCGATCTTTGCACAATTGCTAAGACAGCTCAGTGTGGAATGACCTTGTACACAGAAGAGTACAACCCAAAACCTGGTTTGGTTGCGGGGACTTTCGCTAGCTCAAGTCCAGCTCTTACGGCGGGGACGGCCATCATGCAAGAGATGGAGAACGGTGGTTTTTTTGGAAAGGGTGGCCGTATTGAAAAAATCCACAATGAATTTGTCCAAAGACTGGAAGAACTTTGCAAGGGTAGTTGTAAAGGCTTTTTGGAAGATCCAGAAGGTTTGGGCTTAATGATCGCCGTCACCCCCCTTTCTGGAGACAAAGATAAAACTATGAAATTGCTAAAAGTCATGTTTGAAAAAGGTTTTATTGCTTTTGGTTGTGGGAAATCTCCATTTCGCTTGCGATTTTTGGTTCCAGCGATTGTTACCAGTGAAGATTTGCAAGTAGCTTGTGCGGTGATTGAGGAGTCTATTCTGGAGATGAAAGACCAGTAAGAATGGATTTCGTAGAAGCTTGCAAAGCCCTCATTGCCATTGACAGCACACCCAGTAATGGGACCGGAGAGGCCTGCCGATTTCTAAAAAAATTGAGTGAAGAAATGGGATTTCAAGTTGTTCTTGAAGAAGAGGTAATCAAAGGAACCCTTGAATCTAATATTCTTTGTTTTGTGGATAAGCAACAGACAGAGGTTCATCTCATGTTGCAGACCCATCTAGATACCGTCGCTCCAGAATCCTTTTCTTTGTGGGAAAAAACAGGGCGTAACCCTTTTCAGGCCACAATTCATCAAGGAAAAATTTACGGCCTGGGTGCTGCGGATACCAAACTTGATTTTTTATGCAAATTGTATGCAGCCAAAGAGTTTATTGGCCGCAAACCCCTTCATCCCTTTGCCGTGGTGGGGACTTTTGGTGAAGAGTACCGCATGGATGGTGCTATCCGTTTGATTCGGCACAAGTCTCTCAAGCCTCAACGGGCTCTCGTTGGTGAGCCCACAGGTTTAGATTTAGTGTATGCAGGCAAGGGCTTGGCTAACATTGAAATCTCTTTGCCTTTTTCAAAAGAAGAGATGGAAGGGCGCTTGCAACACGATACCGGAGAAAGTCAAAGTGCCCAGGGCAAGGTCTTCCGTGGTCGCGCTGCCCACTCGGCTTTGCCGCACATGGGGGAGAATGCTATTTTAAAGCTTGTTGAGTACCTGAACCAGTTGCCTGAAAAATTACTCCTCCTAGAAATTGATGGAGGAACTAATTACAACACAGTTCCCATACAAAGCATTTTAGAGTTTGATTTGATTCCTCTGAAAGAAACGACTTTGAATCAGAAATTGCTTAAGATTTTTGACAAAATTAAAGACTTACAAAAACAGTTTACAAAAATAAAGGATCCAGAGTTTGATCCAGACGTCACTACATTCAATGTCGGCATGGCAAGAACCTACAGTGATCACGTTAAACTTATGGGTTGCGTGCGCTGGCCAGCGGGTGTGCAAGAGTCGGACTATATGATTTGGATGGATGAATTGCGGCAGACTTGCGAAAATATAGGTGGTTTATTTCAAGTCCGCGATTATAAAAAGCCGTTTCGTAATGACCCCGGAAGCCAGTTTGCGACGCGTTGCTTGGAACAAATTAAAAAGCACAATCCTCAATCAGCTATGGCGACCCAACCGGTGACAAATGAGGCTAATGTTTTCAGTAAGCTATCTATTGAAACTCTTGTCTGGGGTCCTGGTAAGAGAGATGCCAATTCCCAGACAACAGAAGAATGTGTGGACATTGAGGACTTGCATCTTGCGACTAAAATCTACCAAAATATTATTGAAGAGCTTTGCTACTAAGGGATGTGAAAATGAATATTTATGATCCAATTCAGTATCGTGGTGACTATATCAATGGAGAGTTTATTCTTCCAGCAAGAGCTGACGGTAGTTTTACCAATAAAAGTCCGGCCAACTTAGAAGAGACCGTTATTGAGGTCAAGTATTCCTATGATCATGTTGATCAAGCTTGCCAGTCAGCGCGCTCAGCCTTTCAAGAGTGGTCTCAGTGGCCCATGGCAAAAAGGATAGAAGCACTAGGTAAAGTTAAGAACTTATTTGAAGAAAAGCGAGAGAAGCTAGCCACAACGATTTCACGAGAAACGGGAAAACCGCTGTGGGAATCCAATACTGAAGTTGGGGGCATGATCGCTAAATTTTCTGTAACTTTTGAACACTCTTTAAAGCTCATTGAAGAAGTGAGGTTAGAGAATGCGCTGCCAGGCGTAGATGGTGTGATCCGCTATCGACCCCGTGGCGTCATGGCTGTGATTGGACCCTTTAATTTCCCAGGTCATTTGCCAAACGGACATATCGTACCGGCGTTGGTGACAGGGAATACGGTGGTATTTAAGCCTTCGGAGCTTACGCCGGCGGTTGGCCAGGTGATTGCTGAGTGTTTTCATGAAGCGAAACTTCCACAAGGAGTCTTTAACCTGGTACAGGGGGTTGGTGAAACAGGACGGCGATTAACGGCTCATAAAAATGTGGATGGTAACTTATTTACGGGCTCTTACCAGACAGGGCTCAAAATTAAAGAAGCCACTTTAAATGATTATTGGAAAATCAATGCTTTAGAAATGGGAGGGAAAAACTCGACCCTAATTTGGGAAGATGCTGATCTCGACAAAGCCGTCTATGAATCTATTTTAGGTAGTTTTATGACCTCTGGGCAGCGTTGCTCCTGCACCTCTCGAATTTTTGTTCATAAAAAGATATCGAATCAGTTTATTGAGCGATTTTATCAGAGAGCTAAAAACCTGACAGTGGGGCATTGGTCAACCGATCCCTTTATGGGGACCTTAATTAATAAAAAAGCGGTGGATACCTACGTGCGCTTCCAGGAAATTGCTGTAAGAGAAGGGTGTGAAAAAATTATGAGGGGTAAGCAGCTAGAACCTGGTGCGAAAGGATTCTATGTTTCTCCGAGCATTTACAAGGTGAAAGAGTATAATCCAAAATCAGTCTATCAAAACACGGAAATTTTTGGTCCAAATGTAGCTATCTATGAAATGGACGATCTCGACGAGGCTATCGATGCTACGAATCAAGCTGGCTATGGATTGGCTATGGCGCTATTTAGTAAAGATGAGAGCCTCTACCAGAGAGCCCTAAACAGGGCCAAAGTTGGAGTTCTCAATTGGAACCGCACCACGAATGGAGCCTCCTCGCGTCTCCCCTTTGGCGGGTGGGGAAAATCAGGAAACGATAGACCGTCAGCACATTTTGCAGTTTATTATTGCACAGAAGTCACAGCAAGTCTTGAAGACAAAACACCCTTTGACCCAACAAAAACCTTGCCGGGAATGAACTGGCAATGATTAAAAAGATTTTAACCTTCGTTATTATTTTGGGAGCCACAGGCTTAGGTGGGCTTTTTTATGTCCACTTTTATATGGCCCAAAAAGTAATGGCCAGCACAGATAAAATTATTAAGGTTGAAAAAGGCACAGGCCTCAATCGCTTTGCAAAAAGCCTTGAAGATAAGGGTTTGATTGACAATTGGCAGCTCTTTGCAAAAATTGGTCAACTTTATGGCTATCAGGATAAAATCAAGTACGGTGAGTATTTGATTTCTCCCGGCGAAACCTATCAAGGTGTCTACGATAAAATTATCAGTGGAGAAAACCTTCGATATGAGGTGACCTTCGTTGAGGGCGAGCACAGATTTAATTATGCTCAGCTGATTGAAACTAAAGAATTAGGTAGTGCCAAGACGTTTTTAGACCTAACCACCGATCAGGAGTTCATCCGCGAACTCTTGGGTGAACCCCTGGACAGTTTAGAGGGTTACCTTTTTCCAGAAACTTATCACTTCTCAAAAAACGATGATGAGCGAACTATTATTCGCACCATGGTTCAAAGATTTTTAGAAGTGACCAAAGGGTTCCATTGGAGCAAGTTTGGTATGAACCGGCAGCAAATGGTGACATTAGCCAGCATTATAGAAAAGGAAACTGGGGCCGGGTTTGAGCGACCACTGATCTCATCGGTTTTTCATAATCGGTTGGCAAAAAAAATGAGATTGCAGACGGACCCAACCATAATTTATGGAATTCTCTATGAAACAGGACAAGAGTTAAAAAACATTAAAAAGTCAGACATCACGCGTCCGACGGCCTATAATACCTATGTGATCAGCGGACTTCCCCCGGGGCCGATTGCTAACCCAGGGGAAGAGGCTCTCAAAGCCGCCCTTTCACCACAAAAAACAGATTATCTTTATTTTGTGAGCCGCAACGACGGCACACATGTTTTTACAGAAACCTATGACCAACACTTGAAAGCCGTAAAAAAATTTCAGCTTGATGCAACCATGAGACGGGGAAAATCTTGGCGGGATTTAAAAAATAAAAAGGAGAGATTGTGATCAATCGAAACCTTAAGTGGGCTTTAGGCCTCTTTGCCCTTTCTATTTTAGTCTCTTTTTTAATCATTCACCCAAGAATACGACAGTGGGCAAGGGATAACTTTTTGGATAAGGAAAGAAAAATCTTATCACAGCTCGAAACGGCTTATGGTGATACTCAGGTTAAAATCCTTAAGATTTCTAATTGGCAGGGTATGTTTCTTGAAGTTTATCAGCTATCCAGTGAGGGAAATTTTGATCTTCTTGATAGGGCTCAGCTAACAGATAGCAAGGATGCCTTTTACAATTTTAAAGACAAAAAGCTCAATCTCTTTTTAAAAGATGTCAATGAAGATGGGGTGGCTGAAATTCTTTTGCCATCTATGGATAAAAACATGAAACCACATATAAACATTTACTCTTTTGATTTGTCTTCAGGAAAACTGAATAAAATTTCAAGCCACTAGTGCTCTTTAAAGAGAGCAACTGTGTAGTTTCTCCCCAAGGTAAATCGGTTTCTTCGGTATGAGTAATGACGGGGGCTTGTGTATGTATTCACGCCCGAATCATTAAAAACTCTGACTCCCAATTGGGTGGCTTCTCGCAAGAGTAGGTTTTTCATGGAAAAAAGAAAATGATTGTTTTGATAGTAGCTTTTCTTAACGAATCCGAGGTCCATGGCTTGATGAAAAGATAAAGTATGGCCCTTGAGTAAGATGTCGCAGCAATAGCGATCGAGCTCGAAATTATTTTGTCGCAGATGGGGACCCAGCCAAAGAGTCCAAGGACCTTGAAAAGGTGAGGTTTCTATAGCCCGTGATAAAATTCTTTTTGATAGGCCCCGCCATCCTATATGAAGGGCAATGATCCCCTGTGTTCCAGTCAAAATTACGGGCATGCAGTCAGCTGTTTTGATAAGTAAGGGCTCTTTGTGTCGCTGACTGTATTGTCCGTCGGCTTTAACAAGCTTGCTGCTGGCGCACACCACATCGGCACCATGCACTTGATGTAAATTTCTAAATCCTGGAAAGACCTTGTTAAGGTGGTTTTTTGTCAAAAAAGCATTGCCAAAATAAATTTCAAAGCCTGGATTAATAATCCTTTCGGCCTGGTCTGGGCTCGGGTCACAGAACATCAGAGAACCCACTGAGTTGAAAAAGGGAATGAAGATCAATGGGGATAGGAGTTTCAAAAAAAAGCCTGTCTCCAGTTTTGGGGTGGATAAAACCAAGCTCTTTCGCATGTAGAGAAAATCGCTCCATTTCTAATATGAGTTTTTTAAGGGTTTGATTTTTTAAGGAACGAGCTATTTTTGTTCCATTGTACAGATCATCTCCAACAATTGGGCAATGGATATGAGATAGGTGGACTCGAATTTGATGAGTTCTTCCTGTCTCGAGAGTTAACTCTAAAAGAGAGAATAGGCTTTCTCGTTTCACGACTTTAAAGTGGGTGACGGCGCGCTTGCCATCGTCTGGTTTATCAGAGTGGACAAATCGCTTTCGATTCGCTGGATCTCTTTTAATGAAGCCCTCAATCGTGCCTTGATCCTTTTTCGGTCCAGAAAAACAAAGCGCCCAATACCGTCTATGAATTGTCTTTTTTAAAAACTGTTTTGCTAAATGATTGTGAGCCGCCTCATTTTTTGCAAGGACTAATAGCCCACTGGTCCCCTTGTCAATCCTATGAACAAGACCGGGGCGAAACTCTTCGCTTCCTTTAGATAATTTAATTTGGTGGGCAAGCAGAGCATTTACCAATGTGTCGCTAGCGTGACCTGCTGCCGGATGAACCACGAGCCCTGCGGGCTTGTTGACGACAATGACATCATCGTCCTCAAAAATGATTTCCAAGGGAAAATCATAGGGTACAAGTTCAATATCAATTTTGGCAGGTACAAAGACTTCAATTTTATCACCGTCTTGCAGCTTGTAGGAGGCCTTCTCTTTGTAACCATTAACAGTGACTAAGTCTTGTTGAATCCATTTTTGCCCTTGGGATCGACTAGATACAATCCCAGCTTTAACCAAGGCTTGGTCGAGACGCTGATCTTTGAGAGACTCAGATACGGAAAATGTCCTTAGTTCTTTATCATCCATTACGTAGCAGAGGCATGAAGGAGTTCAGTACTTTCTTTTCGGGTAAGCCCAAAACGCGACAATACTGAATAATATAGCCTCTGACAAACACTGCAGCTGGTAATACAGAGAAGTTATTATTTTCGATAGCATAAAGATGCCGAAGCGCAATACATGTAGAATTTGAAAATGCCTGGAGGTCGACTTTCTTGTAGTTGCGGACCTTTCTTAAAAAGAGACCGTCAAAAATATCCTGCTTAGCAATGAGATCTTCCATATTTTTGTCGATGATATAGGTACTAAGAGGTGTTCGCCCATGACCTTGAGCAAGAGGTAATTCTTCTTCGGCTGGGGAGGGGTTGGTGTCTTCGTAACTTGTCTCTGAGTCATTAGTTTTGAAATCAAAACTGGGTAGAGCACCCTCATCATTGAGCGGTGTGATCTCTTTGTCATAAATTTTACGGGTGTTTGGGTGCCCAATAATGGAATAGGCTTCTTCAATCACCTCAAGCCACGCCACTGCTTCCTGGGGAGTAAAGGTGGCAAACAGCTCTGGATTGGCCAAAGAATAAGTTGCCTTAGCACGCAGGTAGGCTTGATAAATGTCCTCTTGTGCAGCATCCGTGGAGACATCGAGAACCTGATAGTAGTTAAAATTGGAAGTCGTTTCCATATCAGTCTTTAGGGTAGCATAGGCCAATAGAAAAGCGGTAGAGACAGGAAGTTTTAGAAACGCGAAGCGTAAACTCGACCAAGGTCGAGAGCACCCTACGACAGGGAGTCGGCGAGTCTTTTTTCTTCAGCGGCAGAGAGCCGAATGTATAAAGGTTGAATTTGTTGCCAATGTTGTTTGGAAAGGGAATCTTCCGTTAAAATTTTAGGAATAAAACCAGTCAAATCGGGCTTCTCCCACTGGGTCTTTTTTAAAATTTTTCCCCGTAAGGCTTGGGGAATATGATTCCAGTAGCGCTCCCAAGCTTGCCCGCAACAAAAACACTCCTCTTCAAGAACATGTTCCAATTGATCGAGCGGTACGATTTCATTGCTGACGTCTGGACTCAGCAAATCTTGGTTGGGGAATCGACTGATAAACATTGAATTTCTTTGGGCATCAATAGCAGCGAGAATGGGCCGCCCGGATTCATCACATTGGCCAGCAAGGAGATCAAGGCTGTTGATGGGCGAAATGGGTAGAGAAAGAGCATAAGCAAGGCTTTTACAAAAATTGATCCCAACCCTTAGTCCAGTAAAACTTCCTGGTCCAGTGACACAAAAAATATGGTTAATCGCCTTAACCTCTAAATCTTGTTCTTCCAAAGCCTCCAAAAATATCAAATTGAGGAGTTCGCTGTGGGAGCCCTGTTTCTCCCAGAAGTGACTGGTGAGTAGTCGATCGTTTTCAAAAAGACAAATTTGACCACGGGAATGGCTAGTATCAACGGCAAGATGAATCATCAGGAGCCAAAAATCCGAGAGAAATCATTGAAAAGAGCAAAAGCCATTAGAAAAATAATAATTAAAAATCCTATTTGCTGAGCAACTTCAATCTTTCGCAAACTTAAGGGAGCCCCTTTTATTGCTTCGAGGGTGAACAGCAACAAATGCCCTCCATCGAGGATGGGAATTGGCAGCAAGTTAAGAATGAACAAATTAATAGAGATAACGGCCATCATTTTTAAAAAGGGTACGGCCCCAATTTGCCAACTCTTATGGGCCACTTGTCCGATAGAAATAAAGCCACTTAAGTTTTTGGAAGAAACCTTATTTTGCACAATTCTTAGAAAGCTTAAAAGAGTTAATTTCGTCCAATGCCAGCTTTGCTCTAAAGCGCGACCAGTGGCATGGAAGAAGCCAGGTGATTTCCATGTGAAAGACTGTGGTATGGAGAAAAGAACAGGTGTAACTCCCACAGTGAAGCGATTCTCTATTTCCCCATACTCACCTTCAAGGCTGTTCATTTTAGGGACAATATCAAAAGTTTGTCTTTGATCTCCTCGATGGATTTCAAATTTTAGAGGAGCCCCGTCGGGTTCATAGCCGCTGACATTCTTTAAAATATCATCAAAAGAATGGATTTCGTGCCCATTGATGCTAACGATTGTGTCCAAGCGCTGTAAACCAATCTTTTCTGCTGGGCTATCCTTTTGAACCTCTCCAATGACCATTTCTGGGATAAAAATACCGAGTTCGCCAGAGGTAAAGTCTCTGCCGTCCAGATGGATACTAAATTCTTTTTCAACCTCACCCTTTCGAAAATCGCTATAACGCTTGACCTTAACCGTCGCGGCTCCACCTTCATTGTACAGAGCTTCTAAAAGTGTTGGTCGAATATCTTTAAACCATTCAATATTTTGATCATTAATGGATAAGATTTGATCGCCATTTTTGAATCCCGCAAGGGCAAAAGGCCCACCAGGAGCAACACCAATAAAAGGGAGATGGATTTTTGAATTCAGTCCTTTGATGCGCCCAATGGTTTCTGCTGTAGAAAACAAATTATCATTTTTTACTTGGATCGGGGTGATCTCCAAGGTCTCCGGTTGTCCTTGTCGCAGGATGTGCACCGATAGGCTTTGCCCAGCAGATGTTTCAACAAGATTTTCAAACTGAGTCCAAGTTTCAATTTTATGATCATTGACGGATCGAATGACATCGTAATTTCGAAATCCAAGTTCATGAGCTTGGGAGTTGCTCGCGAGCTCTCCTACGATTGGAGCCGGCGCCTTTTCACCCAAAACGGCAATAGTGTGAAAGAGGAGCCCTGCAAAAAACAAATTCATGACCGGACCAGCCAGTGCTATGACAATACGTTGACCAACTGGCTTATGTAAAAAGGAATACTCCTTCTCTTGGGTTGGGATTTCCTTGCCGGGTTCATCACCAAACATTTTGACGTATCCACCAAGAGGGAGAATAGAAATGCAGTATTGGGTGTCCCCTTTTTTGAACTGCAAAATCTTACGACCGAAGCCAAGGGAAAAAACTTCAACTCGAACTTTAAAGTATTTAGCAGCTAAAAAGTGGCCTAATTCGTGCACAAAAATCAAGAGCCCAAGCAAAACAATCATGGGCACTATGTAGGCGAATCCTTGGTTGAGGAGGGAGGCGAAAGCATCAATCATTTCTATATATTAAGCACTTATCCTTGGAAATACAATAGCCACATAAATAGGATAGGAGCAGCGAAGAGTAGGCCGTCAATTCGGTCTAAAACCCCACCATGGCCTGGCATCATCTTTCCGGAGTCTTTAACGCCCGAATAACGCTTAATCATGGACTCAAAAAGGTCTCCGAGTTGAGTGGCAATGGAGGTCAGCACACAACAGACAGCCAATAGCGCTAAATTTTTTGCAAAATGATTCTGGTATAGATAGTAAAAACCCAAGGCGCTTCCGCCAACTAAACCAATAAAACTTCCTTCGAGGGTTTTATTTGGAGAAATGTCAGGAGCCAGCGGAGTGCGTCCAAGGAGTCTCCCGCCAAGGTAAGCAAAAGTATCTGTTCCAAAACTTAAGATCAAAAGGGCTGTGAAAAACTTAGCACCAAATTTGAGGACGCCTAAGCTGACTGTTCCAGGCAGGGAGCCGCAATAGATAATTCCCATCATCCAAGATGCCAACTTTACCATTCGTGCAGAGATGTTGTCTTTTGAAAACAAAATGAAATAGGCGGCAACCAACAAGAAGCAAATAAGGAAAACTAAAAACGATTGAGAAAAAAAAGTGAATGCCAAATAAAATGAATAGCAAACAAAGACAAAAAAGACTCTCATCACAGAGTGGCCTTTTTCAAGGAGCATGGAAAATTCGATACAAGTCACGAGGCTGACAAGAGCCGCAAGGGCCAGTAGTCCGGTCTCTTTAAAAAGGACCCAAGTGGCGATAATACCACCAATACCAACTAGAGCTGTAATGGCTCGAATGAGCACATGTCCCCCTTATAAACTGTGTAGAGATTCTGGTTGAAAAGGTGAGGACTTCACGCCCCCAAAACGTCGATCTCTCCTACGAAAAGATTGAATGGCCGCATCTAAGTCGTCTATAGAAAAGTCAGGCCAAAGCACGTCTGAAAAATAAAGTTCGGAATAAACCGATTGCCAAGGTAAAAAGTTTGAAAGGCGCCATTCACCACTTGTGCGAATCATTAAATCTGGGTCGGGAAGAGGAGACGTTTGCAGCATGCCAGAGAAGAACTCTTCCGTTACATCCTCTGGGCAAACCTTCCCCTGCTGAGCCAGTTGAACAAGATTTTTTACGGCCAGAAGAACCTCTTGGCGTCCTCCATAGGAAAGAGCAAAAGTCAGTACCATGCCGTCGTTCTCGGCGGTAGCCTTTATAGTGCCCTCAATTTCAGTCCGGATGTCCTCTGGAATCTTTTCAATCTGGCCAATGCAGCGAAATTGGATATTATTTTTTACTAAGCTCCTTCTTTCGCGAACAATATAGCGAGCAAGCAACCTCATCAGAAAGTTCACTTCCGGCATGGGTCGAGACCAGTTTTCTTCGCTAAAAGCATAAAGCGTCAGAGCTTGGACTTTCTTGCGCGCACAGTGCTCCACAATTTTTTTTGCAACACGAGCCCCTTTAACATGTCCGAAAACTCTTTCTCGTCCTCGAGAGCGAGCCCATCGTCCATTGCCGTCCATAATGATGGCGATATGTTTAGGGTCAGTAGCTTGTATAGAACTCATAATGTCATTATGTCTTTTTCTTTTTCCGCAGCTAGCCGATCCACGTCGGCAACAAACTTGTCCGTCATTTTTTGAATTTCATCTTGAAAGGACTTGCTTTCATCTTCACTGATTTGCTTATCTTTCTGGGCCTGTTTTAAAAGCTCATTGGCTTCTCGGCGGGCCATGCGCACCGCTATGCGGGCATCTTCGACCATTTTTTTTGTTTTCTTAACGAGGTCTTTGCGACGGTCTTCAGTGAGTTCAGGAAGTTTTAGGCGAATCACTTTCCCATCATTGATGGGGGCCATGCCAAGATCACTTTTAACAATTGAACTTTCAATAGACTTCAAAACCGAAGTTTCCCAGGGAGTGATTAAAAAACTACGAGCATCTGGGCAAGAAACAGAAGCCACTTGGTTGAGTGGGGTGGGGTTTCCATAGTAGTCCACCCGAACGCCATCGAGCATAGAAACTTGAGCTCGCCCGGTGCGAACTTTTTTAAACTCTTCCCCAAGGGCCTGAACGGAGGCCTTCATTTTGCTTTCGGTTGAACTTTTTAACTGTGAAAACTCCATTGCAAACTCCTCTAAAGTTTTTAAGATCGAATAATTGATCCCACGCTCTCGCCCATAAGGATTTTTAAAACATTCCCTTTTTCCATGAGCTTAAAAATGCAAATGGGCATTTTGTTATCCATGCATAGGCTGATCGCTGTGGAGTCAATCACCTTTAAGCTATCACTAAGAGCCTGAATATGAGTGATTTCCGGAACCTTTTCCGCATCCTTATGTTGGCGGGGATCCTTGGTGTAAATCCCATCAACATTGGTGGCTTTCATGATCACTTCGGCCCCAATCTCCATACCACGAAGGGCTGCAGCCGAATCCGTAGTGAAGTAAGGGTTTCCTGTTCCGGCAGCAAAAATCACAATTCGTCCTTTTTCCAGGTGGCGAATGGCCTTGCGGCGAATATAGGGTTCGGCAATTTGTGCCATTTCAATAGCCGATTGGACACGAGTTTGAACGCCTAGGTTTTCCAAGGCGTCTTGTAGGGCTAGGGCATTAATGCAGGTGGCGAGCATTCCCATGTAGTCGGAACTGGCTCGATCCATACCCTTGGCTGCAGCGGCCACACCGCGAAAGATGTTGCCGCCACCAATAACAATCCCAAGTTGTATACTATGGCGGTGAGCTTCTTTAACCTCACTGGCAATTTGTTGAATAGTCTCAGTGTTGATTCCATACCCTTGGTCACCCGCCAGGGCCTCCCCGCTGATTTTCAGCAGGGCTCTCTTATACTTAGGTAAGCTCACCCTTAAGCTCCTTAGTTTTTAATTGCTGCCGCAACTTCATCAGCGAAGTTTTCAGATCTCTTTTCGATACCTTCACCGAGTTCAAATCGAGAAAATCGACGAATCACAAGATTCTCACCAATTTTAGCCACGGTATTTTTTAAGTGCTCGGCAACAGTAATGTCTGGATTCTTAACAAACTTTTGATCCATTAAGCAGTTTTCCGCAAGCCACTTATTGATTTGGCCATTGACGATTTTATCAATCATCTCTTCTTTTTTTCCTTCTTCTCTGTTTTTAGCAGCAAGAACTTCTTTTTCCTTAGTGATTTTATCCTGAGGAATTTCTTCGGCAGAGACAGCCAAGGGGGCCGTTGCAGCAATATGCATCGCGATGTCTGTGGTGAAGTTTTTGAAGTCATCATTACGTGCAACAAAGTCCGTCTCAGAGTTGACTTCAAGTAAAACTCCAATACGTCCGCCACCATGAATGTAAGCCGTTACCAAGCCCTCAGCAGCGACACGGCCTGACTTTTTGGCCGCTTTGCTTAAGCCCTTTTTGCGAAGCCAGTCGATAGCTTTGTCAAAATCGCCACCGTTTTCTTCTAAGGCTTTTTTACAATCCAGCATTCCAGCGCTTGTTCTCTCTCTTAACTCTTTTACCATTTGTGCAGAAATAGCCATGTTATTAACCTCTTATTTTTCTTCGCTTGTGGTTTCTTCAGTATCAGCGGCATCGTCACCAGGAATGAGACCTTCAGTCTCGACCTCGTGGAGAATCTCGATTTCATCAGCCGTACCGGCCGCAACGAGTTTGCGCCCTTTATTCACTTTTACAACAGTGGGCCCATCGGTTGCTGGAGCTGCAGCTTCTGTCTTTTTCGCTTTTTGTTCGGTCATTTCTTTTTCAAGGTCAGACTCTTTATCTGTCTGGGTACGAAGAACCTCTTCCCATTTTTTGGCGCCCTTCATGTAGGCATCAGCAACAAGACCACAGAAAAGTTTGATAGAGCGGATGGCGTCATCGTTTCCAGGGATTGGGTACTCAATGATTTCAGGATCAGCATTGGTATCACAAATTCCAAAAACACTCATGCCGAGCTTTTGTGCTTCTTTAACGGCAATATGCTCTTTAGTCACATCGACAACAAAGATCATGCCTGGGGGTTCTTTCATTTCACGGATACCTTCAAGGTATTCGTTCAATTTTCCATATTCTTTTTCAATTTGAGAGCGCTCTTTTTTAGAAAAGAACTGCAATTCACCTTTTTCGCGCATCTGATCGATTTTCTTCAAGCGATCAATACTTTGTTTAATAGTCACAAAGTTGGTTAAAGTTCCACCCAACCATCTTTTGGTCACGTAGTATTGTCCGCATTGGTTTGCGGCTTCTTGGATGGCTTCGACGGCTTGCTTTTTGGTGCCGACAAAAATAATTTTTTTGCCCTTAGCCGCTTGCTCTTCAACAGCTTTGAGAGCTGCCTTGGTAAGTTCTAAAGTTTTTTGCAAATCGATGATGTGAATTCCACCCCGTGAATCAAAAACATAGGGTTTCATTTTTGGATTCCACCTTTGCGTTTGGTGGCCGAAGTGTACGCCCGAATCGAGCATGTCTTTAATAGTAACCATGTATCCTCCTAACTGGTTATACCTCCCCCTCGGCACCTGTTCTAATGAACCACCAGTGGAGCTCCGAAGGGTGTGAATTAACTTAGAAAGGAGGTGTTAGCACGGAGTGCTGGGGCCTGCAACCTCGATTGGAGGCACTTTTTCTGTTTTGGAAGTCTTTTCAGAGTCTTGCAGGGGTAGGTGCCATGCGCTTAAAACTTCGCTGAGCCAGCCATTCGTGCCAGTAAAAGTGGGCGAACAAATATATAAGTTATTAAAATCACTGACCTTTCCATCCTGGATGGGAAGGTGGCTGAGGTCACCATAGGCGTAGGAGTGAATGACGATGTGCTCGGTGGGGCGATTTTCCTCAGAAAAGGCCCGCTGAATCTGCTTCTTAATCTCCTTAACCACAGTGCCTACGGTTTCACTATCTTGGGTCAATTCGCCAGGGAAAAAAGACTCCCAACGGGAAATAGTTTGTCCCTGGATCTGGGTGAACATACCAATGCAGGCCTGCTCTTTGGAGCCCATCAGCAAATAGCAGTGATTGAGCTCGGCAGCTGCAGGTTTATGATCATGATGAAGAATCAATGCCGCAGAAGACCACCAGCGAATCTTGGCCACTTTGCTGGCAATAGACTTTGTTTTTTGTCCCACTTGTTCAAACAAAAAGGAAAAATGTTCGAAAAATACAAAGTGGGTGGCTTGAACCTTCGTTTTCCCGTTGAGGATCACCGCTTGCACATGTCCATCTTCTTCGAGGATGTCGGTCACCTGTTGATCAAGAAAAATAGATTCCAGGCAGCGAGACTCAAGGGTCTGCCAAAGAGTCTCCGGTTGGCCATCAAAAATAAGGCTCTCAGGTTCACAGTAGCGTTGCACTTCATCTTGAGCGTCAATTTTTTTATCGCCAAAACCAAGAAAACTTTTGAAGTCCCCTTTTTCAAAGGTGAGAGGGGTGCCTTCTACCTTTTGGTAGTTTCCAGTGAGATCAAGCACCGAGGAATTGAGCTCTTCATCCACTTGCTTTGTAAAGGGAACAAAGGGCACCTTCGTGTAAACCGAGGTTTCCAGGCTGGGGATCTCTTTCATGCAAGAATTAGAAACCTGCTGGGAATCGATAATGCAAAAGGACTCCCCCCGTGCTTGCAAGCGATGGGCAAAGGCCAGCGTGGCTAAACTGTGGCCGATCAAAACGTAATCGTAGCTTTTCTCTAATTTTTTGGTCATCACCCTAAGGTTTAAGAATCTCTGCGCTCTGGCAAGTCAAAAGTGGAATCAACCAGCCCTGCGACTCCTTGCAACACGGGGCGAATCAGTTTCTTTGCCCGTGGAGAGTCGTCAAGAAAGCGGGCGACCTGCGGAGAGTATTGATAATACTGAATAACGAAAGCTCGCCCAAGCGAATGCTTTTTGAGCACATGGTCACGAAACCGGCAGAGGATTTGCACATGGGGATCAGAGCCAGACTCGAAGGCTGCGGTGGCGATGAAACAACGAGCGGCTTGCACATTGCACAGCTTCAAAAAGTGGCGAAAGGCTTGAGGATTGTTAGCGTGTTTAAACTCTTTTTCAGCCCGTCGGATGATGCTGTTGTTAATAGGAGTAAAGCGAAGAAAGCGCGCCAGCATTTCGGCCGTTGCCAGTTGTTTCGGTGCAAACTTAGGGTGGGCATCGTAGATGAGCATTAAATCCCAAAGTACAGAAGCGATGAGGGTGATTTCTTTGGGGCGGTCTTGAAAAAGCCTTGGTTCCAATTTTTTTCGATCGAGATCAAAAACCACTTCCAGAATTTTAATATACTTTTCGTAGGCCACCGCGGCTTCAGCGTAATTGCGCTGGCTTAAACAATTGCGTCCTTGCTTGATAAATGCAAATCGATAGGACCACATTTTTGCTTTGTGTTCATCTTTGGCTTTCTGCTTAGAAATTAATTGATTTCCTTTAGAAGACTCCTTGCGCAGTTTTTTTAAGCAAGGAGTGCAAACCTCATTGGGAGGACTTTCTGCGCCTTGTTCTTGCAAGGCTAGCCGTAAACCACTTTCAATGCGATTGAGGTTAGGTGTGTTGGAACCACACATCGGACAAGTTGTAAAACGTTGAACATCAGTTTCGGTTGTTTCGCCCATGAGTGTTTATTTTACCTAAAAAAGGAGGTCGAAGTTAAGTCCAAAATGCAGTGCAAAGGGCTAGTTTACAGTAAGGTATAGGGATCAACATCAAGAAGACACTTTGTCTTTTTGATGTTCTTTTCCATAAATTGAGCGACCTTATGACCAATGAAATTGAGGACCTGGTGGTTAGGGCTTTTTACTAAAATGTGATAACGATAACGGTTTTTAATTCGTGAAAGTGGAGCTGGTGTTGGGCCAAGGGCTTGACTCCCTTTCAGGCTTGCAAAGGCACCAATGAGGCCTTGGCAATAGGCCATGATGGATTCACCATCGCGGACCACTTCGCTTTCGTGAAGTCCAGACAAGCGGATCGCCATGATTCGACCATAGGGGGGATAATGAAAAAGCTGACGGTGTTGTAACTCTGACTCGGCAAATTGTTGATAGTCGTGCTCTCTAGCGGCAACTAATGAGGGGTGATCGGGTTTATAGGTCTGAATCACGACTTCACCAGCTTGGCCGTGACGTCCGGCTCGCCCACTCACCTGTGTGCACAATTGGAAGCTGCGCTCATTGGCGCGAAAATCAGGAATGTTGAAGGCAATGTCGGCATGAACGAGTCCCACCAGGGTGAGGTGAGTAAAATCCAAACCTTTTGCAATCATCTGCGTACCTATTAAAAAATCGATCTCACGGCTTTCCATGAGATGAATCATTTCCTCCATGGCTTCGCGGCTATTGATTTCGTCGCGATCAGCGCGAAAAACTCTGGATCCAGGAAAAAGTTTTAAAATATCGTTTTCAACAGCTTCAGTACCGAGGCCGTAGGCTTTGGGTTCGCCCTCTTTGCAATCAGGACATTCACTATCCATGGTTTGATGATAGTTACAATAATGACAAACCAAATGAGATTTTCCATGCAAGGTGAGGGAGATGTCACAGTTGGGACACATATAAATGAAACCGCAGGAGTAACACTGCACAGAAGGAGCTACGCCGCGACGGTTAAGAAAGAGGGCACTCTGAAATTGATTTTCATATGTGTTTTTCAGCTTTTCATACAAAAGCGGGGAGAGCCAATGAGGTAGGAAATCAGGTTTATCTCGACAGTCAAGCATATTGACCACATCCACCACAGGGAGAGGGCGGTCAGAGACCCTATTTTTCATGGTGAGAAGTTTATATTTTCCCGTCTGTGCGTTTGACCAACTTTCAAGACTTGGTGTTGCCGATCCCAAAACCACGGGTATGTTTTCAAACTGCCCTCGCATCACCGCTGAGTCACGTGCGTTGTATTTTAATTTCTCTTCTTGTTTGAAACTGCTTTCATGCTCTTCATCGACAATGATGATCCCTAGATCAGGCATAGGGCAAAATAAGGCAGACCTTGCGCCGATGAGGAGTCGCTTTTTCTTTTCGACGGCTAGCCACCACTGATCGGTGCGTTCGCGGTCAGTAAGGTGAGAGTGGAGGACTGCAATTTCATCGGGAAATCGCTCGGCAAACCGACGAATGAGTTGCGGAGTGAGAGATATCTCTGGAACTAAGACCATGGCCGTTTGGCCCTGGGCAAGAGCTTGTTCTATCCATTCGATATAAACTTCTGTTTTTCCTGAACCCGTGACTCCATGGAGCAAATAAGTTTGGAATTGGTTCAAGGCTAATGAAGCAACCGCCATCCTCTGTTCCGTAGTGAGTGCCGGAGCCGTTTTGGTTATCACCTCGGGAACAATAGCGCCCTTGCGGGAACCGCGGCGACTCTCTTTTTTCAAAGGAGGAAAAACCAGCTCTTGGATGCGTCCCAATGGATAAATGTAATGATTTGCCATCCATTGCAACCACTGCAAAAGCTCACCATGCAAGATTGGTCGCTCAGGGTGAGCCTGCAGGATTTCCTTGGCCTCAAATTCAAGATGAGTTGCTGAACTTTGTCCCACAATAAGGCCTGCGACCTGACGGTTTTTAGGCCCAAAGGGAACAGTGACAGGCTGGCCTAGTGCCAAATCGAGGCCTTCACGATCACAATAGGTGAAGGGCTCTCTTAATGGCGCATTGACTGCGACCTGCCAAAGTTGGGACATCAGCGAAACCTCGAATAAAACTCTTTCACTAAACGATCATCGGGAAGCTGAGAGGGAGTTTTGGTATCGAGTTTCCAAAAATCATTTTTTGGTGAAACACTTTCAGCGGTCATTAACTTCACAGTGGCCAAGCGGTCTTTCCAGGTGATTGTTTGTTCGCGGGGAAGCTTTAAGCCACCAAGAAAAGATTGGTATTTGCTATTGGAAAACTCAGCTTTTGAACGGAGTCTTCCTTTCTTAATTTGAAAGGAATCCTGTTCAACCCAAAGGACGGTTCCGCCAGGTTCGCCACTCGCATCCTTTTTGGATCCAACAGCATAGGTGATGGAACCATCGATGGGTTCAAGATGAACAAAAGGTTCTTCAGTTATCTTGCTTTTTCCCTCTTTGAATTCGGGCTCGGGTGTTTGAAGGACCCAGTCTGGCATAAAGCGAAAGCCAACCAATCTTCGCATTAGGCTTTTGTAGTTGCGGTCATGAAAGATGGGTTCAAAAAATTCAGGACTCTTTGGATAGCTCTTCACATTTTTTTGAGAGCTGATGGTTTGGCGCTTTCCTTTGTCATAGAGGATGACAAAGGACCAAGGATTTTTGTCATCAAGGCTTTCCACGACAAGCTTCATCTTATCGCCATGAGCAATTGTCCAAGTTTCTTTTGCTTTAACAGTATGGTAAGAATTTTGAAGGGTCACTTCGCGAACCACCCGATAAGTTCTGCGCCCACCATTATTAGACATCTTTTTAACTATTGTTTTTGTGCGTGGTACATAGGCCTGCGCGGGCGACAAACCAGCAAAAATAAAAAAAACGAGCAACCAAGTCTTCATGATGAGGCTCCTTATAGGCTTTGACTCAAGATTTTTAAATACTCTTTTAAACGGGGGCCAATTTCAGGATGCAATAATCCTTGTTCAATGTTGGCTTGAAGGTAACCAAACTTATCGCCGGCGTCATAACGTCGGGCAACAAAAGGGGTCGCCCACAGCCCTTCAGATCGAGCGATCGCCGTCATCGCATCAGTGAGCTGAATCTCACCATTCTTTCCAGGGGGAAGATCTTTCAGTAGAGCAAAAAGTCTCGATGTGAAGACATAGCGCCCAGGGAGCGCCCATTGGCTGGGAGCTGAACCTCGACTGGGTTTTTCAATCACCTCTGTCACTTTCATAGGGCTTTGCTCATTTTCAATAGCCACAATTCCATATTTGCTCACGTCGTCTTCATGCACCTTCATCACGGCTACCGTCGACTCTCCCTTTTGTGCAAAGATATCGGATAACTGTTTTGTTACTGAGGGAGCCCCCTCTTTAGTTGGGAGCATGACTTCGTCGCCCAATAAAACGGCGAAAGGCTCGTTTCCCACCGCGGGACGAGCTGCATAGACAGCGTGACCAAGGCCCTTGGCTTGCTTTTGTCGAATGCTAATGATGTTAGCCATGTTTTGGATTTGATCGAGTCGCTTAGCCATAGCTTCCTTGCCCGTTTTTACAAGGAGATCCTGTAACTCATAGCTGGTATCAAAAAAATCTTCGATGGCTGTTTTCCCGCGACCAGCAACGATCACAATATCCTCTATGCCTGCATGGACGGCGTCCTCGACAACGTAAAAAAGGCTGGGAACGTCGACAATGGGTAGCAGCTCTTTAGGCACAGTTTTGGTCGCCGGAAGGAAACGGGTGCCAAGACCTGCGGCTGGAATCACGGCTTTTTTCACTTTCATAGGGCCTCCCCCAAAATTTGGCTAGAATGGCATAATTTACCATCTCAAAATGGGAGAATCCAGAGAGAAAAGATCTTAGAGTCCGGCTCAAAATGAGATAATTCGGGGGAAAAAGACTCTGCATGTGGTCATTATTTGCTATAATAAAGGATGAGACTCAGGGGGGTCCTTTGCGATCGTTGTGGAAACCGTTAACTATTCTAAGTTTTGGATTTGCATTGCTGGTTGTTTATCAGAACTGCTCATCGGGTGTTCCTTTTGGTACGACGGATAACTTTCAAAGTTTAGTGGATAGTGATGAGTTTCCTTATGAAGCCGATTTTGACCAAGTGGCCTACATGTCTTGCTCTGAACAACAAAACGTAAACCAGGATTATCAAACTTTTTTTACTTTTCGTGTGGGGGCTTATAACTCGGGTGGGGTGCGGGTGACCGAAGCTTTTCGCAACGAAGTGATTCGCCTTAACGACTCGGCTGTCGTCACGGCATTGCAACGCAATGATTTTAGTGTGGGGACTCGACTCAATGTTGCCATACGCACGGTCGATAACTTGCAACTCATGTATATCAATGAAGACTCAAGTAATGACGGTCGCAGTGGAATTGATTACGCAAACTTGCTAACGACTTTTGGAGACCAGGCCTTCACGACCGAGCTTTGGTATCGCGAAGACGGAAAGAAGCTTAATTATTGGCCGGCCGCTCAATATGAATCAGAATATCGGATGGAGGCGACTCTTCACTTCAGCGAATCGGAACAGACAGCTGTTGATTTAAGAAACTTTTTAAGCAATCGCGGGATTATTGCTCTGACTTTTGTTGACGAAGGAGAAATCTATCCTAAGGGTCCCGGCAATAGAAGCGGAGATAGCCGAGCACTTGCTAAGGATGTTTTTGGTATGGGCGTATCTACTCGATTTAAACAACCATCACCAGCCGTTGGTAGCCCCGGTGGCTCAATGCCTCCGCGGGTTCTTTCGTCGATCTCAGAAGTTTCCATCGATAGTCGTCGTAGCGGACAGACCTATGGTTACTGGAGCTGTCCTAGTGATATGTACTTTATGATCGTTTTGCCAGAGGCTTTGGATGACGATCCCACTTTATGTGCGACCGATCAGGATCCGACCTCGCTTTCTGAGCTTCAAAAAGCTGTGCGCAGAAGTCTTTTTGCTGAAGACTGGTATATCGATTGGACAAAAAAATGTATTGTTCCTAAAGAAGGAAGATCCACTGCTGGGAGTTGCTATGGAATCAACTCGAATACCCAGCAAACCCATAAGGTGAACTATACCACATGGCCGGCGGGATGCGGCTTTGGCCACGAAGACGGTTTGTGCCCCCACTTTGCCAGTATTTGCCTTCGCCCTTAATACCCGTCGATTTAAGCTCGCTGGTCCTGCTTTTTGACTCAGTGAACTTTACTTGTTCAGGAAATGTGGCACAATCTTGATTGTGATTCGATGGATTTCCCTACTTGGCATATTGTTATTGAGTATTTCTGCCTCAGCCACTGAAATGGTTGGAGCTGTTTCCGCAGGGATGGGTGGCACAGGGCGAGCTGCTGTTGAAGAGCAAGAAGCCGTCTACCTAAATCCTGCTGCGATCAGCTTAGTGAACAAGATGCACTTTTCCACGGCTTACCAATCGGGGTTTCTTGCTAGAGATGTCAGTCGCAATACTTATGGTTTGACTATTGTTGATGGCAGCAAAGATGTTTTGATCAAAGGAGCCTTTGCATTTCGCAACCATCGTATCAATCTTCATGGAATGGAATTTAATGAAAATGAGTTTCGCCTCGGCCTTGGGCAAAGGCTGACCAAGCGTTTTAGCCTAGGGTTGACTCTTTCTCACTTGAAGGCCGAATCTCCGGATGGAGTCGCTTACAGACAAAATAATGTCGATTTAGGTTTTTTGCTGGGCTTGCGCCCCAATTGGGGCCTTTCCCTCACTGGGGAAAACTTGGTGGAACAAGATCAAAATATTCCATCGGCCTTGATTCGTCCCTCGCGGGTGGCTCTTGGCACCCAGTATATTTATGCGGGATCCATCACCGGTCGATATGAACTCCTAAGTCCCCTTAATTTCTATAATGATCACAAGCCCTATTTGGGCCACAGATTTGGCCTGGGTATTAAATTTCAGGCCGATTTCGTCCTTAATTTGGGCTATTCTGTGGATGATTTTGCAGAGCAGAATTGGTCCTCCATAGGCTTAGGATGGATGGGACCTCGTCTTAAATTCGCCTATAGCTTGCAATCAGAATCACGACAAAGCCTTGGAACTCGCCACCTCGTTGACTTGTGGGTAAACCTTTGATAACTCACTGTGCCTACTGACATAGCCTCAAGGAGAAAACCATGGCTTCACCTGCAAAACAAACTGGACTGATCCGCAAGCGCAAAAAAACCAAAATGGGTAATAAGCGTAAAGCCAAATTGCGCAACCAAGGCAGTACAAAAAGCGAAACTGAGCTTTTTGCTGACGAGCAGGGTAAATAATAGCGCCATTCTTTCATTTTGACTTCCTAAAAGGGGTCAGGGCACTTTTTGTACCGTATAACAGTACGAAAAATGCCCTGACCCCTTTTTTATTGAATATTTTATAGGGCGCCCAAATGCGTCCCCTCTTTTGAAAATTTCACCGCCCTCATTTTGATCTGAGCCTCAAATCGAATCTGTAGCATTTGTACTGATGGCACCCCTCTTGCTCATAGGAACTCCCAGAAACAAAAGGCAGGGATAGCCTAATCACACAACCAGGATGGCCAACAAGACAAGAGGAGGCATGATGAATCGTGCTAGGTATGGATCTCTCAGTAGAGGGATAGCGTTTATATTTACTATATTATTGTTCCAGCAATCCTGGGCCAACGCAGGATTAGCCAGAGGGGTCGATGTGTCTTCTCTTGGTGAACATGATCCTATTATTGGCATTGACTCCGTTGACGAGTTATTCACCCTTTCTGATGGGGAAGCTATTCTTGATGAAGACAACGTCGAGCTTCTAGCCAACGCGATGGGCTCTGCCAACGACTATTTAATTCTTGCATCGACAAAGAAAAAAAGTTCCAGCAGAAAAGCGACCTCATCCAAAAGTGTGGGGGGGAAACTTGTGATTAAGGTCAGCAAGAAATCTCAGCGCCTATATGTTTATCTTAATGGTGTGAAAAAATACAATTGGCCAACCACGACGGGAAGTGTGGCTCGCTACGGGCGATCCGCAAGCACTCCAACGGGGACTTATACCCCCTATGGTATGACTCGATTGCATAAATCAAAAAAATACAAATGGTCTTTACCTTATGCCATTAAAGTGACCGGTGGTTATTTTATTCATGCCATTGGTGCGACAGGCGGTCTTGGCAAACCCTTGAGCGGAAAGAACGGTTCTCATGGGTGTATTCGCCTCAGTAAAGCGAATGCGAAAACACTATATAACTTGGTCGAAAGAGTGGGGAGAAAAAACACTCGGGTAACCATTTATTAATTTGAAATCAAATAAAACGGAAGGGGTTTCCGTTGGCTCTGGCGACTCCAATCCCGCAAGGAGTCGCCGGGGTTTTTTAAAATTGATATCGCAACTGCATCCAGTAACGCCTTTGCGGTTCTGGATATCCTAAGGTCAGTTGCTTGCTCTCATTAAATGCGTTGATAAGTCCAAAACTAAAATTGATTTTTCGAAAAGCTAAGCTATGAATCATGAAATTCCACTGTTGCCAGTCGGGAAGTTCAACTTGAGGCGAGCCATCGTAGAACTTATGCCAAGCCGACCATCGAGCTTCCAATTGAAATGGGCCAAAAAAATGAGATAAACCCACGGAGTGTTGTTGCTCAGGGGATAAACGAAAGGGGCGACCACTTAAGTCGTCTTTAGTCTTCAAATAATTTAAACCAATATCGAGCTGCCAATGGCTGAGTTCCCATAAAAACTTTAAATCGGCGCCCCAAGAGCGCCCATCACCTCGATTGCGACGAGAGTAAACTCCTGGTGTTGTCTCATAGGTTTCAATAAAATTGTCATATTGAATAGCAAAAACACGAGCGTCCATGTTCCAGCGCACACCTAAGCCCTTGGCCTTTTTGAAGTTTCTTTTTAATCCCCACTCAAGTTGTTGAGAGCTTTCGTTCTCGAGATTTGGGTTGCCTACATAAAAAGGGGAGTTGGCAAAGCGATCGCTGAGAGTGGGGGAGCGAAAGCCCTCGCTAAAGTTAAGCCAGCTTTGCCATTGACGATGATTAAAATAAACACCGAGGGTGGGTAAAACCTGGCCACTACGACTAAGAAATCGTCCACCAAACTGTGTAGAAAAATTTGGGTAAAAATACCAATGGGCCAAATGAGCCACCTCCCATTGATCTTGGTTTTGTGGCGAAGCTAAAAAACTCGCATTCATTTCGTGATAAAAGTAATCAACAAAGGTTTGGCCACGCCAACGAGGGGACCACTCTGCCAGCCATTGATTTTGCAGAACAAAAGTTTGCTGATCATTTTGGTCAAATTGAAAACTGTTGTATTCGGAATCTTGTTTCAACCAAGATAAACGAGATTGCAGAGAATGGGATTCTTCTAAGAAATATTCGCCAGACGATGAGGCCAGGGCGCCGCGGGTGCTTTCGTGGGTATTCAAAGGAGATTGCAAAGAGCCCGGAGTTTGTACAACTTGGTTGGCCCAAAGGGCGACATAGGAAACTTTTCCGCGAGCAAAGCGTTGGTTTCCTTCAATAATACCCCGGTTGAGTTGTCCTTGATTATTTTGGCGAAGGCCACTTTGATTGGCGGTGTTATAGGGAAACTCGCCGTCATCATTTTCAGTAAAAAGCGAAACTTGGCTATGGTGTTTTGGGCTTTGTATCCAAGGGCTCACCAAATGCAGACTGCTATAGGCCAACGACCCAGATCGCCAAGGTAAAAAACTTTCATTAGTGTCTGAGGCCGTCAAGGTCGCTTGCGAACGTTTATAATCCGTGCTTATAAAGTTCACGCTACCGGCCATGGCTTGCGAACCATACAGGATCGATGCAGGTCCTTTAATGACCAAAGTTTCTGAAGTCATTTCTTTGGGTAAAAAGATTCTAGGGGGGCCGAAGCCTGAAGAAAAATTCAAAGGAATATCATTGTACAGTGTCAGCACTCGCCCGCTTTGTGCAGACCCTCGAATAGAAAAGGTGGGGGACCCTTGAGTGCGTACTTGTAAGCCTCCATTTGTATTCAAAACTTCATCGAGTTGGGGTTGAATCAAACGAGGAGGGGCTATTAATTGTGTTGTTGGCTGATCTGAGGAGCGCGGTAGGGATCTTTCACTGGTGGCGGGCATAACCCAAATGGGTTTTAGAGGCTGAGTTTCACCATGGACGCCGAGCACAGTGCAAAGCAAAATCAATAAAGTCATGGGCCTCTAGTAGTGGAGAGGCGGTGCAAGTGCAAGTTTTAAGGGTAAAGATTTAAGATTCTTTGTTAAGGTACTTTTCGACATCCCCAGAGGCAATGTCTTGCGCTAATTGCTTATGCTCGGCACAGCCAATGATTTGCTTCACTTTATCCAGGGAAAAGGGCTCAATGGGCTGTTTGAGTTTCTTTTCTTTGATTTGTTTAATGATCTCGTAATTGCGATGGATGATTTCGTCGCTAATTTCGCCATCGGCAAGGGCTCGAGCAATGCTTTTAACCGCCTTCACTGGAGAATCAGGTTCATTGCAGTAGAGGAGCATCGTAGCGCCCGCCTTGAGAGCTTGCACGGGTATACCCTCAACAGGGTGATGCTTGGTCAGAGCTTTCATATCAAGATCATCGGTAATAATAATACCTTTAAAACGAAGAGCATCCCGCAAGAAGTGTTGAATGAACAAAGGAGACAGGGTCACAGGCCATTTGGGATCAATGTTAGGGTAAAAAATATGGGCAGTCATGATCATGTCAATCCGTGCTTTAATGACTCTTTTAAAGGGTTCGAGATCCCCGTCCTTTTCTAGGTCCTTTAAAGTTCGTTCATCTTTTGGTAAGTCAAAATGACTGTCCACAGAGGTGTATCCGTGCCCTGGAAAATGTTTTGCACAAGGAAGAACTTCGGATTTAATGTAACCGCGAACCAACGCAGAAGCTAATTTTGCGACTTGCTCTGGGTCACTACTGAGAGAGCGGTCCCCAATCACTTTATTTTCAGGGTTCATGAAGATATCTACGCAGGGGGCATAATCTAAATTAAACCCCATGGCTTTGAGCTCACGTCCCATGGCCTGAGTGAACTGAAAACAAAGAGAAGATGAATCGGCAACCCCTAATTTGGCGAGCGGAGGCCAGATCGTGTATGGATCTTTGAGGCGTTGGACTCTCCCGCCCTCCATATCAACGGAGACAAAAAGTGGTAGCTTGTCGGCGGTTTGGTAGCGCAGCTTTTGCACATCGGTAATTAATTTATGGGTTTGCTCAACAGATTTAAGATTTCGATCAAAAAGGATAATGCCACCGATATTATTTTCAACAATAAATTCAGCTTCGGGCTTAGTGAGTTCTTCGCCGGATAATCCAATAATGAGCTGCTGTCCAATTCTCTCGCGCATTTGACAACTATATTAGGGTGTTGACGTCATTTTGTCCACAGCCATCTAGCTGTTATTTTTGGGATCAAGAATATCGCGGAGACCATCCCCAAGGAGATTGAAGCCGAGAACCAGGATGAGAAGGGCTATCCCTGGAAAAACGCTCATATAAGGAGCTTCTAGTAAGAAGCTTCGACCTGAGTTTAGCAAGGATCCCCAGGTGGGCGTTGATGGGGGGACACCAATACCAAGGAAACTCAAACTCGATTCAGTAATGATAGTCACCGCCATTCCAAATGAGGCTTGAATCATTACAGGCCCTACAAGATTTGGCCAAATATAGAGCACAAGTTTGCGCAAGTGACTGGCGCCGAGGGCGTCGGCACTTAAAACGTAGTCTTTGGTTTTTAAATGCAAAATCTCACCGCGAATAAGGCGAGCATAGCTGGCCCAGCCCGTCAGGCAGAGTACGAACACCACCTGTGCGATAGAGGCGGATTGCATGACGGCCGCTATGGTTAAAACCAAAAGAAAGCCTGGGAATGCATAAATCATATCGATGATTCTCATAATAATTAAATCAACCCACCCCCCCATGTATCCAGCGAGAGAGCCAATAACGAGACCCAAAATTAAACTGACGCTGACCACAGAAAAAGCAATGATCAAGCTGATTCTTGCTCCAAAAACAATTTGTGCAAAAATGTCTGCGCCATTTTGATCAGTTCCCATCCAATGGGTCCAGGATGGAAACAAAAAACGGTCCTGCAAGGCCATGTTGGTTGGGTCATAGCCAGTCAGAAAGGGAGCAAGAATGGCCACGACCATCATGAAGCCAATCAGTGCACCACCTGTGTAGGAAAGAAACCAACCTTTTTTCATCAATCAAAACTCACTTTTGGATTAAAGATTTTGTAAGACAGATCTGTTAAAAAATTCACACTGACGTAAATGAGGGAGATCACAAGGACACAGCCTTGCACCACCGGGTAGTCTCGTTGTTGAATGGCTTCAAAGATGAGGGTCCCAATGCCGGGCCAATCAAAAATCGTTTCAATGATCACCGTCCCCGTCAGGAGAGCTCCCAATACCAAACCTAATATCGTTAATAAAGGAAAGACGGCATTGATAAGAGCATGAAAAAAATAAAGCTTAAAAAAATGAACACCTTTAGCCCTTGCAACACGGATGTAGTCTTCTTTAATCACGTCGAGCATCGATGTGCGGGTCATTCGTAATAAAATGGCAATGATTCCAGAGGATAAGGTGAGGGCCGGTAATATAACATGGCCGACGGTGCCCCTTTCGCTCACGGGAAACCAATCAAAGTGCAGAGCAAAAAGCCAGATGAGAATGGGCCCTAACCAAAATGCAGGCATGGAAAGCCCGACCATGCCTAAAACCAGCAAGGAATTATCGACAGAGGTTCCTTTCTTTAGCGCTGCAAAAACCCCAAGGGGGATGCCAATGATTAATGAAAAGAAAAGCGTTGCCAGCGTTAATTCCAGCGTGGCTGGAAGCCGATCTTTGATCTCATCAAGAACGGGGCGATGGGTTTGTAGAGATCGACCCAAGTCAAAATGAGAAAGGCGGATAACAAATTGGCTAAACTGGGTCGCTATGGGTTGGTCTAAACCCAGTTCTCGCCGCAATAACTCTTTATCTATTGGTGAGGCATTATCACCCAGCATGATATCAATAGGATCGCCGGGAATCATATGAATCAGAAAAAAAGTGATGGTGACAACGCCAACAACAACCGGAATCGTGGAAAAGAGTCGTTTAAGAAAAAAGTTCACTGACTTTTCTCCGGTGTAGGGGCGGCGCCTGCCAGTTGGTGGGTTTTTCCTTTAGGTACGTCGCCAAACAGCAGTTTTAAACTTTTTTCATTGAAAGTCATGCCTTTGGTAGCCTCGCTAGGGTCACTCACCATTTCTGCAGATAAGCCCAAGGCTGGTGATATCGAGTTCAGAGACTCACCTTTTTTATTAATAAAGTTTACGAATTGAGCATTTTTAAAAGTGTAAAGAACTTTGTAGGTATCCAATCCCTTATACTTGGTTTCGCTATCCACATAAACTTCACCCGGAAACTCTTTTCCATCCTCCTCGGCAACAGCTTTAAAGGAATATTTCACTCCGGGCTGAATTCCTTTTTTCCCTTGCAGAAGGAGGTAGATGAGAAAAGTGCTAAAAAAAGTACCTTTATCAAGTTTACGCTCACTCACTCGAAGTTTTCCATTTTCGGTGGTTTTCACCTGAAGGACATCGACCCCTTTCTTGTTTTTACTGGCGATAGCATCAATGGTTTTTGAAAGCGTTCCTTGTAATGAGGTGTAGTTGTACTTAATAGGATTTAATTTATCTGTACTGTAGGCTTTGAGGCTTTCTGAAATATTTCCACCAGCGCCATTGGTTCTCAAGAAATAAATGGAAATAAATTGCTTTTTGATAGGGTCCAATTCGTAGCGTTGTATATAATATCCGACATGTTGATTCGAAGAGATAATTTTATAGTAAGCCTCAAAAAGGGTTTTGTTGGCGGCGATGCTTTCGCAGGTAAACAAGAGAACTAGGACCAAAGGCCAGAATGGGCTTCTATGCATTTAAAAATTTTCCTCATTTCTAAGCAAAATGTCAAAGCGGGTTGTAGCATCTTTCCCTCCACCAGAGGACTTGTGTTAATATTTTAGATTATGAAGCTGAGATCCCAACGCGGGCAGATGGCCATTTTCATTGCCCTATTTTTTCAAGTGCTGTTTGTGTTTTTTGCAATGGCGATCAATGTGGGTCTGGTTGTGCATGACAAGATCAACTTGCAGACGGCCGTAGACCTAGCGGCCTATTATGGTGCGCAAAGACAGGGGGAGATTCTCAACCAAATAGCCCACGTTAATTATCAAATGAGGCAAAATTACAAACTTCTAGTATGGCGCTTTCGCGTACTCGGTGCCCTTGGCATGGATACTCATCCTATGAATCCTAAAAACTCATCGGGTGTGGGTGGAGACACTCCGGCAACAGCTGTTCCACCGACCATTTGTGTGACCCATAGTCTATGGCGCGAGTACGATGAACTGGATCAAAATTCGAGTATATGTAGGCAAGCCAACCTCAATTTAATTAACATTCCTCAATTAACAGGTGGGGCTGGTTTTGTTCCGGGCTTTAATAACCTGGTAAATTTCGTTGATGAAACCAGAAGGCAATTTCAAAAGCAATGTAACGAGGCAGGCGTCTTCAATTGGCTAGTGGCTGCCCGCTGGCTCGCCCATTATCGCATTGATGGAGCTGCTCGCAAAGAGATGATCATTCAGCTCGCGAATCAATTGAGCCAACCCGGGGATAGTTTTCAAGATTTGCGCGGAGGCTCAGTGAAAGAGGGGGTGGAAAGAACCCTGCGCAATAATTTAACAGAGGCTAATAGCAACGACTCGCTGACCATGCAGTATTTTAATTCCATGGGGCAGGGCGAATGTGCCAACGTGCAAACTTGGCTTCCTGAAATTCGCATCAATCCTGTGGTGCGCTTTACTGACCTCGACGGTACAAATATTGATGCCTGTAATGCTTCAGCGGTACCTAATCGTGAGACTTTGCCGAGACCCGCAGTCAACGGCTTTACCACTCTACCATCGGGTTTTGTCACCGACGCCAACTTAAGAAATCGTTACCTCATCCCCAACATGATCCTAGCCCAACATTGGGCGACAGAACCCACCAACGACCTTCATTCTTCTATTGGTTTTGAAAAGAACCCATGGTGCATGGTTTATAGTGGGGTGACAGCACAGACCACAGTGCGCAAGCCATTTTCTCCTTTGGGCGGAGGCGTTTCGTTACAGGCCAGAGGCTTTGCGAAACCCTTCGGTGGGCGTATTGGTCCCTGGTACGGAAAGTCTTGGCCTTCGGGTTCACCCAATTCCCAGGCGGGGAGCCGCAATGAGCAAGTGGATCCCAACCTTCCTTCCAGAGATGTGGGAGGGGCCGGAGGTGCCGATCCCAATTTTGATTTGGCCAATCACTCGCGCTTTCCTGGCGATCAAAACGGCATGAACTCTATGCAGGCGATCAGTGCGATGGCGGGGCAAAAAGGAATACTGACTCCACGTAGCCTTAATTGGTCCCACTACAATCATTTGGGGGGGATGCCAAGCATGCGCGCTACCGGTGATAGTTTGGCTCGCAATGCTTTGAGTCCAGCCGTCCATCGGCCCATGGAGTTGGGCTCTGTGGCCCCCGACGTTTTCGATATTTACTATTACTCTATTGAGCCCGCTTATTTTCAAAATTATTTTACGGCCAATGCCACCAATAATGGAGCTATCTTTAATAGCGATATTCGCATTTTTGATTTTGGTTCTACAAAAGATGGGGGGCAACCGGGAGCCAATCAAGAATTGAATGTAATGAACCAAGTGACCAATGCTCAAATCGTTTATGGTGGTTCAGTGAACTACATCATCAAAGACTGGCAACATCTGCTCACCAGTTGGACCCAAAAGGGAGCTGTGGACTTTGGCTTTGATGCCGACCGCTTTGGAAGATGCAGCTCCCCTGTGCGCAATCAGGAGTTTCCCGCCACAGGCAACTGCACTCAAGGTGGGCGTACGGGTTATGGGGTGAAGCCAATTTCACGAGACTATCTTCTCTCCTCAGACCACGCCCTGGCTGGCGAAGGCGGCGGTGGAGCCTCCATCCTCAATCGCCCCCCCTTCTAAGGGCCTGCGTCTATAAATGAGACGTTTTTTGTCTCAAAAAATGACGTTTTTACGTGCCTTTAGGGCTCAAATGGAAAGAATTGCAAGCTCATTGTCATTTTTGTTGGCACCTAATTTGAAGCCTTTTGGGCTGAATTGTGAGGTGTGTTCTGCAGCAGAAGTCCCTGTTTTCCATTTTTACCCTATCCATATTCGGAATGTTGCTAATGGCGGCGACTCCCGAAAAGGGATCCATTGCAGAATCGAGCCCAGCCGTTGAGGCCATTGCTGAGGCTCCGGAGCTTGTTGGTTTTCAGGAGTGGAAGCAAACCCGTGTTTATCGAGCACGAGAGGCCGTGGACCTTTTTAAAACCCAAAGGTTAGGTGACCCCAACGACGTCAAGGGGGCTAAGGGCTCTGAAGAAGGAGAACCCACAGAGGCCAAAGCTGAAAAGCCTGAGGTACAGAAGGCCCCGGCGGTGACTTCTGAGGATGGTGAGCGGTTGCGGCAGCTTGAGTTCAACTTGGAGATTGCTCAGGGACTCACCATTCACGACTATTTTGCACTTTATTTAAAGTCCATGGACAAAACCCAATTAGCTCAGGCCGTACAAAAGCTGAGCCCTGAGGAGCTTAGCGAACTCCTTCTAGCCTATCGCCAGAAACTTTATGGTATCCCTATCAAGAAAGCTGAAGTCCAAGCTCCTGTTGGCGAAAAGCTGTAGACCCCTATTTTCAAGGGTTTAGAGGGGTTTCCCTATTTTTTTTAATAAATCTTTAGCCTTACCTTGACAGAATGGAGCTCGGTTCCATATTCCCAACGTTTATAGATCGATTTTTACCTACATATATAGGAGGCACTGATGACTGAAAATATTCGTCCGCTACACGACCGCCTTTTGGTTCGCCGTATGCAAGAAGATGAAAAAACAGCTGGTGGAATTATCATCCCTGATACCGCCAAAGAAAAACCACAAAAGGGTGAAGTGATCGCTACCGGAAACGGTCGCATTCTTGACGACGGCAAAGTTCGTCCCATGGAAGTGAAAAAAGGCGATAAGGTTCTTTTTAGCAAATACGCTGGAACGGATCTTAAATTAGGAAACGATGAGTTTCTTATGATCACTGAAAGTGATGTTCTTGGAATTTTAAATTAAGGAGAATGGGATATGAGTAAAGAATTACGTTTTAGCGAAGATGCAAGAACCGCCATTTTAAAAGGTGTGAACACGTTAGCAAATGCCGTGAAGGTGACATTGGGACCAAAGGGCCGCAATGTGGTTATCGAAAAGTCTTTTGGATCACCCCTCATCACTAAAGATGGTGTGACTGTTGCCAAAGAAATTGATCTTGAAAACAAGTTTGAGAACATGGGCGCTCAAATGGTGAAAGAAGTGGCCAGCAAAACCAATGAAGATGCCGGTGACGGAACCACCACGGCAACTGTTTTGGCTCAAGCTCTATACAGAGAGGGTGCCAAGATTGTAAGTGCTGGACACAACCCAACGGCCATTAAAAAAGGTATTGATAAAGCTGTTAAGACAGTTATCGACGAGCTTCATAACTTCGGTAAACCTATCAACAACGACGAAGAGATTGCTCAGGTGGGTGCTATTTCCGCCAACAATGACAACGAAATTGGTAAAATGATTGCTGAGGCCATGAGCAAAGTTGGCCGCGAAGGTGTCATCACTGTTGAAGAGAGTAAAACGGCTCAAACAGAACTTGAAGTTGTTGAAGGTATGCAGTTTGACCGCGGATATCTTTCTCCTTACTTCGTAACCAATGCGGAAAGAATGGAAGCCTCTCTTGAGAATGCTTTTGTTCTTATCTACGACAAAAAGATCAGCTCTATGAAAGATCTTGTTGGTGTCCTTGAGGCTGTAGCTAACTCCAATCGTCCTCTTTTGATCATCGCTGAAGACATCGAAGGTGAAGCTTTGGCTACTTTAGTTGTGAACAAACTTCGTGGTGTGCTACAAGTGGCTGCTGTGAAAGCTCCTGGTTTTGGCGACCGTCGCAAGTCTATGCTTGAGGATATCGCGATCCTTACCGGTGGTAACGTGATCAGTGAAGACCTTGGCCGCAAACTTGAGCAAGCCACTATGGCCGATCTCGGTACTGCCAAGAGAATCGTTGTTGATAAAGACAACACCACAATCATTGATGGTGCTGGCGACAAAAAAGATATCGATGCTCGTGTAGCCACTATTCGCACTCAGGCTGATGAAACCACTAGTGAATACGACAAAGAAAAGCTTAAAGAGCGTCTTGCTAAGCTTTCTGGTGGTGTTGCTGTGATCCATGTGGGTGCTCCTTCTGAAGTGGAAATGAAAGAGAAAAAAGCTCGCGTGGAAGACGCTTTGAATGCAACTCGTGCTGCTGTTGAAGAAGGTGTTATCGCTGGTGGTGGTACTGGACTTCTTCGTGGTGCTGCAAAAATTAACAAAGAAGATTTCACTGATGATGAGCGCTGGGGTGCTTTGATTGTTAAGCAAGCCTGCGAAGCTCCAATTCGTCAAATTGCGACAAACGCTGGCCTTGATGGTGCCATCGTAGTTGATCGCGTGCTTTCTAACACTTCTGCTACTTACGGCTTCAACGCTTTCAAAGAAGAGTATGAAGATTTAGTAAAAGCGGGTGTTATCGATCCAGTAAAAGTGGTTCGTTGTGCTCTTGAGAATGCAGCTTCTGTGGCATCCTTGATGCTGACTACTGAAACCATGATTGCTGAAGCTCCTAAAGCTGATGAGCCTGCTGCTGGCGCCGGAATGGGCGGCATGGGCGGCATGGGTGGAATGGGAGGCATGGGCGGAATGATGTAATTCCCCCTTGCACTCGCAAGCCTTGAAAGGGCCAACCTGATCGGTTGGCCTTTTTTTATATTTAAAATAAATAGTCGACGCCGGTGGCAAGACCCATATGGCGATGACTCATGCTATTGGCCGGAATGGTCCGGTCTCCAGCTCCTTTGAAAGAGGAGGAGAGGAGTAAGAAATCAAGATTAAAAGTCCAGCGCAAGCGCTGGCTCAACTTATAGTCAGCAAAGAATTGAAACTGGTTGATGTTGTTATCACTACTTCCAGAAGAAAAGGGCTTTTCGTTGAGGCGCGGGAAAGCGTGGAAATAAATTTTTCCGCCAAAGCCCCAGGTCTTAGCGAGATTGATCGGGGTGTAACCTCCTAAACCAATGGCAACACTGCGATAGTCCACTGAGGTGAAGCCTTGCCCCGCCGTAGAATCAACATACATGGAATAGTTGGCAAAGCCGATATCGGCAAAAAACTTAGGCCCAAAAAACTCATTTCGGAGAATCAGATTGTATCCAACGCTCACTCGATATTGCGACATTGAGTTTGAAAGTTCACTGGGGGTTCCGCCGGAGGGGTTTTTCGAGGTACCGATTCCTTGTCCATACTGGGCTTCAGCATACCATTGAGGTGTCATCCAAAGCTGTCCGTGCAGATTCAGCCTCGGATACACATCCACTTGGGTGGTGTAGTTGGTACCACTCGATAAAGAGAGATTGTTAGAATAGCTACCTATGGTAAAGTTTCCGCCAACCTTTCCAAAGGTGGGAGGATCTTTGGCAATCCACTCAGTGGCTTTTTTTCCAAAAACCACTTTATTGTTTTCGCTCAGCAATTGCTCAGGCGGGGTATAAGTTTGTGTCCATGGAGTTTCGCCATATTGAATTTGACTAATGCCGGTGACTTTTACTCCTTTGCGCAAAACACCAGGCTCAGTCTCTGATAAAATATCGGCAAAACTTAAATGGGAATCAGCTTTAACAACCCGAATTTGACCTAGAACAGCCTTTTCAGATTTGATAATAAAATTTCTTTTTGGGTGCCTTTGAGCACTGATGATTTTAATACAAGGCAAAGTTTGTCCGACTCGTACGCCATCTCTTTTGCCAGCATTGATAGTCACTCGATTGTCGACTCGACTGACAATCAGCGCGTCATAGGGGATTCTCTCTTTGATCTCTGACATCATTTGCTCAATAGAACTGAGTACGATGGAAGTATTATCCTCTTTGTGGACTTTTCTTTGCTCCGCAACCAGACGTCCACTTTTAGAGCTAAACAGATACAAGGATACTTGCAGGCCTTCAGGGTCTTTGCGGGTTTCCGCTGTGAAGAAACCATCGGCACCAAGGTGCTTGGCAAAACTCATTACTTTTTGGCTGTCGAGAACCAATTCTTCTGGTTTGACAATGGAGCCAGCAATATGAGTTTCGATATAGTTCCAGTGGTGATTTTTTTTGATGAGTTCTTCTAATTTTTTGTCCACTGAACGAGAGTAGACACCATTGACGTTGTCATAAGTGGGAATGAAGGTCATTTTGTCAAAAGTAAGGTCGTCATCAAGAGTGTTGTGATACTCGGTGGTATCTTCTTTGCGATCCTCAGCAAAAGCGAGGGGCAAAGAGGATGCGAGGATAGTCAATGCTGCAAAAACAGAGATCCAATTCATATCATTATTATAGTTCGAGAGTTTATACAGAGCAGCCAAGGCTATCAATTCTCGTCCTTGGCCGAGGGACCAAAGGAGGGTTCAGAGCTTTCCCATCGTTTTCCCTGTAAAAATTGATTAAAATATCCCCAGGAGAGTGCCCTATGAAAGTCATGATCGTTGATGATTCCTCATTCATAATGTTGGTTTGCAAACAAGCCCTGACGGCCGGAGGACATGAGGTTGTCGGCGAAGCCTTCGACGGCGAAGAAGCCATAAGCTTAGCAAAAACCTGTGATCCTGATATCATTCTTATGGATATTGCATTGCCTAAAAAAAATGGGCTAGAAGCCACTGCTGAAATTTTAAAATATACACCTCATGTGAAAGTGATTGCGATTTCCGCATTAGATGAGCCTTGGGTTAAAGAAAAAACCCAGCAGGTGGGATGTTTCTCTTTTTTAGCAAAACCTTTTGATGCAAAGGCCCTATTGCAGGCCATTGCTGATACTGTCACCTCTGAGGGGGATGTGCGCTATGGCTGATGTACTCTTTATCCTAAGAATGGCAATTTACACATTCTTTATAGTTCTTTTTATGCAGGTTAAGGTTGGTCCCTCCACTCTTGAACAAAAAGTCATCGACTTTACTCATCGCTCTCAATTTTCTTCGGTGATTCAAGAGATCGCAGAAGGCGTCGTAACTTTTCTTGGCACCAACTATAATAAAGTTTATCGCCAGATTACCAGTGAATTTGCTCGCCAGCATTCGGCCGATCAAATTCCAGGAAAGCGATTGCAAAGTAAGTGGCAAAAAATTCAGGAAAGTCTAAGCTTCGAGTCTAAAGAAGCAGCGAATGCAGTGAAGAAAGCCGCGCCCAAGGTTATCGGAAAAGGAACCGAAGTCATCAATGAGGCCACAGAGAGTGATTAAAATTTGGTGAGAGAGGCTCCTGGGCCAATAATATCTACAAATGATAGGAAAGTTTGCACAACAGATGAGGCAATGTTGCGCCCCTTGTTGCTGCGAATGTCGATGACCTCACCCCTGTCATTATAAACAATTTTTGCTTCCCCAAGACCTGGTTGACTAATAATAGTTGGCATTGAGTTGACATTGTCATAGCCAAGGCTAATTTTTATATTTTTATGATCACTTAGAACGGAGATTTGTCCTTTGCTATTGTATTTAACATCAACAAAAACGCCGTTGGCTTGAGTCGCTCTGGAGAGCAAGTTTCTGTTGTTGTATGTAAATTTTGTTTTTGTCGTTAACAGAACTTTATTTGTTTTTGGATTGAGCACATTTGCCACAGATTCAACAATTGCAGTATTGGGGAGCTTATATTTGTACTCAATTTTTTTCCAGTCAGTGAGTTCATTTTTACCGCTGTATTTTTTTACCTCTGTTTCGTTGATCAACCCGTTGGTTAAATAGGCAAACCCCTGGTAAACATTGTCTTCGCGGACAGAAACCTGTTTGCCAAGGTAGGGATGAAAATAGATGTCTTTAAAGTGCGTGTCGACCACTTCAAGTAAGCGATTCAGATATTTTTCCCTAGCGTGGGAAAAAGCTTTATACCAAAACTCAAACTTCGCCTTGACGGTTTGAACCTCTTTACAGGATTTGTCTAGAGTCGACCAGTAGTGATTTTTGGGGTCATCTCGTGACAGAATAAAATCATAGCGCTCGGTGCAATTGGTTCGATCTGTGTAGGATTTAATCCAATCTCTTTGTACATCATAACTCATTTTCATAAAGCTTTTGTCTGGGAAGGTAACCATTTCGAGATTATGATTTTTGTCATACTTATAGATATAGGTATTCTTCCAGGCATTAGTAACCGATGTGAGATTTTCACCAGTAAATTGATAGGTCACCGATAGGCCTTTGCCATCAGTAATTTGACTGAGTTTACCTTGCTTGCTGTAAAGAAAGTTGAGCTTGCGACCTTTATTGTCTACAATGATCGATAATAGACTGCCCTTGTATTGCAACTTTATCCATTGACCCATGCGATCAGTGACTTTGGTTAACTGGCCATCAAGATCAAAGGTTTCAACTACTCCATCATTACGCTGGCGAGTGAAAGTTTTATTAGAAAGGCGAATTTTTTCTACTCCTAAGGCGCGTGAAACATATTCTGAGTTATTAGCCTTAGCCTTTTTGAAATCAACAAGATGAAATTGTGTTGCTAATAGAAATCTTTGTCTGTGGTCACTGACCAATTGAGTGCGAAGCTTTCTTAGATAGGATTTAGATAGATCTTTGTTGCCCTTCTTTAAGTATTGAATGATTTGATCTATTGTTTGGTTTACTGATTTTTTGTCAAATTGGGTGGGGTAGTAACTCACTTCGATACCACCTCCACATTCAGAAAGAATCAAGCTGCCATCAGACTGAACTTCTAATTTGGTTTCCAGTTGGGAGCACCAACCAAAGCCAAATAGGCCAATAAAAAGGGAGCGCGAGGAGTAATGGCGTTCAATTCGAAAATCATAACCGCTTCCCGGGGCGATAAGATCGATCCATCGGTCTGTATAAGAGCCGTTCTTCATGTTGACGGCAGCAGATGCTGTCGAACCTAGGATAATAATAATCAGAAAAGTAATAAGTCGCTTCATCGAATTTCTAAACCTTAATAGTCACAATTTTTCTGATGGCTAAGCCTCCAATAAATTGTAGGCCAAGTACAATCATAAAAGCAATTAGTCCCAACGTCGTATTAAACAAAGGTGCCACATAATTAGGATCTACTGTCCAAAAAACGGCCAATAATACAAAGGGCACACAACTGATAATAATTCCTTGCATAATGCCTTGAGCTGTTAGAGCTTCAATTTTCTTTTCGACTTTTTGTCTTTCGCGAATCGTGAAAGTAATAGTCTGAAAGGTTTCGGCCATATTACCGCCAGTTTCCTTCAAAATATTCACTGAAGTGACAAACATCTGCACATCAGGTCTGGGAATGCGTTCTCCAAGCTCGGTTAAAGCATCTTCAATAGTTTGACCAAGTTGATTTTGAGAAAGCACCAAGCGAAACTCTTGGCTGATGGGATTGTCTAGGTTTTTAACAATACGATCCATGGCTTGAGTTACAGAAAGGCCCGCGCGTACACCATTTGAAAGAATTGTCATTCCATCCACCATTTGGTCACAAAATTGACTGCACCGTTTTTCCCATAAATATTTGCAGGCAACTTTTGGAATAAACCAACCCAGGAGAGTAAAAACAGTTCCAAACATTAATCCTGCAATTACGTTGGGCCAAAATAAGACTAGAAACAGAGCGCCTAGTCCAAAGCTTCCTAGGAACATAGTCAGGGTGAGCTTGTCTTTATCGACTTCTACAAACATAAGTTCTAGGTAATGGATAACTTCATCCCGCTGCCCCAAACTTTTATCGTGAATCCAAGCAATTATGTTATCGGTCCAAAGATAAAAGACAGCGAATACACAAAGGAACACAAGAATAAGGACGATGGGAAGAGGTAATCCTGGTATCCAATCCAAATTCATGATTTACCTCCAACTTTTTTCTGTGGACGGCGCATTCGGTCTGTACGCGGAGCTTTCATAGATTGAGAGGAATCGTCTTGCTCGTTGGAAAAAAGATCTTTGGGTATAATAATCCCTCTTTCTTTGAGGTCTTGTACAAATTTTGGAATAAGCCCTTTGGAAAGGAATTGTCCCACAATTTTTCTATTTTTATCAAATCCAGTTTCTTTAAAAGCAAACACATCTTGGAGGGTTACGGCCTCACCTTGGATACCTTGAACTTCGGTGATGTTCATAACTTTACGACTACCATCGGAGAGTCTGGAAATTTGGACAATGAGATCCACAGCGCCAGCAATCTGTTCGCGAATGGCTTTGGCTGGAAGATCCATACCGGCCATCATACAGAGAGTTTCTAGCCGAGAAATGGCTTCCCGAGGGTTGTTGGAGTGAACGGTGGTCATTGAGCCGTCGTGACCCGTATTCATTGCAGAAAGCATATCCAAGGCCGCACCATCTCGACACTCTCCGACGACAATTCTATCAGGACGCATACGCAGTGAGTTTTTAACAAGATCACGAATAGTGATGGCGCCAGTGCCCTCCATATTTGCGGGGCGGGTTTCAAGCCTGACGACATGTTCCTGTTTCAATTGGAGTTCCGCTGCATCCTCCACAGTAATGATCCGCTCATCAGAAGGGATAAATGTGGACATACAATTTAAAAGAGTGGTTTTACCAGATCCTGTACCACCAGAGATAATGATATTTTTACCATGGGCAACACAGAGCTTGAGAAAGTCCATCATTTGCTTCGAGCAGGAATTATATTCGATATACTGTTCAACACCAAAAGACTCTTTGCGAAATTTACGAATAGTTAGTGCTGGGCCATCAATAGAAAGAGGTTCAATCACTGCATTCACACGAGATCCGTCTTCAAGTCGCGCATCTACATAAGGAGTTTTTTCGTCAATACGACGACCCAAGGGGGTCACAATGCGTTCGATCACGTTGCGAAGTTGAACATTGGAAGTAAAGTGAACTCGGCTCAATTGAATTTTACCATTTTTTTCTATGAAAATTTTGTCAAAGCCATTGACCATGATTTCCGAAACGCTATCTAGGACCAAAAGTTCTTCAAGAGGGCCTAAGCCAAGAGCCTCATCCATAACTTCTTTAATGATTTGTCGACGATCGGTCGCGCTCACCCCTTTAGACTCTTGATCTAAAATTTTTGCTATTGCCACTTTGACGTCATTTTGCAGTTTTCTTTCGAGATCTGGATCTTGTTTGGCTTTGGTGATGTCATCGTTTTTAAGATTGAGATCTTTAATCAATCGGCGATGAATAGTCAGCTTAAGGTGAGTCCTCGGATCCACCTGGTTTCGTTTTGTGGGCGCCGCTTCACTATCCTCATCTTTTTTCTTAAAGCTGGTGGTAGGCTTTTGAATCATCTTTAGCTTTTGTAGCATTCCGCCAGATAATGTCCTTACCACAGCATGATGGGCAGCTGACACAGGAGCTTGTTTGGTGGTCAACACAAAAGGGGCACCGCGTTTGAGGGCACCCATGGCAGTGACGTCATCTTGGGGAATGACTCCCAAAACTTTTTTTCGCAAAGTTTGTTCAATACTCTGTACAGCAAGGCCGGACTTATTAAATTTATTAACAACAACTTGCACCATCTGTTGGGGAATGGTCGCGGCAGCAAGCTCATTGTGTATTCGTAGTGTTTGGTTGACGGTTAAAATCTCAGGGGTCGTCACCGTGAGAATCAAAGTAGAAATATCTAAAGCTTGCGCTTGAAGTTCATCAATATCATTTCCTAGGTCAAGTATAATATACTTGTAAAAGTTGCTTAGGGTTTCTATTTGCCGCATGGCCAGTCCTGCATTTGGTAAAAAGATTTGACCGGGTCCTCGAACGGCAGCTACGTAATGAACAGGTGCCTGAGGGTGAATATTGAGTACGGCGCTGAGATTACGAGAAGATATACTGCCAGTAAAGTTACAAAGATCTTCTAAAGTTTTTGGTTTTTGAAAGCCATTAATAAAATTTTGATCTCCACAGCTTTTCTGGTCAAAGTCAAAAAGAAGAGTTGGAGTTCGCAGTTCCAGGGCAGTAGCGAATGCGAGATTCGAAGCGAATACACTTTTACCAACGCCGCCTTTTCCGCCTAGGATTGAAATAATGTAACAATTAGAGTTAATTGCCACGGGCCCTCCATAAAAACTTATCGGCACAAATGGTGATTTTTCTTAGGTTAATAATAGGTTGTCGACTACAAAGCTGGACCATCATCCAGCTTAACTCGTCTGATGCTTTTTTAACCTATTCTTGCAGCCTAAATTTTTGCTTGATCTTCTCAGACCCGGCGCTTGCTGAAGATTTAATGATAGGGGTCACAAAAACCACAAACTGACTCTTATTACTTCTAAAGTCTTTAGATGCGTAAAGTGAAATAATGGCCTCTGAAGTGTCGTCAGGGTTGTACTCCGTATTGGAAGAGTTTTTGATTAACCCACCCACAGCAGCACTTTGGCCACTACGCACATTAACGGTGGTTTCCACAAAGTTTTGCGCAACCTGAGGGCCAGCCGAGGTTGTTCCAGCCAGGGCGCTCACTGTGAACTTCATGCCTAGTTGAATCATGTCGGAGCGAGGGTTCACAATTTTAGGCGTGATTTCAGAGTTCACCCCAACATCTGCAAATTGGGTTGTGTTTCCAATATTTTGTGGTTGTCGGACAAGAAAGGGAATTTTGGTTTGTGAGCTGACCACACCCTTTTGTCCATCCTGGGTTGTTACTGAGGTGCTTTCTAAAACCCTGGCAAATCCATGGCGCTTGGCCCAGTTCAGTTTTGGCAAAAGACCAGTGATAACGCCAGAGATTTCTGAAACAATACCATTGTTGTTTTCGCGACTATCTTTTGTGAATTTGATATTGGTATTGTCTTGAACGCCAGGGGCCCACTTAAAGGAGGCCGAGTTCAAGTACTTTTTATTCAACTCTACATAATGGACCACAAGCTGAATCGTCTTCTTGGGTTCAGGCGGTGGACTTGAACGAATTTGCAGTAGGTTGATGACCACGAGTTCTTTGCGCTTTTTTACAATACCCGCAGATTCTGCTTCATTGATAACAGGTGGTGGTACATAGGTTTTTGCAATGATCTCTGCCTTAGCTTTTTCGGCTTCACTGTTTGCAATTCCCTTAAGAATAAACTTGCCGTTGACGGCACGAACTTCAATGTCCGGGTTGTTGATGTCACGCTCGATGATTTCAGCAATTTTCTTTTGTGCAATGGGATTAATTTCTACAAGTGAGGAAACTTGTCCATCAAACTGTTTAATCACACCATAGATTCGATTAAGATCCCTTGGTAAAAGAACTTTGCCATCGATAATCACCTTATTGTTAACAATTTTAATTTCAATACCTTCGATATCGGATAAGAGGCCGCGCACTTCGCGAACGACTTTGGTGAGCTCGCTCTTGCGAACTTCAATACGATACTCAAAAAGCTTTTTCCCTTTGCGGTCGTTTATAGTGAGTGTCGAAAGTCCGGGTTTCAGTGGGGTAAAGTGTAAGGTCTTGCGCTCGCGATCAAGCTCACCTTTTACAAAAGTTCGAAAATCACCAAAAAATTCTGATCCTGGCGGCAGGTGGCTTAACACTTCTTGATGAGGAATCCCCATATAAAGCGTGATATATTTTTTACCATATTTATTGTCCTCTTGAGCCCATAAGTTTCCACAAAAGAGGACTGCTGTTATAAGAATAGAGGCGAAACACTTAAATTTTTTCATAGCGTCCTCTCTTCGGTTGCGCTTTTGGTTTTGGCGCAGGTTTTGGCATTGTCCTTTGGATCGGGACAGCCTTTTTTATAGTAACTTTTTTCAGAACATCATCCACAGCAATCGTTCTCAATGGGTTCTGTAGTCGATCATTCGGATTGCGTAGGGATAAATATATGGGGGCTGCTACCGAGCTCAAGTAGTAGAGAGACTGTGCCTCATCCGGCTTGACCTCAACAGTCACTGTTTTGTAGTCGTTCTCAACTCTGAGGTTGCGAATCTCATAATTGTCCTCTTCGCCTTTCTGCACTTTAATAGGGAGTTGGTCGACAATGCTTTGACCCGTTGCCAAAATTGGTACGTCCTGAAGGACGGTGCGGATTTTTCGTGTTTTGTTGACCCCGGCGCCATCGTCAATTGCGGCGATGATGTCAACTCGATCTCCGGGCTTTAAAAGCCGAGCCAGTCCGCGGGTTTCGTCGACAGGAATGGTGACGGCACGCTTTCCTGGAGACACTTGTATGGATAGCCCTGTCGTTGTTCCCGGCATAACGAGTTTAGTTTCAAGAATTTGCTCCCCCTTCTTTATGGGAGCAAGAGCAATCAGACCAATCGCTTGGCTAGGGTTGTCGATAGCATCGGGTTCAATGAACTCCGATGGCTTCTCAATAACCTCAAGCTTTTCCGCGTCGATAATGGCGAATTCAAGAATATCTTCTCTTGCCACCACGACAGTTTTACTTTGGCCAAACTTTTTGGCGTAAGAAGCTCTTTTATCTTGGGCCCATCCGTAAAGGAGAAAAACAGCAAAGACCGCAGCACCGATGGAGATCCATAATGTTCTGGTTTCATTCTGTTCCATTTTTATCCTCCTCCACAACTTGAGTTGAGGCAAATTCCGTAAAGGACCATAATCCATACTGGATTGACATCTACGGACGTGTTTCGAGCTCCAGCGGGAACTCGATCAAAGACGTCTTGATTGTGTACATTAGCTTGGCGCCCAGAAGCCTCGAGTTGAAGTCCCATAGATATGGGGCGCTCGGTAGCAATCTGTTGCCCAGCCACTTGTGTATCTGTGTTGATTCCGTGAAGGCGTGTCATCATGGGGTAGTAGTGAAATTGAGCTCCCCGATTTTCCCGAAAATACATGAGGTTGGTGCGATGACGAAAAGTTTCATAGACATAGGTTCGGGCATGTATATTGTGAAGTATAGCTGTGTGGACAATGCCAAAAAAACCAAAACTGTAATAGATCATTGAAACAAACAGTACCAGCAGTACAGTGGCTTCAACGCTAGCAAGGCCTCGGTTATTTTTTAATGGATTTTTGGGCTTTATCATCATATCAGCACCCGTTATCCATTATAACCACGACACCGCCTTGGGCATTGTAGCCAAGGCTTGTGATCCCTTGAATTCTCTGGTTTGCAAAGTCCTGACACTCTTGAAATGTGGGATGCCGGGCTAGGTAAGAAACAATATTAGCAGTAAATCCCTCTGGGTCGGTTCCAGTCGATCCCAAAATAGGAAGTCGTTTATAGAGAATGGGTGCGCCAAAAGGAATTTTAACGCCAATAAAATTTTGTGAGTCCCCAAACTCTGAGCTATTAGGGTATTCGTCATTAAAATTGCCAATAGCTGGTTGGCCAATGGTAAACCAACCACTTTCCACAAGGGGGGTGAGCCGCTTGTCGCCAGCCAATTGTTGGTATTTTTCTGTAGCGCGCTCTCTTTGTTTGGCCTCATTGAGATGGGCGAGGCTATAGTTTCTAGCACTAGCAAAGCTAATATACTGAACGACTTCGACAACTGTAAATGTGATCGCAAAGCTGAAAAGTATTGCTGAAAATGCAAAGACCATCAACCCTGCAAACAAGAAATCGAGGGTTAAAATACCTTCTTGGTTTTTTAAAGGGCGAAACACAGGAGTCATGGTGGATCCCCCTGAGGCGAGCCGTGGCGGGTCACTAAGTTAGGATGAAAAGGACGCCCTTCTTCGGGAGGAGCCCAAATTCCATTCTCAATCATTCCAGAAAGGTACTGCCAGGGCTCTTCAACAAGCTTGGCAAGCAGGCGCTTTTCCTGAATGAGGTTTCTCGCCAACATCACTCCGCTAAAAAGCAAAGTGACAATTAAAATAGCTTCCACTGTCATTTGTCCGGCTTGGTTTTTCATGACAAGCCTCCCATTTGTAGCCAGGTGAGCCAGCCAAAGAGGATAGCGACAGTGAATGGAATTTTGCTGGTTTGATTGGGGCGAATTCTTTGAAAAATACCAAGGGTTCTCCAAAAGACAGCAATGCCTTGGCCCGATAGTAGGGCCTTAAGGACTCCGATGAGAGCTCCCCAAAAAAGGGCGTAGACAAACACCCAAAAAATGGCAATTGCGCCTAAAAGAAGGCCTAAGCACATCATAAATTTCATATCCCCCGCTCCAATAGCGTTTGCTAACACTAAAGGAAGCAATACAAGTCCTCCTACGAAAAATCCCAAGAGAGATTGTTGCCAGCTGAGGCTAGAGTCGCCAAAGGCGTAGACCAGCCCTGCCGTCGCAAGAGCAATAAATAGTAAGTTGTGGAATTTCTTGTAAAGAAGGTCATCCACAACCGCGATCGTGAGGAAACTCACAGGCCACAAATGAACAACCAGCCATTCCATTAGGGAGCTCCTAGCGGGGGTCCTCCACTAGGTTTCGCCCACTCGATGGCGTTTCCATTTCGAAATCGAAATCTACGCCCGATGGTGATTTGATTCTCAACGCGGGCACCTAAGCGTGGTGCCGAACGTTCAAAAACCTTTCTGGGTCCATTATCCCCCATGAAAGCCCCACCCAAAATAAAAGCAAATAAACCTAATAAAAGGACAAGCTCAGTTGTCATTGGTTAGCTTCTTATTCAAAACCTTGAATATCATTACCTAATTTGTCGACTTTACCTTGAATAATCGACTTAATTTTATCTTTAAAGATAATGGCAATACCCACAACGATAACCAGCATCAGGATATACTCAGTAGCCCCTTGAGCTGATTCATCTTTCCAAAGTTTAGCGATCGCTTTTTTCATAATATCCCCCTATATAAAAATTAGGACTTTTTTCATTCTATTCATCGGTCAAATGCCGAAAAAACATAAGACTTACCAAGGTCTTGTCTATGTTCTCGTTTTGAGCTCAGCGCTTAAGAATTTATTTTATCACGTCCATTGGTCGGGTATGGAAAAAGATCACCGAACAGAAATCGAACGTTTCAATTTGGAACGTCTCGGCTATAGGTCTAACTCTTGAGAACAAAAAATATCAAATTGAAACGCCATAACCTATTTGCAATTTTGCATTTTTGCGCGAAAGCGATGTTGCCATTCGGGCTGATCTTTTAAAAGCCCAGAGGCCAGGCGGAATTCATGGTGAAGGAAGCGGGTCATTTGGCAATTTTTTGTGAAGGCCGCTAAGGATTCTTCATATTTTTTTAGTTCAAAAGAAACTTTAGCTAGACCCAAATAGTCTCTAGCCTCAGCATCTTTGTGTTGGGTCGCTTTCTTGTAGTATTCGTATGCCTTCTTCAAATCTTTAGACTCATAGTAAGCTTCAGCCGTATTAAACAGAGCCTCTTCCGATTTATTGTACTTGTCACCAACAGAGGCCAACATGCGCATAGCTGTGTCATGATCTCCGGCTTGCAGATAAGTTTTTCCAAGATGAATGAGGTTCTTAGGGTTATCAGGATCTTGCTTCATGGCCTCTCTGCAGTCTTCTTTTGCCTGCTTACTATATCCAGCCAAGTAATTAAATTCGCAAGCTAGGGAATAGTGCTTTCCAGAAAGTGTAACTTCATTAGTCTTCATATCTTCAAGAACTCGTAAGGAATCATACTGAAAATGAGGAACAAATTTTCTGAGTGTTTCTAATTGCAAATCATAGTAGGCCACTTCTTGAGGGTCTTGATGGCTGGCGGTTTTTAGGAGATTAAACAGCTGATTGACTAAAAGGCTACGAATGTCTTTGTTAGCTTCCATTTCAGCCTTTTGCGTATACAGTTCAACAGCTTTTAGATATGCCTTTTTGGAAACCTTCTTTTGGCTTAGGGGTATTTTTATGAGTGATTCCGCCAGAGCCATGCGACGAGTTTTCATATTTGCATCGATTAATAACAATAAAGATTCCTCAGGAAGGCTATCAGCAATAGGAGTGAGGAGCCGATTAACTTCGTTCCAATTTTTTTGAATGGCATAGTGATCAGCAAGAAAGCGGCGTGAATTTACGTTGGTTGGATTTTTTTCCAAATTTTCTTTTAACTTTGCAATTTCTTTGTCTTTTAAAGGGCGACCAAGGCCGGCCCAACCCAACGATAGATAGGAAAAGTTAAAACTTAAAAAAAGAAGACCCAGTATTGTCTTTGTCTTTATATTTTTCATGTCCTTCCGATAAGTAGTCTGCCATGAACTTATCGGAAGCTTTGCAAAAAATATTTGCTGGACCCACGTCCAGAGCCAACCAAGCCGGTCAGGCGGTCCTGGAGTACATTTTAGTATTGGTGGTGACGGTCTCTATTATTCTCGGCATTCTTTACCAATTTAATGATGCGTTTAAGAATTTTCTCGATAACTATTTTGGTGATTATTTGGCCTGTCTACTGGAAACAGGGGAGTTGCCAAGCCTTGGCGGAGGAGGTGGTCCGACCACAGGTGAGTGCAATGCTGGTTTTCAAAATTTTAGCATTGCCAGCGGTCGACCTAATAAAGAAGATTCAGGCAAAGGCTCTAGCGAGCGTGGAAACAGCAAAAGAGGGAAGAACGATGGGGGGCGGCCTGGTTCACAAAATAGTGGAGGTGGCTCAACCAATGGGGAGGCCTCTGGCCGCAATGGTGGGCGCAATGCAGCTTTGCGACCGCCACGGCAACGCCTTAGCACAAACAGTAGTCGCCCAAGTCAGGCTCAGGAAACGACCAGTTCAGAATCAGGAGATTTTTCATCGGGACGACGGCGGCGTATCCTTAGGCGGCGCAAAATTCGAATTAGTGGCAGCTTTATCACCCGCAGTGACCAAAAGAGGGCGCCTAAAGTTATAAAAGCTAAGAAACCAAAAAAAGAGCGCAGGCTTTCTGCCCTTCGTTCTGCCAAGGTCCCGCTGACGCCACCCAAGCCACCTTCAGCTCCTGACATCGATGTCGGTGGCGGATTTACCTTTGGTAAAATTGTAAAATTTCTCATTATTATTGGGATCATTGTTGCGATTGTCGTCTTTCTAGGTGGCCAGATCGTACAGATTAGAAAGAGCTGGCAAAAAGGGGATTAGAGGGTTAAAAATGCCCCATGAGAATCGCACTCGGTCAGATCAATTCCTTCATGGGGGATTTTTCCTCCAACGCAGATAAGATTTTAGAATGGGCGCAGAGAGCTGCTGATAAGCACTGTGATCTCATTGTTTTTCCTGAGTTAAGCCTTTTTGGCTATCCTCCCTGTGATTTGTTAGAACGAGATAGCGTAGTTGAAGCTCAAGATAAAGTTTTGCAAAAATTGGCGACAAAGCTTCCCCAGGATATCGCTTGTATTTTTGGCTTCGTCGGACGAAATAAAAAAAGAGGTAAACATTATTTCAACTCTGCAGCTCTAGTTCACAAATCTAAGGTAAAAAAAATTTTTAACAAGCAACTCTTACCTGTTTATGATGTCTTTGACGATAGTCGACATTTTTCTTCTGGAGAGGTTAAAAAAAATAGATTCCGCCTAAAAGGAAAAAATTTTCAAGTTCTCATTTGTGAGGATATGTGGGGATGGGATCCAGTCCATGAGATCAATCCGGTTAAGGAATTGGATCCAAAAGAAACAGACTTTATTATCAATTTAAGTGCCTCACCATTTACAGAAGATAAAAGGCATCTGCGGCTCCAGTTTGCTCAAAAGACAGCCTCCTATTTAAAAGCGCCCCTAGTTTATGTGAACATGGTCGGCGGGCAAGATGAAATCATTTTTGATGGTGGTA
>JAGQZY010000049.1:5867-21440 GCA_020435205.1 Bdellovibrionales bacterium | reverse complement strand
TCTAAGGAGTTTGCGCTCCAAAAAAGATCAAGAAACTTTTCATTATCCACCTTGGACTTTTTAAAAATTTTCCATTTACGGAAAATAATGGCCCAAGAAATAATCGACATAAGAATTAATGTGAGCAACAAAAGTTGCACAACAATTCCCGCGCCCATAATGTCTGATAAAATAGAAGTCTGTGTGGTGATTTCGGCTGTATTGTTCATAATATAGAAGGCTAAACGATTCTAAACAGGGTTTCAATGTTTAACGCCGCTGACTGTCTATATATCCCGACTCGATGGTCGAATCCACCAACCTTGAACTGAGTATTCTTCTAAAGGTCTAGTTACAGGGCCAATGATAATCGGCTTGTTTTGTCTTTTGGCCTCTCTAAGAATGGAGATCCAATCAGAACTTGGTTTTAAATTGTGCATATGAATCATAAAAACGTCAGCTTTGATTTCCATGGTGGAGGCTAGACCAAGGGAGGACAGGCTTAAAAACCGGGCGAGAAAAATTTCACCATTAGTGAAAGTCCAAGCTGGGCTGAGTTCACGCAAGTCCTTGAGAGCCCCATCAGAGCGGCTGGTGAATATCACTTTGGCCTCAGCCTGGGTTTCATTAATGATTTTTTTCAATTCGCCCGCTTTGCTGGTGGAGCTGAGGTTGACCTCTAAGAGAATGCGGCCTCCCTCATGTTCCGTTAAAAAGCTTTGCAAATCATGATCGGTGTCTCCGATCACCCATTGATTATTTTGAAACCGGGTCTGTATAAAAAGGTCACCGCGGGTGGGCATTCCGGTAGCCCAACTCTTAAATAAGAGGGGCGTCTGGCTGTTGAGCAGTTTCCGCGCTAGGTCCGTTTGATAGGGGGATATGGGGCGGGACTGTCCATACTGTTTGAGGACAAACCAGACGATCCCTGCCGTAATTAAAACAGAAGCCACTGTAATGGCAAAACGATAAAAAGCACCCATATATTTTAAGTTATTAAATTTATTAGACTAAATGTCAACTTCTCGACTGGTGTCCAGCCGCGAAATAAGTCTTTTTTAAACCCGTTTTCCTTTGACTGTCATTTACCTTTCATTTAGCTTTTGCCCCATATCAGACGAGGTATTTATGAATAGAATCCATAGAAAAGTGGAATATGCGCTGATCGCTCTTCGACATATGTGGCACAAACAGCCCGGTCAGTTGACCACAGTTAAGGAAGTTTGTCGGACTTATGGCTGCCCTTTTGATGCCACTTCCCGAGTTTTGCAAGTGATGGTTCAGCAAGGGTTATTGAAGTCGGAGCAAGGAGCCCAGGGCGGCTATTTGATTTTAAGAGATTTATCGAAAGTCAGCCTTTATGAGCTTATTGAAATGGTGGTGGGGCCTATTCATATCGTGAAGTGTCTTGATGCTTCTAAAGAGCCTTGTGAAATGTATGAGACTTGCAATGTCATCGCGCCTCTGGCCCATCTCAATGACCAAATTGTGCAATTTTATAAAGGAGTCAATATTGGTGATCTTCTCTCTATCCAAGAGAAGAAGTGTCTTGGTTCCGATCAACAAGTGAGCATGAGAGTCAATTGATGTCAGAGAAAGCCCAAAGCCAGACGGAACGCGGGGAGTACAAATACGGATTTCATACCGATATTGAGGCTATATCATTTGGTAAGGGCCTTAATGAGGAAATTATTCGTAAAATCTCTGCGCGAAAAAATGAGCCTCAATGGCTTTTGGATTATCGCTTAAAGGCCTTTGCTCATTGGCAGACTCTTGAGGAGCCGACGTGGGCTGATCTTTCTTATGAGCCGATTCATTACCAAGATATTTCCTATTACTCAGAGCCGAAATCGCAAAAAGAGGGTCCGAAGTCATTGGATGAACTAGATCCGGAGCTTTTAAAAACTTTTGAACGTTTAGGGATTCCTTTGGGCGAACAAAAACGAATTAGCGGTGTTGCTGTGGATGCAGTTTTTGATAGTGTTTCCGTGGGCACGACCCACACGGAAGAACTCAAAAAATATGGAGTGATTTTTTGTTCGATTTCTGAGGCCGTGCATGAACATGGGGAGCTTGTTAAGAGGTATTTAGGCTCCGTCGTTCCTTATAAGGATAACTTTTTTGCCGCTTTGAATGCGGCTGTGTTTTCGGACGGATCTTTTGTCTATGTTCCTAAAGGGGTTCATTGTCCTATTGATTTGTCGACCTATTTCCGCATCAATGCTCAGGATACAGGACAGTTTGAAAGAACTTTGGTTGTCGCCGACGAGGGGAGCTTTGTAAATTACCTAGAGGGTTGTACAGCTCCTCAGCGGGATGAAAATCAGTTGCATGCGGCTATCGTTGAGCTCATTGCCCTTCAAGATGCGGAAATTAAATACTCTACTGTGCAAAATTGGTATACCGGCGACAAAGAGGGTAAGGGCGGCATTTATAATTTTGTGACAAAAAGAGGTCTTTGCAAGGGTAAGCGCTCAAAAATATCCTGGACCCAAGTGGAATCGGGTTCTGCAATCACTTGGAAATACCCATCCTGCATTTTGCAAGGAGACTATTCTCAGGGCGCATTCTACTCGGTCGCGCTGACCCATGATTTTATGCAAGCTGACACGGGAACAAAGATGATCCATGTTGGCAAGAATACCAAAAGCACAATTATTTCTAAGGGAATCTCTTCTGGACAATCAAAAAATAATTATCGTGGGCTAGTTAAAATTTTGCCGGGAGCTGAAGGTGCAAGGAATTACTCTCAATGTGATTCCATGCTGGTGGGTGAACAATGCGCCGCAAATACTTATCCATACTTGGAAGTTAAAAATAAGTCGGCAGTGATCGAACATGAGGCAACTACAAGTCGGATAAGTGCTGATCAATTATTTTATTTGCAGTCTCGAGGGATGGATATGGAGGAATCCATATCTCTTTTGGTCAATGGTTTTTGTAAAGAGGTTTTTAAGGAGCTCCCCTTGGAGTTTTCGGTGGAAGCTGTAAAGTTGATAGAAATGAAGTTAGAGAACAGTGTAGGGTAGTGATGTTATTAAATATTAAAAATCTTCATGCTAGTGTTGATGAGAAGCCAGTTTTAAAGGGACTCGATTTGCAGGTGCAGCCAGGAGAGGTGCATGCAATCATGGGCCCTAATGGATCGGGTAAGTCCACTCTTTCTAAGGTCGTGGCAGGCCATCCTGATTATGAGGTGACCGAAGGAAAACTGGAGTACGAAATCAATTTTAAAATGAAAGATCTCACAGAGCTAGATCCTGACGAGCGTGCCAAAGAAGGAATTTTTATGGCTTTCCAGTATCCAGTCGAAGTTCCCGGCGTTTCTAACTTTGAATTTTTGCACGCGTCCTATAATGCTATGGCCAGGCATCAGGGTTTTCCCGAAATGGATGATGCCACGTTTAGGAATTTTCTTGATGGAAAAATGGAACAGGTAAAGATGCGCAAGGAGTTTCTGGACCGTGGGGTTAACAGTGGCTTTTCGGGTGGAGAAAAAAAACGCAATGAAATTTTACAAATGGCCGTCCTCTCTCCTCGTCTGGCCTTTCTAGATGAAACGGACTCAGGTCTTGATATTGATGCCCTTAAGGTGGTGGCTGATGGGGTTAACTCACTTCGCTCAGAGGAAAGGGCTATCGTGTTAGTCACCCATTATCAAAGATTGTTGGATTATATAAAACCTGATTTTGTCCACGTATTGGCAAACGGAAAAATTGTAAAAAGTGGCGGACCAGAGTTAGCTCTCAAATTGGAAGAAGAGGGCTACGACTGGATCATTAAGCCTTAGGATCAATTGTGCAAAACCTAGCAGAAGTATGGAAATCCTATTATAAAAGCTCATCTAGCAAAGATGGAAGCCCTAGGGCCCAAGCTCTCTTGGCTCTCAGTGATGTTTGGACCGAGCGAACTTATCCGAGCAAGCAAGAGTATTGGAAATACGTTCCATTTTCTTCATTGGCTCGGGCCAATTATATTTTAGCAAACAATGAAAAAGTTAACAGGATTGGCCTCAGTGAAAGCGGGGTTTTGTCTATTGAAATTAACTCCTTTGATGGAGCGTCCATCGAAGTGGGTGACTTACCAAAAGGTGTTTCTGTTTTATGTCCAAGGGATCTTGTTAATAAAGAAGGTGTTTGGACACATTGGGGTTTTGAAAGCTCTACGGATCCGTTTGTTCAAAGCCTACGCTCCTTTTGGGAAATGGGATTTATTTTGGTGATTGATGAAGAGGTTGTATTAGATCAACCTATTCAATTAACTTACCAACTTGATTCTTATGTGAATCAAAATGTGTTGGCTCCCTTTCAAATTAAGGTCGTGGTTGGAAAAAGGGCTCGCGTTGAGTGGTTGAATCACACTCAAGCAGAAAAATTTATGGGATTTGCTAATACGATGCTGTCCGTAGAGCTGGGTGAGGGGAGTCACTTTGAATACTGTGGTAAGGAATGGGGGGGGCAAGGTAGTCAAATTATGGCTCATCTTCATTGCTTGGGCCGGAAAGATTCAAATTTTTTGGCTACGGATGTGACTTTTTCTGGATTATGGAGTCGCCATAATGTACGCAGTGATTTGCTCGGCAAGGGTGCGCAAAGTCAACTTCGCGGGGTTTATCTCAGCCACAAGAATCATTTTTGTGACCACCATACCGAAATTCGACATGCCCAAGCTAACACCCAGAGCGAGCAAGTCTATAAGGGCATTTTAAATGATCAAACCCGGGCTGTCTTTAATGGTAAGGTTTTCATTGCTCCCGGTGCGAAAGGGTCTCATTCGCAGCAACTCAATAAAAACTTGGTGTTGTCCAATGCCGCTGAAATTGATACTAAACCTGAGCTTCAAATTTATAATGATGATGTTAAAGCCACTCACGGTGCGACCATCGGACAAATTGACCCAGAGCAAGTTTTTTATTTGCAAAGTCGAGGTCTATCCAAGGAAGTGAGCTGGAAAATGCTCAGTCGCGCCTTTGTTCATGATCTTTTTGAGAGTGTAAGCCAAAACCAACAAGATTTTCTTCATGAAGACCTTGATCGCGGCCTCGCTGAAGTTTTGGGGGGGCAAAATGGCCTTTGACCCTATTGAATTTCGAAAGTCTTTTTCTCAACTCAATGAGAAAATTGATGGCAGGCCTTTGATTTATTTTGATAGTGCAGCATCCACTCTTAAACACAATGAGGTCTGCGAGAGGATTAATCTCTATAACAAATATGAAGTTGCTAATGTGCATCGGGGTGCCCATAGTTTAAGCCAAAAAGGCACTGAAAACTATGAATGGGCTAGACAGAAGGTGGCTCGATTCATTGGAGCCTCTGACGATAATGAAGTCATTTTCACACGCGGAACGACGGAAAGTATTAACCTCGTCGCTGCCACCTTTGTGGCTGATCAGCTTAAGGCGGGTGACGAGATCCTTATCTCTAGTTTGGAACATCACTCGAATATTGTTCCTTGGCAAATCTTAGCAGAGAAAACGGGCATTCAAATAAAAGTTGTTGAGCTGGATCGGGGTGAGGGTTTTTCTTTTGCAAAGTTTCTTAATCGTTTGAACGATAGAACTCGGTTTGTGAGTATGCTATGGTATTCTAATAGTTTGGGCTGCCGGTTGCCTGTGGAAAAGATTGTTGAAGAGTGCAAAAAGCGGGATATTCCCATTCTGATAGACGCCGCTCAAGCACCGCTCACGGAAAAGATAAACCTAAAAGAGTTAGATTGCGACTTTCTCTGTTTTTCTGGCCATAAAATGTACGGACCTTACGGCATTGGCATCCTTTATGGAAAGGCTGCTCATTTGCGCCAAATGCCCCCTTATCAAGGGGGCGGTAGTATGATTGATCGGGTTTCCTTTGCTAAAACAACTTTTGCAGATATCCCACAAAAATTTGAAGCTGGGACACCCAATGTTTCAGGAGCTATCGGTCTCGGTAAGGCTGTGGAAGTGATCGAAGCTTTGGATTTTTCAGGTGCTCATAAGCATGTGATGAATCTCAGAACTAACCTGATCCAAGAGCTTAAGGCTATTCCTGGCTATACTATTTATGATTTTCCTTCTGCAAAGTTGGCAGGAGTTGTTTCCTTCAATTTTCAAGGGGCTCATCCCTCAGACATTGGCACATTAATGGATCAATATGGTATTGCGGTACGAGCCGGCCATCATTGCACTCAGCCACTTATGGATGAGTTAGGGGTTTCTGGAACCGTTCGCGTTTCTTTGGCTCCCTATAACCTTGACCAAGAAGTAGAAGAGTTTTTAAAAGTGGCTACGCGTATGGGAGAGTTTTTCTAATGGTAAATTATGATGTAATGGTCAGAACCCAGTCTACGCCTAACCCTAATGCCATCAAATTTGTAGTCAATTGCGCAATCAAAGCAGAGGGTAAAGCGACTTTTGAAAATTCTGAACAAGCCAAGGCCCTTCGTCTCGCTGAAGACCTTTTTGCTATTTCTGGAGTGGAACAGCTTCATATGTTCGAAAATGTGGTGACGGTCACCCATAAGGATAATATTGCGAAAGATGATTTGGTTGAATCTGTGATTTCTGTATTGAAGTCTAGGCTTCCTGTGCATGATCCTCACTTTGTTCTCGAGGGCGAAAAGCAAAAGAAAAAAATTAAAGAAAATCTTTCACCTGAAATTCAGGCCATCGAAGAGATTTTAGATCGAACCATCCGCCCAGGTCTCCAGGCTGATGGTGGGGATATCGAGGTTGTGGATTACAAAGATAATCTGGTCACAGTCCGCTATGAGGGGGCTTGTGGTTCCTGCCCTAGTGCTATGTATGGAACTCTCGACGCCATTTATTCCATCCTGCGAGCCGAGTTTAATCCAGAATTAGACATTACTATTGCCTAAAATTTTATTCATTATGGAAGATACTTTGTTTCAGGAATTAAAAATAGAACTTAGCGAGGGGATCTATATCACCTATCATTGCCGTCCATTGCAGGATTCTATGGACGCGATGCTCTGGCAAAATTTAAGCGCGGAGGAACAAGAAGCCTTTTCTCAACTTCGAGCAGAAAAGCGAAAGATCGAGTGGTGTGAGGCCCGACGAGCTCGATCTATGCTAAAAGTTCCCATGAACTATCGTGTGATTCATCAAAGTTTATCCCATTCTTGGTATGGTGATCAGGGTGTGGCGGCGGCGACGTTCTTAGTCGCGGCTCCTGGTATTTCAAGTTCATACTGTGGGGTTGGTATCGACTTAGAGCATCATGCTCGAGAGATCTCAGAATCTGTTCGGCTGTGGCTTTCAGAATCTTCAATAGAGCCAGTGCTTGGATTTGAGCCCCTTCAGCTTTGGTCGATCAAGGAGGCCTGTTTTAAGGCAGACCCTTTTCAATCGGCGACGGACACCATCAGAAATTATGGGATTGAGAGTTCCACGGGGAAAGCTTCGGGGTTCGCTAAAAAGAAGAATACAGAAACTCAATTTCATTTTTATTTATATTCCTGGGGTCAGTGGCTGGTCACTGTTGCTACCGCTTCTGTGCCACCTCTGGCGCAATAGCTAAGGAAATCCTCACTTTCTTGAGTTTTATACTTTAGCGTGGGAACATTTTTCCTCATGAAATTTCAAAAAAGTCTACTCTATTTTTTTTGTGCCTTTGTCGGCTTTCTGCTTTTTGCTAAAGGGCAATATTTTCCATTGGCGCCCCAAGGGGACTCTCTTTTTAAGCAAAAAATAGTTCTTAATGAAAGGTCTGAAAAAGCAAACATTCACTTTACGCATAAGAATGATTTTTTTCTGAGCGAAAGATTTATTGAAGCTTCAAAAAAGATTTTACCATTTTATAATTCTATATCTGCATCAGTTTCGGTCGTAGATATCAACAATGATGGTTGGCAGGATTTTTTTGTGCCATCACCCTCACCGAATTCTAAGTCACACTTATATATCAATCAAAAAGATGGAACCTTTGTTGAAAAAGCTGTTGAATATGGACTTGCGCAGTTATCCAGTCCTGTGCGAGCCGGTTTTTTTGATTGTGACAATGATGGCACCCAGGAGATCCTTCTGACGTCTTATAAGTGCCCGTCCCTCTATCAAAACAGAGGAGGAAAGTATCAACGTATATTTAAATTTCCTGAACCCTGCACGTTTGCTATGGGGTTTAATATTCTTGATTACGATAAGGATGGCCTTTTGGATATTGCTATAGCCCCCTTCTCTCGAACCTTGCCCAATAGCTGGCATAGTGCTTCTAATGGTCCCGGTGGGTTGATGCTTTATAAAAACATGGGCCATTGTAAATTTGAAGCTGATACAAATCACTTAAGAGAGCCGGCCAAACACTACACCCACGCCATCGGCGTTGCAGATTTACGAAATTTAAATCGTCAGGACCTATGGGCAGCTACAGACTTTAACAGGGATCGAATTTTTTTTCAAAATGAAGATGGAGGGTACTCGCAAGCTCAAGAAGTTCTTAAAAAACCGAAAGCTCACAATGGTATGTCGGTGTCTGCGGCCTATGTAACAAACCAAAAGTATCCGTCCATATATATTTCACAAGTCTACGAGCCTGGGTATTCCATTTTTGGTAACCAACTGTGGACTTTTGACGGCCAACAATTTGTCGACTCAGCAAAAGAGAGAAAGATTAACAACTGTGGATGGTCTTGGGGGTCAAAGTTTAGTGACATCAACAATGATGGATTGGTTGATCTTGTGGTGGCTAATGGCTTTATATCGACTACGACAGGTATTAACTATTGGGATAAAATTGGTCGCTTTATTTTTGCAAGCAAAAGGTATCTCAACAATCCATGGAATTGGATGTCTTTTGAGGGAGCCTCATGGTCGGGGCACCAAAGAGACTGTATTTTTATGAACCAAGGAGCTGACTTTGTTAATATTGCTGAGCAAATCCATTTTGATGAAGACTTGCGTGATGGCCGAGGCTTAGCCACAATAGATACTCTTAATAATGGTAAAGTGGGCTTTATTGTTGCCAATCAAAGGCAAAAGCTGTCTTACTATCAGAATGAAACAGAGTCCGGCAATAACTGGATTGGTCTTAAGCTTATAGGTACGACTAGCAATAGAGATGCTATAGGCGCTTCTGTAGAAGCTGAGCTCTCGAACGGAGAAAGGAAAAAGTATTCACATTATCCATTTAATGGCTATTCTGCTCAAAGTGACTCCAGAATCCATATTGGTTTGGGGAAAAATAATTTGAAAAGCATCAGAGTAAAGTGGCCTCATGGGCTCAACGAGCTCTATACCCATTTAAAGATGAATCAGTACAATACTCTCATTGAAAGCAAAGGAAAGCTGATTGAAACATTATCGTATTGATTTAACAATTCCAAAACTTGGTGATCCACGAATTCTTTTCTTGATTTTTACCATGGTTTTTCTGTTTTTGGGCCTTCGGCTCCCCAGTTTTGGTGGCAATTTTTTTGACTATTGTATGCTCGCCGGTTGCTGCATGATTTTTGACTTTATTCTGCGAAAAATGATTACAGGGGAATGGGTTTTCCCCCTCAGTGGGCTCACTACGGCTTTTGGAATATTTATTGTCTGCGATGTCATTGATAACATCTACTATCTTCCTATCGCTTTTTTGGCTATGGGATCAAAGGCTTTCTTACAAATTCAGGGGCGCCACATTTTTAATCCCGGCGCTTTTGCTATCGTTATTTCTAATCTGGGCCTTGTGCATGCCGTGTCTCCAGAAGCAATTTTGCGTTGGACCGGTGATTTAAAACTCAGTCTCTTTATATTTCTATGCGGCTTATTTTTAGCTATTAAAGTACGACGCTGGGCTGTCGTTTTAGCTTTTTATGGAGTTTCTATCTTGGTTTCTCCAACACTTTCCCTATTTAGTCCTATCCCTCCTTTAAGCTATGTACATAACTTGATGTGGGAGGGAATCGTTATCATGGCCTTTTTTATGCTGACAGACCCTAAAACCTCTCCAAGTCACATGAAGAACCAGCTGCTTTACGGTGGATTTATCGCCATACTGGCTCAATACCTACGATTTCTTGAGTTTCGATTGCCTGAGCACACGGCTTTATTAGTAGGCTGTCTTGTGTATGCTATATTCCGCAAATATTCTTTAGAAAAGGACTCCGCAGAGGTGTGGAAAATTAAGGAGGTTCATATTGAACTTTTTTAGGAAATTACTATCTATTTTCTTTTATATTTTTTTGATGCTCGTTCTATTTTTTAATTTTGAAGACTTGTTTCAAAAGCCAGAGGTCGATGCAAAAGCTTTTAAGCTCTCTCTCAAAGAGGTGAGTCAAGAAGTTAATGTTGATTTCGTCCATGAAAATAGACTTCAATTCAGAAAAGAGATCGATAATCTATTGCAGGGTTTGAAACCTTTTTATGAAGCTTTTTCCGCTTCCGTTTCTGTAGTTGATATCAATCAGGATGGCTGGTCTGATTTTTTTGTTCCATCGACAAAGCGAGGAAGTCGCTCTCATCTTTATATCAATACAGGTCATGGGCGCTTTGTAGAAAAGGCCAGAGACTATGCATTAGACTTGTTGCCAGAGCCAGTGCGGGCTGGTTTTTTTGATTGTGATAATGACGGTGAGCCAGAGATGTTATTGACCACTAATCATTGTCCCATTTTGTATAAAAAAGATTCTTTGGGTCAGTACAAAAAAATATACAAATTTCCAGAGCCATGTCAGATGTCAACGGCCTTCAATATTTTTGACTACAATCGGGACGGATATCTTGATCTTAGTGTGGCCGCTTTTTCGCATATCGTGCCCAATAATTGGCATAACTCCAATAATGGACCTGGTGGTGTTGTTTTCTATAAAAATGAAGGACAATGTCGTTTTTCTCGGGACACAAAGGATCTCAATGAGAGAAACCGACGTTTTACACATGCCATTGGGGTTGTCGACTCCCGCAACAAGGAAAGACAAGATCTGTGGGCAGCCACCGATTTTAATTTAGATCGTATTTTCTTTCAAAAAGATGATGATAGCTACGAACAGGCCGATGAGATTTTATATAATTCAAAAGCCCACAATGGCATGTCTGTTGAACCCTACTATCTTTCTGGAGATAGTTACCCATCGGTATTCATCTCCCAGGTATACCAGCCGAGATATGCCGTTACAGGCAATCAGCTTTGGACCTTTGATGGCCATAAGTTTGTCGACAGTGCTAAAGAGCAAGGAGTGAATAAGTGTGGATGGGCTTGGGGGGCTCTTTTTGAGGACCTTAATAATGATGGAAGGCCCGATCTTATTGTCTCGAATGGTTTTATTTCTGGTGATCCACAAAATCAATATTGGAGTATGATGAACCGCTTTGCCCCAAGTTCAAGGCGCTATCTCAGTAACTCTATCAATTGGCGACCTGTCAACAATACTACCTGGTCCGGTCATGAGCGCGACTGTGTTTTTATGAATACTCCAAAGGGGTTCGTTAATGTTTCTGAAGCTATTGATTTTGATAAAGACAAATTGGACGGTAGAGGCTTAGTGAGTATTGACCTCCTCAATAACGGCAAGTTAAGTGTGATTGTGGCAAATCAAAAACAAAAATTAAATTTCTATAAAAATGAAACTCCCTCAGAAGGGCACTGGATTGGATTTCGTTTGATTGGAAAAACAAGTAATAGGGATGGCATTGGGACAAAAATTAAGTTAAAATTAGAAAACGGCAATACCCTCGTACGAGCCCATTATCCTTTCAATGGTTATTCTGCGCAAAAAAGTTCTAAAATTCATTTTGGATTAGGTCCTTACAAAGTTGCGGAAGTTATCGTCCATTGGACGAATGGGTTGCAAGAAAAATATCTAAACCCGAAATTAGACGCTTACCATAGTTTGGAAGAGGGGCAGGGGGTTGCGCTGTGAAGGGAATTTCAATAACCATTCCAAAATTATCAGACCCGCGCTTTATCTTCCTTATGTTCACTTTTTGTTTTCTGGGCTATATTCTGTTTTTACCGGGCTATGGCCGCAGCGCTAGTGAATATTTATTCCTGATGTCGCTTTGTCTCTTTTTTGATTTCTTTTTGCGAGGGATCATGGATGGGAAGTGGGTGTTCCCACTCAGCGGGCTTGTGAGTGCTTTTGGACTATTTATGATTTGTGATGTTTCCAGCCCAATATATTACATTCCCATGGCGATTCTTGCTATGGGATCCAAGTTTTTTATAAAAATAAAGTCGCGACATATATTTAATCCAACGACGTTTGGGGTGGTTTTTACCAGCCTGGCTTTCCCATCAGCAGTTTCTCCCACTGGCCTTTTGCGTTGGGATGGAAACCTTTTTATGAGTTTATTTATTTTTATTTGTGGCTTATTGATGGTCATAAAGGTTAATAGGTGGGCGGTTTCAGCTTCTTATTATTTGACGGCGGTTGCCGTGGCTACGCCGCTATCTTTTTTCATTCATGAAAATCCTTATACTTATCTACATAGTCTTATGTGGGAGGGGATCGTGGTTTATACTTTTTTTAACCTGACGGACCCAAAAACTTCGCCTCATAAATTGAAATATCAGTTGCTGTATGGAGCCAGTATTGCGGTTCTCACTCAGTTTTTCCGAACTTTTGATATGAGGTTGCCCGAGCATAAGGCCCTACTTATTGCCTGTTTTCTTTATGCAGCTATTGATATTTATATAAGAGACAAGGAAAAAATTGAGGTCTGGAAGGTCAGAGAGGTATCCATTGGAGGCCGTTAAAGCGTTATTTCACTTTTTAAATAAGCATCCGTACATTTACTTCATTCTCTTTTTGTCTTATGCCTGGTTTATTTATGATCAATATTCTATGCCAATGAATCTTCCTCCTGAGTTAAAGCCGCCAGAAATTAGGAAGATGCAAAGCTCAGTAGCACTCGAAGAGGGATCCTATTTACGCACCAAAGATTTAAAATTTAAAGAGTGTGAAAAATATCGAGTCAAAGAAGACTATTATTTTTGTTCAGTCGGTTGGCACTACCTAAATTCGATTCATATTATTGAGAGCGACGTGATTCCGAAGCAGCCTTACCCGGAAAGCGAAAAACCTGTTCTCTCCCTGTCTTCCAAAGCAGAGGCGGTTGGTTTGGGAGGAGCTCTATTTTTTACTGAAACCCCTATTTATCAAGTTAGCATCGATCCCATATGGTATGCTGACCTTTCTGAAGGTTTTGGGTTTTACAGTCTCTTTTCTAGCTTCAAGAGAAACTTTGCCTTTTCTTTAGATACACTTTGCCAAAAAGACTTAGACTCTCAAGCTTGCCTATTCGGGGTTGGTGAAGCGGCATTTTTTGTTGGTTATCCAGAGGAGAAAGCCTCTTTTAATGCATTTGCCCGAGCGGGTTATCAATTTGCTTCGGCTTATGCCGGCAAGAAGGTTATTGATGAGTCGGAAAAAGTCGGTCAAATTGTGGCGGTTCTGTTAAAGAGAAAAAGTTATCCTAAGATTAAGAGTTGTCTGGAAAAAAGCCACCCTTCGCATTGCCTATAAATTAAGGGTTTGGCCTTCCTTTTCAAGAATAGCTCGAGCCGCCTGGTAACCAGCGACGGTTACACCTGAGATACTTTGGCAAGAAGACCAGGCCGAAGCAAAGTAAAGGTTCTCAATATTGGGATCATCGGGAACAAATTTTAATCTGAGGCGCTCACAGTAGGTATCTAAATCCATGGTTGAAGCATTAAATCCATAAATAGCTCCGTCACTATTATTAGTAAATTTCTCAACGGTGCAAGGCGTGCCGAGTTCAAGGATATCAATATTTTCATTAAAATCTGGGTTAAGTTTATAAAACCAATTTCTGAGTTCTTGGATGACGTTTTCTTTTTTTTCTTTATAAAGGCCAGCTTGTTGAGCTTTTATCCAATGGTCTTTGCGATCTAAAAAGACAACATCTGCAGTGAATTTACCAGTCTTTTTGAAGCTACTATCAACAACAGAGTAATCAACGAGAGAAAAGTCACGACCCTGAGGTTTGCTGTTGCCAAAGTAAAAGGGCGTCTTTTCTCGATAGAAGTTAAAAAAGGAGGCTTCCGTGAGTTCGTGAAAGGGTTTCTTAAGGCCCAAGTATAAGGTGGTTGCAGATATACTCTCTGACGAGCCTTTGGGAAAAATAGCAGAGTTAGATGGCTCGACTTGGTTGAGTAGGTGCTTATAAAAATAAGGAATGGCAGCATTAACGATGACATATTTACTGCGTAGCACTTCGGCTTCTCTATTCGGGCCAGCGACTTTTCTATACTGAACACCCGAAACTTTGCTACCTTCCCTTAAAACCTGCTCGGCTTTTGATTTTAGAAAAACTTTTCCACCCATTTCTTCAATGTGCCTGACCAAATAGCTAGCAATGTTTTGGACGCCTCCGCGAACATAACGAACGCCCCCATTAAAATAATTAGCCTGGTTAACGAGATAAGCAGAAGCAGGAAAGTTTAAGTCGTGGTAATAAAAACCCAAATTAGCCATGAGAATCCATCTCAAATCATTGTTCTTGACTAGCGAATAAACATACTCAGCGATGGTGACATGGGATAAATCTTTAAAGTCTGGATAAAAAACTCCAAAAAGAGGGTCGGATAATCGAATAGGCAAGTCTCTGCGTAAAAAATCAACAAACTGATCGGAAATGAGCTCCATGGCTTTGAAAAAGGTAGCGATGCCCCCTTTTTCGTGGGGGAATCTCTCCATCAGAGTTTGCGTCGCCAGGGGTATATTGGCAGGGACTTCGACCATTCCAGAACTTAAATGAACACCAAAAAAATTAGGTATGGAAATAAAATCGATATTGTCTTCGATGCCTAAAAATTCAAAAATTTCGCTGCGAAAATTATTTTTGGATGGACCATCCAAAAGATGGACAGCGACTTCAAAATTATAGCCGTTTCTTTTAAAATGGGATGCGAATCCACCGGGTTTGTTGTGCTGTTCGATGACGGCAACCTTTTGCCCCTCTTGAGCCAATAGAGAGGCAGCAATAAGGCCACCAAATCCTCCCCCGATGACGACAACATCAAAATTCATAGAACTAAAGCCAGGTTCGATTTTTGGACAAGTAGGGGAAACTCTTTTAACTGAACAAATTTTTTGAGTTGAACCCGAGTCATTTTTGCAACAAGATTGCCATTTTTATTATAAGCAAAAACGTCAGTTGAAAAAAGATGAGGAGAAGATCCATTTTTTAGGTCACCAGTAGTTATATAAGCAATTTCCTCCAAATTTTCTTGGAAATATGTAACATCTTCGATGCCTGAGGGCAGTGCTAAGCCACTTTCTTCGACCAAACATTTTGTGGCCGCAGTTTGTATGCATGCTTCATAAAAGGTAGTTAAAATATCAAAATTCCTCGATCCAGTTCTTGTCATGGAACGAATGGGGCATGTCGTCCAGACTTGAGAATCTTCGCTCAAGCCAACTTGAGTTAAAACCTGGAATGACGGGCCATAATTAATAAATTTTTTACTATAAAACTCAGTCAAGTCGAAGGCGCTACTTAGCCTCACTTTATCAATAGGAAAAGTTTCCCGTCTCTCAAGTGTTTTACCCGGTCGACTTAGATCCACGCTATAATTGTCGTATTTTGAAGAAATCTTTCCAGTAAGCTTTTCTGAAGTAGAAAAATCCAAGTTGAATGTGGTTTCTATTGGCCCT
>JAGQZY010000049.1:0-5833 GCA_020435205.1 Bdellovibrionales bacterium | reverse complement strand
GATCTAGCAAAATAAAGTTTTGCATCTCAAAATTTTTTATGGCCGGTATCGTCTGATAAAAAATAATACCTGCTATTGTAAATTGAGCCAAGCCCATAGATCCAGGGGCAATACAGTTATTGTTCACGATATGATCGCCTAGGTAAGTTTGTTGCTCTTTATCCAAAACTTTTGAAAACAAAGCGGCTTCACCAGAAAGTGGACGTCCGAAGGTTCTGTCGATTTCATTGGCTTCGCTGGACAGGGTGTTCATTAAAAAGTGATCCCTCATTGATAGGATGTGGAGTTCATCGTTGGGAGGAACTTCTTCAGCAAGAACACTGTCCAGAAGGGGCCCAATTCTTTCTTTGGGAAGCAGATCGATGCCCATCATTTTTAGCTTGAGCAAAATTCCAGGGTTTTTCGTCATGCCAACCCCATCGAGTGCTGGCCAAAAAAGATGGACCCCTCGATTGTCACTCATTAAAGAATTGGTAAAGGCGTAAACGCTTTGCCCGTGGTTACCATAGGTGGCAGCCACAGAATTAAAATAAATTTCTTTGCTGGGTCGAATCTGAAGTTCATCGACAAGAGCGCGCAAAATAGTGCGAGTCTGCTTTTTACTAGAAATTTCAAATTCAATTTCCGACCTTGTTTTTTTATCAAAAACACGACTCAGCTCGGCGCCAGACGCATCCAAAATATAATCAATATTTCCAAAACTTTCTTTGATGCTTTCGAGAGTGCGTTTCAGGGAAGAGCTTTGACTGATATCAGTTTGGAAGTATCGCAAGCTTTTTACTCGGCCCTCTAAGTTGGTTAAGGCGGCCTGTATTTCTGGATCTTTCTCCGGAGTGCGTCCACAAAGAATCAGGTCTGTATTTTTTAAACAAGGAGATTGGGAAAAATACTCTTTGAGGATCCCCTTAGCTCCTCCAATAGCAAAGAGAACTTTATTGTCAAGTTGAGTGGGTTTTGGAGATTTCAAGGGGGTCCAGCTGACCGTTTTTCGATAACTATCCTCAAACAAAATATCTGAACTGATCAAATCTTGGCATTCCGAATCGATCACCCTGAAAAAATATTGGCTTGGGTCAATAATGGCTTTAAAGAAAAAGTTTCCGACCTCTAATCGATAGGACTTTAAAAAGGAACGTAAGGCTTTAAAAAGTTGACACTCTTCTTTTGAGTGCAAAACAAAGGTAAAAGAGTCAGTGCTGCCACCGATAATCTTAATGAGAGCTGATAAGCGCTCTAAAGATTCAGCCAAAGAGTTTGAATCTAATGGGCCAGTCGTATGGTCTAAAATAAGTGTAGTACAAAGAGGGTGTCCGGTGGGTATTGAACGAAGTTGCTCGTGGGCTGTCGTCGAAAGATCAATATTTTTATCAACGAGATGGCTCCAATAAAACAGGGCAGAGTGGGTAACACCCTTGGTTTTGACGGGCTTCAGCGGAGCTTTGCAAAAAAACCTGCGATAAAAAGAAAACTCGGCTACCTTCCTCTGTAATTTTCCACTTTTGAGTGAGTTTTCGTTTTTTTGAAAAAATTCAACCACGTCACCAACTTGTCTAAAACGGGAAATTTCAATGGAAGGGTCTCCGCCGCCACTGGTTTCTTCAAGACATCGAAAGAAGATTTCCGCTTTTTTGATAGAATCAATACGGAGATCTTCCTCAAACTGCTGTTCTAGGGTGATTTCTTGAATTTTATAGCCTGTCACTGAACTGACAATATCCATCACCATGGAAACATATTTGTTACTATCTAACTTGAAGACTTTTCGGGGAATCTCTTTCTTCTTCCCTAAGAGTATATTTTCAGCGGTCATCAGTGGTCTAAGGTCTTTACTTTCACAAGATGTTACAAAAGAAGTTAAAATGGGATTGAGTCCCAACTCTATGTATCCAGAGAAGGGGTTTTTTAAACACTGTTTTAGTTGTCTATTAAAATCAATGGGCATAACAAATTGTTGACCCAGGCGCTCAGTGAGTTCTTCCTTTTTTAAACATGTACCTTTAGGGAAAAGCCTTCCATCCACAGAGGAAACAAAGGGGTATTGGCTGACTTGAGTCTTCCAATCGGTAGCCTTTAGTTTTTCAATAAATCGATTTTTTGAACTTTCCATAAATCGACTGTGATATGGGCGGCCAACACTTTTTAGTTCTTTGGCCGCAATTTTATTCTTTCTAAGCTCTGCCAAGAGTTGAGTTTTGTTAAGAGACTCCACGCTTAAAACCAATTGGGTAGGAGTGTTGAAATTGGAGATCTCAAACTCCAAGTTAAGACCAAGATCTTGTAAATTTTGTTCAGAGGTTGAGGCGACAACAAGAGTTCCCAGTTCACCAGGTTGAGGTGAAGCTTCCTCCCTTAAACAGATAAGATGAAAAGCGTCTTCAAAGGATAAGAAGCCTGCGCAGCAGAGGGCGGGAAACTCTCCAAAACTATGTCCTGTTAAAACAGCGGGCTCAATACCCCTATCGAGCAATAAATCAAAAAGAGTGACTTCAGCTGTGAATTGAAAAAGGTTTTGTAGAAGGACGTCGTGGGTTAAAGGATATTCATTTTTCTTGTCTTGGTCAGCGTACATTTTGGCTAAGGAGGATACCGGGCGAAGCCCTTTTGCAAGAGCTAGTTGGTCTGCTTGTTCAAATCGGCGCTTAAAAAATTCAGAATATTCGATATAGTTTGCATAGCGTTGCGGCTCTAAAGAGCCTTGCCCGGGGAAAAGAACGGAGGCCGTGTTTAGAGCGGGCTGTAGGGGGGTCATCTCTGCGGGACGAAACTCTGAAATCGGATCTTCACTAGACTTTGCTTGAGTATAAGAAACTAGAGAAAGTGGCTGAATAAAATTTTTCTTTGCAAATGAGGGTGTCGACAATATTTTACAATTGACTGAATATCTATGGATCAAAAAATTCTCAATATCCACCTGTTCGTCAATAGTAATTAAGAAAACAAGAGGGGCACGTTGCCAATGAATTTCTTCTAGAGCCATATACATGGCCATGTCACGACTCTTGTTGAGAGACTCAATATTGTAACTGCGGCCTTGGAAATCAAAGGCATTGCAAACCCGTCCTGCAATGACGTTATTTAAAACGCCTGCCGCTGAATCTTCACTAAAAGGAGTTAAATGTTCTCTGAACTGACTGATCTTTTGTAAGATCTCGGGAACCAAAGGAGAATCAATATACTTTTTAACAGCCTCCATAAGCATGGTGGAACGAACCCGTCCAGTTTGTTCGCGGACAATATCAAGGCCAAGGATACTTCCCGATACAACAACGATGTCTTCCCGTGGGAGTCCGTCCATGGGTAGCTTAGCCATTTTAATAGCTTGCTCAGCAGCCCTTACTGCGAGCAATTGGGCTTTATCAATGAAGGCTATGCTCTGTGGGGGAAGGCGGTAACAGCTCTGAGGTGAGGTGAACCATTCACTGTCGAATTCAGAAAACTCAATTTGTGATTCTCCAAGGAGAAAGATATCATCTTCAGAATATAAGGGGCTGGTTTCGTCTTTAAAACTTTTTTCAGAGCTTAAAAGTGTGTGGTAATTGGCACCGCCGAAACCAAAAGCGGAAACACCAATATTTATTGGCTCCGTTTTTATTAAATCTTGACCCTCTTTGCTTAGATAAATTTTTCCACGGTTGCTTAAGGGCACTTTCATGTATTTGAGACCAGGGATAGATGCCTCATTAAGAATAAATACAGCCTTTATTAAATTCGCAACGCCAGCAGCTCCTTTGGTGTGCCCAATCAACCCTTTCACGGATCCCATGGGAATGGATCGGTCGTTAAAGAAGTCAGCAATGGCGCCCATTTCGGTATGGTCGCCCACTTTGGTACCGGTCCCATGTCCCTCAATATAAGAGACACTTTTCTTGTCCTCATCCTTTTTGTAAACTCTTTTAAGGGCCAGTGTTTGACCTCGGTGATTCGGTTGAAACAGACTGGTCGAGCGCCCGTCACTGGAGCCAGCCACATTTTTGACTACGGCCAAGATATTATCTCCACTGTTCCTAGCATCGCTCAGCCGTTTTAGAATAAGTATCCCGGCCCCTTCGCCTTGAGCTAGGCCCTCTGTCCGCTCGTCAAAGGGGAGGCATTTGTCTTTGGCGAGTCCGCCAACGCGACTGAATAATGAAAAACTTCCTGGAGCTAAATTGGTTTCAGCGCCTGCGGCGATAGCCATATCCCACTCACCGGTTGATAAAAAATGGCAACAATGGTCGAGGCTCGCCAGGGACGATGCACAAGCCGCATCAATAATAAATTTTTGTCCATGAATTTGAAACCGGCTTCCAAGGCTCTCCAGGATTTCAGAAGAAACAAGACGATCTGGAGAAAAAGAAAAGGGATTTTCCCCTTCTTTTTCGCTCACCATACTTTCCATGTATTGGATGACCTCTTTACCCCTGTCCCCAAGGACCGCCCTTAAGTGACCGAGGATTTTTTGGTCCACCAACTTTCCATAGGCAAAATAGTGGTCTTCATCTGGGCTCATCATGCCAAGAATAAAACCGAGTTTATGGGTGTCCTTCGGGAGCCTGCAGCTTTCTATAGCCTGTGTGTATGACTCCATTAAAAGTAATTCTAGGCGAGTCACTCTCTTGACATCGACATTATGTTTTTGGGCCAATTGATTGTAGACGTGTTGCTTCACTTCCCCGGCTAGAGTGGAGTAAGTTTTATCAATATCAAAGGGATCCTTCGTGGAATAAAGAGTTTTGTCCCAGCGTGAATTGGAGATTGGCTCAATGATGACTTTCCCCTCAAGGCAATTTTGCCAAAAGGCAGTGGGGTTGTCGGCACCAGGCAAAACGCATCCCATACCGACAATGGCAATAGGTTCGTTGCTTTTTGTTCTATTGGACTCTGACATATCTTACCGTGATTTTACTTTGGTAAAGATAGACAAGAAATCCTGATATTGCCAGTGAAATAGACAATATTCCTAGAAAAAATAGGAAAAAATTCATCTCCCCGTGGAAGAATTTAGCGACGAGCGGCGCCATTCTTGCGACAAGAATAAAATGAACTAAATAGATAATGAGGATGCCACTACTTATCAATCGGAAAACAAGTCCGTTCGAGCGCCAAATTTTGGAGAGTTGATAGCTCCCGTAGTGAAAGCAGATGTAGAAGCTAATGGTCACTAAAGCCAAGCGCCAACCCCCTTGAAATACACTAGAAGTGAAGTAATTTTTAGGGCTGAGTAGTTGATAATAAAAGGAAAAATGTTTCATAAAAAAAATAAGAAAAAAGGCAAAGGCGGTGAGCGCAACGAGCCCCGCTCTATCCAAAGCAAATCCCCAAAGTTTATATTTAGGAGAGGCTAATAAGTGCTGATAGGAAAAACCTGCCAGTACGAGAGCCATCCATGGAAACATAGGCCACATATGTCCGCCCACCTCCCCAAGCTCAACAAACATGGCCAAGGGCAAGTTTATTACAGCAGCGGCGTAGGTGGGTGAAGAGAGCCAATAGTGACTAAAAAAAATAAGGAAAATAAAAATAGGAAGAAGAAGTAAAACTTTTGCAAAAAATATTTTTGCGACCCTTACTTTTTTTAAATAGCGCAAACTCAGGCCTATGAAGGTGAGCCATATTATATAGAGCGGCCAATGAAAAAAAGAAGATTGGCTCCAAGCAATGGCCTGGGCTGAACTGCGAATAGATAAAGGGGCCAGGATTTTTTGTAGTAGAGGTTCTGCCAAGAGAGCGGAGGGGAAAAGTATGAGTATTGCTCGGCGCAAAGAAAAATATTTAAGAAACTTCAAAATAATGAAGAGAGATAAAGAGATCATGGGTAAAACATCCCATCTCATGCCGTAGTAAAAGCCTGAAC
>JAGQZY010000048.1 GCA_020435205.1 Bdellovibrionales bacterium | reverse complement strand
TAAGGATTTGGGGCTCATTTTTTGTTTTGTAGGTCGCGGCTTCATGGGCTCCTTGCTTTTGGAAAGGATATCCCTCTGTTCACTTTTTACTGCGACCTGATGAAATGACAACCACTGCACCGGTGTCTTTTTGGTAAAGGAATGCGCCTGTGAATAAAAAAGCCCAGCTAGCATCATCCCATGAAATAAAAAGCTTACAGCCAAGTATCGCATGGGGTTTTTCTAACAAACTTAAAGAAAACTGTCAGCTATCTGCTTTTGCCAGGGTGGCTTTTGCATATAGACCCATCGATAATAGTCTTTGCGTGTCAATAGACGGGCGGCCGCCTCATCAATAACTAACGCGACTTTGCTATGAAACTGCAATATCGAAGAGGGAACCATGGCCGTCACCGGGCCCTCCACGGTTTTGGCAATGGCATCTGCCTTTTTTTCACCGGTGGCGAGCAAGAGAATTTTTCTAGCCTCCATAATGGTGCCCACCCCCATGGTAATCACATGGACAGGCACCTCTTCCTCTTCTGCAAAAAAGTGGCGATTGTCATTTCTTGTTTGCTCGGTGAGCGTCTTCAAGCGCGTTCGCGAACTGAGCGATGAACTTGGTTCATTGAATGCAATATGCCCATCCGTACCAATCCCTAAAATTTGCAAATCAATACCACCCGCTTTTTGGATCTTTTCCTCATAGGATTGGCACTCCTTAGGAACGTCCTCGGCCATGCCATTGGGGATATGACAATTTTCTTTGCGGATATTGATGAACCGAAAAAGATTTTCCTCCATATAGCTGCCATAGGAGGCTGGATGATGAGAAGCGAGGCCCACGTATTCATCCAAATTGAAACTCGTAACCCTTGAAAAATCCACCTTCCCCTGCTCATAATATTGGCAAAGAAGCTCATACATATTTTTAGGGGTGCTACCAGTAGCCAACCCCAAACAACTCATTGGCTTTTGTTGAACCTGATGAACCACATGAGCTGCAGCTAATTTTGAAACTTCAAGAGGATCTTTAAGGATTATAACTTCCAAGGGCACCTCACAAATAAAGGGATACTTTACTTTTTACGTCTTTTTTAAACTGATCGATAAAAGTCAGCATCCAATCGGCAGGATCAAGACTCTTGTCTTCAAGTAATGGTTTTAGATCCATAGCAAACCAAAGATTTTGACTGTGGTCTACAGCATGGGATTCAAAAAAGGTTGCATTGGATTTCATACGACCCAGAGCCGCCAAATCATACCTTTTGCCCCCTTCTGTTTGGGAATGATGGCAATCAATGAGTTTTTGCACAAGATCCATATCACCGGGGATCTCTAGAGCGACTTTTTTATCATCGGGAAGCCAGTCTAATGTTCTCCACACCTCACAACCATAAAATGCTTTGGGAATGTAATCGATTTCGCGCAAAGCACAAATCAAAGTCATGGCGACGGCCACATGGGTGTCGTGCTTGTCTGCCATATTGTGAGTGTATATAAAATCAGGCTGGGACTGAGTTAATATCTTTTCAAGATCCCTCGCTAAATTCTTATTGAGATGGCTCTTAATTTCTGAGCTTCCATACCCCAACTGAATCATGGCGGCATACTGACCTAATTTTGCAGAATCCCTTTGTTCTTGGGTACGCACCTTAACCATATCCTCATTACTGAAATTTTTGTAAGCTCCAGCGCGGGCACTGCCCGCTCCATTGGTGCAGGTCACCCCTGCAAAATGCTTTTGTGATTGATTGTAACAATTCATAATTCCGTGGGTGGCCATCACTTCGAGGTCATCCTGGTGAGCCCCCACTCCAAGGTGAGTGACTGCCTTCAAAGCCTGATCCAGACTGGGGTGTTTTTCATCAAAGAAAATATCTCGACTTGAATTATGAAAGTCCATGAACCTTTCCAGGATTAATGGTCGGAAGACTCGCCGCTGCTACAGCTTGCCCAACCCGGCGAAACTTCTCATCGGGCACACAAAGTTCAATTTGATCTAAAAGTTCAGGGTATTCTGATTTTAAAACGGAAAGAGCGGTTTCTATAATGACATCACCACCCTTTCCTGACATGACTCTTCCAAAGGCCATCAATTTATTAAAATCATAAAATTGATGGTAGTAAGGAACTGTGTACCCTAAATAAACGCCAATGGTTTCATAAATTTTTAAAGCCTTCTCATCGCCGGCATTGGCCTTTTCTTGAACCTCTTTCAAACGTTCCGGCAAGAGCATATCCTCAGCAAATGACCAACCTGCTGCCAAGGCTAACCGATTCACCGCCTGCTGGGAAAAGTACATCACTCCAACTCCAACACCTTGGGACCACTCATCCATAGCCCCCTGGGGATTGTAATCAATGGGTGCAAAGGCCAGTTCATTGAGCTGACCCGTGATCTTACCTTCTTTATTAATAAAGCCCACAGCTTCGCTCGAGCCCATGGCGACCCCAAGAATCCCAGCTTCCTTAAGCCCCATGGCTCCAGCCAAAGCTGAGACATCGCCATCATTGATGGCAATAAGTGGAACATTCCACTTTTTTTGCAAATTTTCAAAGATGGGAGTGACTTCCCTGGAAAATGTCTCCAAAGGAACCGATCGAAACAGCGAAGCCACCATGATGCGATTGTTATTAATAATACCTGCCGAACTTCCACCTATGGCATCTACACTCGGCAAATAGGAGGCCGCTAACTCAATGCCATCCAAAATTCTTTTCCAATGATAGTTGGGGTCCGTTTGCGGCACAGGATCCCAACGAATTTCTGTAGTAAAAACGGCCTCACCATTTTTAACAGCAGCAATTTTATAGTCACTCGCGCCAAGGTCAAAACCAATGCGATTGCCATCAAGGTGCCCACCAATGGAGCGCATTTGCTCTTGAGCCGGTGGCAATTGCGAAACCTCTACAGCTTTTACCGAAAAGCTTTGATCATAGATACGCTTCATAAAAAGGGCATCAAATCTCTCGGGGCCAGTTTCGCTAAATATATCTTTGAGAATTTTTCCCCATTTGGAGCTTCCGGCCACTTTCAGTTCATAGCCGCCAGTGGACCACAAATGAAATTTTATGGTTCTCTGTAAATAAAGCGTGGTGAGGTCATGGTACTTTTCTGAATCCACGACCTTGAGCGAAAAGCGTAACACTTGCTCAGGGGACCTTTGCAAACTGAAATGAAGCTCTACGCTGGGTTCAGTTTCGGTTAAGTCTTGATAAGCCACTGCAAACTTATGAGCCGGAATGAAATCGGGATCCAAGGGAGCTTTGTGCTGGTAAGATATGCTTTTAAAAAAGTTCTGTAACATTAGAAAATTCTACCAAAAACAAAGAGGCTTACAACGAATGCTGCTTACGCAAACAAAGCTTTTGCTGGAGCTAGACTAACGACTAGCTAATAGAATTGTATGGTGAGATAGGGGGACCACACCTCATCCACTGATTTAATGCGAGCTTTGACGTCAAAAGCGGGCGTCCACTGCAAAGGCACCGGCTTTTTCAAAAGATCCATGTTTGCTTCTTTTGGGGTGCGGTTCCCTTTTTTGTGATTGCATTTGTGACAAGCCGTCACTAAGTTCTTCCAACTTTTTGGCCCCCCTCGAGAAACTGGCATCACATGATCTAGGGTCAAATCTTTATAGGCAAAAGTTTTTGCACAGTACTGGCAGGTGTGATCATCGCGAAGAAAGATATTTTCCCTAGAAAGACGCACCCGCCGATAACGCTTGGGTTGGATGTAGTGACGAAGTTTAAGAACAGCCGGAGCTGGAAAATGCTGGCGCACAGAACGAATTTGAACGTCGTGGGACTCTAGAATATCTACTTTTTCCTGAAACCAGAGAATCATAGCTTTTTGCCAACTCACCACTTGCAATGGTTCATAGGTTGCGTTCAGCAGTAAGACTCGGGGAAGATTGAGATAGCTAGGAACCCACCTCCTGGTTACGAGAACCGAAAGGGCTCTTTTCTAGAATGGCCCATTCTGGCAAAAAAACACAAGTCTAGTTTTATTACCAAAAATTGTTCTCTCCTTTATTTTAACTAAAAACACCCTGTTTTGCCCAGCTAGACTGGCTTTCCAGCTCTATTTTATTGTGTTTTCGTTTCGTTTTGACGCAAATAAAAGCCAACAATGGCCAATTGACATATACCCCCCTGGGGTATATTATAAACCCATGAAATCAGAAAAAATGGGGACGTCTCACACCCAGCAGATCAAGCAACTCAAGCGAATCGAAGGCCAAGTGCGCGGGGTAACTAAAATGATCGAGGACCGTCGTTATTGCTTGGATATCATCACGCAAATTAAAGCCGTGCGAGCCAGCCTAGCCACCATCGAAAAGAAGATCATCAATCAGCATCTCAATCATTGCGTCCACGAAGCCGTTCAATCCAAAAACCCAAAACTGACTGACGAAATGCTTGAGGAGATCAAAGAGCTGATTCAAAGCGCGAGGTTTTCATGAAAAAACCAAAGCCCTCTTTGATCTTTAGCGGCCTGCTTTTGACTTTCATTCTTTTGCTATCCCCATTGAGCCATGCTCATCCCGTCGCCTTTCAAAACTCAGTAGGAATTATGGGTTATCACGCCCCATTCATGTCCCACAACCAATTGAACTATTCCTGGCGCTATTGGTTTGCCACAGGCGTCCATCACATCCGGCGCCATTCAGTTAAGAATGCAAATGCCACGCTGGGATCCCTTAATTTTTTGCTCAAACGTTGGAATGGTTCTGGTTTGCAAGCCAATCTTTATGGCGTCATTGGTGGTGGACATTCTGAAATCAGTGGAGATCCTAAAACCATTGGTATGGCAGCCCTTCAATTTGACATAGAAGATCGCGATTATTATTTTTTGGCAAAGCACCAGCAACTCTTTAACGACAAATTCACTGAGCTTGAGCAAACCGTAGTTCGCGCCGGCGTCACCCCCTATATTGACCCCTTTGATGGCTTTCACACCTGGATCATTTTAGAGTGGCAGGATTTCGCCTTTAACAGGGAATCCAACCAATCCGACATCACCCCCTATTTAAGATTTTTTTATCGAAATATTTTATTTGAAATTGGTCAGTCTTTCACTGGCGTGACTCGATTCAACTACATTACTCATTTTTAGGAGTGACTATGAAAACGATAATGATCCTTGCTGCAACAAGCCTGCTTTTCTTTCCCGTTTATGGCAAATCCCAAGACAACATGAAACAAAAAGGGACAAGCCACAACCATAAGATGGATCATCAAAATCATAACCATAAAGACGGAAAAGCAGAGGCCAAAAAAGTGAGCCCTGAAAAAATCATTATTAAAGTTAAAGGTATGGTCTGCGCCTTTTGTGCCCAAGGGATTCAAAAGAACTTTTCCAAGCGCAAAGAGGTCAAAGACGTGAAAGTGGACCTCGATACCATGGAAGTGACCATTCTACTCGTGAAAGGACAGATCCTCCCAGAAAAAGTGATCGAGTCGGTAGTGACTGGAGCTGGCTTTAAATATATGGGCCTCAAGTAGTGAAATCCATCTCCTCCTGGCTCTCCTTATTTGCATCCTCAGGCACTCTCTTTTGCTGCGCTTTGCCCAGTCTATTAGTGGCCTTGGGAATGGGCGCAGCAATGGCGGGCTTAGTGACGACTGTCCCTCAAATTATTTGGCTCTCCGAGTACAAAGCCTGGGTCTTTACTTTCAGTGCAATCATGCTTGTCCTCGCTGGCTTTTTACAATATCGGGCCCGGTTTGAACCTTGTCCAATTGATGAAGCTCAAGCTCGGGCTTGCATGCGAAGTCGAAAAATCTCCTTTGTCATTTATACAATTTCCTTAATCCTATGGCTGATCGGTGCCTTTTTTGCTTTCCTTGCCCCCCTTCTTTTTTAACTGACAAATAACACTCAGATTCATTTTCCTTTTTTCTTCTATATGAAGCGCGGGTTCTTTATGATGGGTGCCTGCGAGGTAACATTGTGATTTCATTTTTCGTCAATGGCAAAAAGGTCGAAGTAGACGTCCCCGAAGACACCCCTCTTTTGTGGGTGATTCGCGAAGAGTTGGGACTCTTAGGAACAAAATTTGGTTGCGGCAAGGCCCTTTGTGGCTCTTGCACCATGCACCTCAATGGGGAAGCCATACGCACTTGCGTGATGCCTATCGCCGCAGTCGCAGGTCAACGAATCACCACGATTGAGGGTATTCAGGAAGATGGACTCCACCCCGTGCAAAAAGCCTGGGCCGAGCAAGGGGTCCCTCAGTGTGGATATTGTCAAAGTGGACAAATCATGCAGGCCATAAGTTTCATTGAAAATAGCGACCGCATCACGGAATCCGATGTCATCAAGTCTATGGACGGCAACCTTTGCCGCTGCGGCACTTATAACAAAATGAAAACCGCTATTTTGAATGCCGCTAAAAGTATGGGGAAAGCCTAATGTTCATCAGCAACCGCCGAGAGTTTTTAAAAACCAGTCTAACCACTTCAGGCTCATTTATTGTGGCCCTCACCCTTCCTTTACCTCACCGTGGCTGGAAAGCCTTTGCTAAGGGTGAGAGTGGCTTTGGTCATCACTATTTTGAGATCACCCCAGACAACCAATTCGTTTTTATCATGGACAAAGCGGAAATGGGCCAAGGTGTTTACACGGGACAACTAACGCTATTTGGTGAAGAAATTAAAATCAATCCTAACCTTTTTCAGGTGAAGTCAGCACCCGTCGCCGAAGTCTACTCCACCTTCAACGGCCATATGATTACTGGGGGGAGCACTAGCACAGCCGACCGCTGGATGATTCTCAGAGAAGCCGGCGCGAATCTGCGTGAGCTTTTTAAGATGGCTGCTGCACAAAAATGGTCAGTGAATGTGGACCAGGTCGAATGCAAAGATGGACAGGTTTTTGCTCAATCGGGAACTCAAAAGTTAACTTTTGGAGAACTCATTGAAGACGCTAGCAAAATAAAAAATCCTCCGAAAGGAAAACTGACAGACCCTAAGGATTTCATCTATATCGGCAAGCCACAGGTGGGTCTTGATGCCATGGAAAAATCCAAAGGGAGTGATCGGTTTGGCATTGACGTGCAGATTGACAATATGGCTTCAGCCGTGGTCGAGCGTGGCCCTAGCTTTGGCGCACACGTCAAATCTTTTAATGCCAGCGAAGTGAAAGCTCTTGATGGTGTTATCGACGTTTTTAAAGTTTCCTCAGGTGTTGCTATTGTTTGCGAGAAGTATTGGCAGGCCATGCGAGCAAGAAAGTCTCTCATTGTCGAGTGGGGACCGGGCTCTTTACAGGATTTAGACTCGGAAGGCATTTTTACCAGTTATAAAAACGCCATGGAAAAGACAAAAGCCCATGAAGTGGAAAGGGAGGGAGAACCTGAATCAGCTTTCGCTGGCGCTGACCAAGTGATTGAAGCCGAATATCGACTCCCCTACCTTGCCCACTCCCCAATGGAACCCATGAATGCAACAGCTTGGGTGCAAAAAGATCGCTGCGATATTTGGTGCCCCACCCAAGGGCCTTCTTTAGTAAGAAATAAAGCGGCAATGATGTTGGGCCTCCCCCGCGAAAAAGTATTCGTGCACAATAGTGTATTTTTAGGAGGGGGATTTGGTCGACGTAGCACTTTAGATTACGTTGTTGATGCCCTTGAAATTTCTAAAAAAATCAAGCGACCTGTCAAAGTGCTTTGGTCAAGGGAGGATGATACTAAGCACTCCCCCTTGCGACCCATCACTTTCCATAAAATGAAAGCCAGCATTAAAAATGGTCGGGTCACAGGCTGGCAACACGATCTCGGTTGCGAGTCTATTATGCAATATGTAATCCCTCAGTGGTTTGGACTGATGGCTCCAGATTGGGTTCCTGATTTTCTCCTTGGAAGCCTTGGTAAAATGGTGAGCTTTTTCATGTCTCTATCAGGGAAGGCCCCCACTGTTGCTGAGGGAGCCACCCATATCCCCTATACAGTTGAAAATCGCTTGGTCAAACACTATCAACTTGGCATCAAAGTCCCCATTCACTTTTGGCGCTCGGTCGGACACTCTTACAATGCTTTTGTGGTAGAAAGCTTTATTGATGAAATTGCCCATAAACTTGGCCAGGACCCAATGGAATATCGCCTCAAAAATATGACTCACAATGATCGCCTACGCGCCACTTTAGAAATAGCCAAAGAAAAATCCAATTGGGGAAAACCGTCCCAAGGGCGTTTTCAAGGTGTGGCTTCCCACTCTTCCTTTAAATCCTTTGCCAGTGAAGTCGTAGAAGTGGAAGTTCATGCTGGCCAAATCCAAGTTAAAAAAGTAACTGCTGTTATTGATTGTGGAACCCCAGTGAATCCCGACATCATTAAAAAGCAAATGGAATCAGGAATTATCTACGGCCTTTCGGCCGCCCTCCAGGGCGAGATCAAACTGAGTGCTGGTGGAGTTGATCAAAGTAATTTTGACGACTACCCCCCTCTTCGCATGTCGCAGACCCCAGAGATTGAAGTTCACATCGTTGCGTCTACTGAAAAACCCACTGGGGTGGGTGAACCGGGGCTCCCACCCATTGCGCCTGCTGTTGCCAATGCTGTGTTTGCCGCCACCGGTCAGCGCCTTTATGATCTGCCTTTACGCCTGACATGAGAGAGTTAAAAGAGCTTTTTCAGTTTATGCAAAGCCATCAAGGTGAGCCTATGCTTATGGTGACCTTAGTAGCGACTGAAGGTTCGACCTACAAAAAACCGGGGGCAAAAAAACTCATACTACTCGACCAGAAAAATTGTGGCCTTATTAGCGGCGGCTGTCTTGAACAAGAAATTATTGATTTTGCTCTTGCGGAACCGGCGCAAAAGCGAGTTCTTCTCTTAGATACTACAGAGGAGTCCGATCCTTATTTTGGAAGTGGTGTCGGTTGCCAAGGATCTCTGCATTTATTTTTTGAACCCGTGCGCTGGGAGATTCCCAATACTCCTTTAGTGTATTTGGGACTTTCAACTTCGCAGAAAGGGCGCAATTACCTCATGTTTGATCAAAATCGGGAGGATTTTGGTTTTCGTATTTGCATTGAGGGAGACAATCAAATTCTATTTTCAGATTGGACCACCTCAGAGCTTCCCAGACCCCACCAACTGTTTTGTGACCCTTGGCAAAGGGATTTGCACATCAAACTTGTAGGAGCCGGTGTCGACACCGATCCTCTTTATTCTTTAATAAATACCCTAGGTTGGGATTTACAGGTTTTTGATTATCGACAAGAGTGGGTCCAGCAACGACTGGACCAGGGTTGGAACATTCGCTATCTCAGTGAAGGTGGGCTTGATCCCTTTTTGAAACCGGGTGCCAACTCGGTTTTACTCCTTATGTCCCATCACTACCCTTACGATCTCGAAGTTTTTTCTAAAACCGATTTGCAATGGCTGAGCCTGATCGGAGTCTTGGGCCCACAAGCTCGAAGACAAAAACTGATTGACGATCGCAAGAATCTTTACAACTCTCCGCTCGCTGATGAAGATCTCGAAAAAATCCACGGCCCCATGGGAATCGACGGTATGGGGCGCGGGGAATCAGCCATTGCCCTTTCCATTTGTGCTCAATTACAACAATTTTTTTTTAGCGGCCAGGAAATACAGATATGAAGATCATGGCAGGCCTCTTAGCGGCAGGCACCTCATCTCGCATGGGAAAAAACAAGGCTTTTTTACCTATAGACGAAAAGGTTCTCGTGGATTTTTCTCTGTCAGCTTTGCAATCCATCGCCAATGAAGATGTCTTTATCATTACTGGCCAACACCACAAAGAATTTGCAAGTAAACTTCCCCAAAGAAATTTGCTTTTTAACTCTCAATACTCTTCGGGGATGGCAAGCTCCATTGTTGTGGCCGCTCAGCACGCTCAAGACTCTTCTTATGATGCTCTTTTGATCCATCTAGCCGATTTACCCTCTGTGGTGGATGACGACATTCGACAAATCCTTGCTGAATTTAGCAAAAACCCAAAGCAAGTGGTTGCCAGTCGGCGCGATCCCATGGATCCATCCAGTCTGGCGCCTCCCTGCATTTTTCCAAGGGATTTCTTTCCTCAACTACTGAGCCTGACGGGCGATCAAGGGGCCAAATCCTTGCTAGAGGAGCTCAGAGCCCAATCCCTACCCCTGACTTTCCCATGGCAGGATGTGGATGATGAATCCTCCTATAAAGCTTGGGTTTCTTCTAAAATAAATTGATCGCCACCCAAAAGCCCCACATAATGATGACATGCTTCATTGGTCTTTAGAAACCTTAGAAATGGATTTAAAGTTTACTTGGAAGATCTCCCGCGGCTCCACTTCTCGTAAAATCAATTACATTGTCCACGTAGAAGAAAATGGGATCAAAGCTATGGGAGAGGTGGCTGGCATTACCCAGGCTGAAGCCAGTGCAGGCCTTATTCCCAAACAATATTCCCAAGTTTCCCTGGATGGAGTTACTGATCCCACCGACATTAACAAACTGGATATTTGCGCACCCCTCGCTTTTGGGCTTGAGTCTGCACTGATTCATCTGAGGGCCAAGCAAAAGGGACAAAGTGTTCCTCATTATTTAGGCTTAGAAGAAATTCACAAGGTACCCACTTCAATCTCCCTTCCCATCCTTCCCTTAGATGAAATTGCGGAATTTATGAAATTTCAACGAGTGGAACATTTTCCATGTTGTAAAATCAAAGTTGGCCAAGAAAAGCCTATCGAAAGTTGCTTAGAAGTCGCTAAACACTTTGCTGGCCCCTTGCGAATTGATGCCAACGAAGCCTTACAAAACTGCGAGGACGTCCTTCATTTTATTGACGGAATCAAACACTTAAATATCGAATTTTTAGAGCAGCCCATGGCCTCTCATCTTGTTGAAGAATATAAAAAATTAAAACCGCTGTCCCCAATCCCAATTATTGCGGATGAATCTTTACAACAGCAAAAAGTAGACGCTGAGTTAGCCCGCCAATTTCATGGGATCAATGTCAAGCTCATGAAAACGGGTGGTTACCTAAAAGCTAGGGAGCAAATTCAAGCGGCCAAGCACATGGGATTGAATGTCATGCTTGGATGCATGGTCGAAACGAGCCTGGCTATTCGGTCTGCCATATACATTGGTCAAGATGTGGATTGGTTTGATCTCGACGGGTTTTTATTTTTTAAAGAAGAGCCCTTTGGCCTCGTGCAGGAAAAAAATGGCTATCTGACCATCGAGTAAAATGTTAGTTTAGGCCCATGAAAAATACACTTCTCCTTACGGCCCTCGTTATTATTCTGGGATTGTATTTCCAAAACCGCAGTAAGGAGCCTAAAAGACTCATGCCTGCACCCGTAAGTGAAGCCCATATCCTGCCTTCACCCACCCCACCCAAAAAAGAAGCCAAGCTCCCCCTGCCCGAGGAGATTCCCCACTCTTTGACTATGAAGGCACCTCCCGTACAAAAACAAAAGTCGGTCAAGTATCCTCAAGTTGATGAAACTTTCGCCCCTTTTGATGCAGAAGGAAATCGTTACGTCACGCAAATCGTGGTGGTGGGTCGACACCTCACCTACCATGGAGACCTTCTCGTTGGTGATGTCAAAGATTTAGAAAAGCTTAAAAAACAGGGGGAAATCAAACAAGCAAAGCCGACAAAATGGCCACAAGGAATGATCCCCTATATGGTTGACCCCAAAATTCCCAATGGGATGGCTGCTCTCGAAGCTATTGAATATTTGGATCAAAACACCAATATTAAATTTGTCGAACGCTCCAATGAAAAAGACTATATTTTTATTACTGATGGTGATGCCAATTGTTACTCCTACCTGGGCAAAGTGGGAGGGTCTCAACATATATTTCTGGCCCCCAATTGTGGTACTAAAGAAATCCTCCATGAACTCATGCACACTCTTGGCTTTTTGCACGAACAAAACAGAGAAGACAGGGACCGCTATGTCGAAGTGTTTTGGGACAATATCCCCCCAGAACACGCCATGCAGTTCAAAAAGCTTCCTAATGATTATATGGGAGTCCTTGGTCGACCTTTTGACTATCAGTCCATCATGCTTTACCCATCAAACCTATTTTCTATAGATCCCAATGAGCCCACTATGCTTGGCAAAAATGGCGAGTATTTTTCTCCAAACCAAGACTTACTTAGCGAAGAAGACGTTTTTCGAGTCAATAGGGCCTATCCTCAGCGGCACTAATCTCCTGAGGAAGGGAAGCGCATTGGCAAAGATGACATCCCAGGAAGAAACTTGGCTTTGCCCATCCATTGATAAAAGGGCCCCTCTGCAAAAAACCTTTGGTCAGCTTCAAGCATAGCGTGGCTTTTTGCCGAAAGCTTTGGAAAAGGTTTGCCTGTATAGACTAAAGAAAGGCCGGGCTTGTCGGGATTCACCACATCCCCACTTGGCAAACGAAACTGGGACCAAGTATTTGGTCCGATCATAGCCAAAGGTTTTAACTTTATTCCCATGCCACGTTCATCGCTGCCTACAAAACCTTTCAATAAAAGACCCGTGAGGTTTTGCTGAGGAAAATGAAAAGATCGGTTGCGTAAAGCCAGCTGGCCTCGAGCTCCATATTTATCTAGATTCAAGCTGATTGTTTTGATAGGAATCGTTTGCTTGATATATTGGTTTAAATTTAAGTTATTGATATTGAGTTCAAATTCTTTGTTCAACATCGAAGCCTGTAATTTGCCATTGAAAGCCTTAACTCTCAACTGAGAAAGCCCCGCTCCCCCATCCATATCAATCTGGAAATCAAGATTTCTTTTTAGCCCTTGCAAAAGGCGTCCATCTTTCTTAATCAAGGCTTGTAAGTGAGCCTTTCGAATCGCCTTCTCTTCGTTAAAGTGAATCCCTTTGACGAGAACGTCAAAGTCAGAAGATGCTAGATAGAGATGCTTTGCCATCACTTCTTTACTTTTTGTTTTAATCGCAAAATCAGCTACAGAAAAGCGATTCAACTTAAATGAATTCCCCATAATATCAAAATTAATGTTACCAATTTCGATAACCTTAAAAAGCGCTGAAGACTCTTTGCGAGGCTTAGCTTTTCTGTCTTGAGCAGCCAAGCGTGGATCTTCAGTCTTCTTTTTAAGTGGATTAGCATCTTTTTTTCCACCCCAATTGACAACTTTTACAAAACCATCGCCAACAATAAAATGATCAACCGTCAACTTTTCATTGGTAAAAACTTTGGCAAAACCAAAGGCCTCTCGATTCATAAGGAGTTGAATATTGTTGAACTCAAAAGAGTTTCCATTTTCTTCAAAGCTGACTTTGGCAATACGAAATCCTTTAGAAAAGCTTCCGCTGACCCCTTCCATTTTGATGCCCGTCATATTGAGCTGCTTTGCCAGCATGTGGACAGGGTAGCTTGTATGCAACATAGCAAAATAGAGCCCTCCAACCGCCAAAACCCCAATCATTAACATAGCCACCCCTGCTCGCATCACTTGACCACCTGCCGTCGTATGGACAGGTTTAAGTGAAATCACTCGTGTGTGGGCAATGCGATCATGCCAACCACATCGGTCTTTAGAAAAGATCACAGAAAGGTAACCCATAAATAAGGGAAGAGATGATAGCAAACGGCCGATAGTCTCTCGGAGAAGCATCCTCCCCACAGATACATGACCGTCATCAGAAATCACTCGCAAACCCAGCAAGTACTTTCCTAAAGTGTAGCCCAAGTAAAGTTGTGGCACCACATAGTATAAAAGAGCTACGGGAACAAAGGGGCCAGTGATCGGCGCGATAAGTTTTGCCAGCAGGCCAGCAACAAAGGTGTCAATAACAAAGGCAATCAGCCTTTGATCAAAAGCTGCGTTATCTTTATTGCCATAAAGTTTATGCAATTCGTTCATGGGTGTTCTCCTGTTCCCGTAACACTTTTAATAATTCTGGCTGACTTCTAATAAGGCGGGTGACCGCCTCACGGTACTCCCCTTGCTGCAATAGAAATTGACATTGAAGATGGATCTCTTCTTGCCATTCTTTACTTTTCCATTCCAACTCTTTAAGGATAAGAAAACTCAATTTAAAGCTATTCACCGGCTTTTCTGTGGTTTTCCAAAGTTTATGAGTTTTTACTAAATAGCCAACGTCTTCACCCTCGGGGACATGTGCTAACCAAGACAGAGGGAGCATTTTAAAAAATCCAGGATTTTTGCGATTAGCGTGGGCAATTTCATGGAAGGCTTCAACAAAGAAACGCTCCACTCGCTCTTCACCTTCAGGAGTTTCTACAATTCTTTTTGATTCATTGACTAGCCCCTTAAAAGCATACAGATTAAGTGGGCAGTAATAGAGCCACTCCCTAAAAATGCGAAAGCGTTCAGTAGAATCTGTGGTTTCCTTAGATTTTTTATAAAAATCCAATTCAAAGGGGTAGGTAAAGTGACTCGGCAAAGGCATAACTAAGTGATAAAGAGCCGCCAGAAAGGCACCCATAGCAAAACCACCAAGGTGGGCCACATGGGCTACATTCGTGAACGAGTCCATGGTGCCAACCACGTCCCCAGCCACAATAAAAAGGGGAACGTAAAGAAAAACTGGAATTGACACTACCCTTGACATCACAAAAAAGAAACTCACAAAAACTCGGGCAAAGTTGTTCCAAAAAAACAAGGTTAAAGCGCCAGCCACCCCACTCACGGATGACGAAGCTCCTAGCAGCAAAGGTAAATCCGCATCTAAAAAGACATTGAGCCCAGAGCCAAAAATGCCCGAAGCAAAATAGGTTAAGCCAAAAAAGACAGACCCCATTCTCTCCTCGACGGGAAAGGCCAAAAATATAAACATCAGCATGTTACCAATCAGATGCATGTAGCCACCATGCAGAAACAAAGAGTGAAAGACTGAAATCAGATTAAGGTTATCCGATGACAACAAAGCCTTTTCTTTGGCGAAATTCTTCAATTCATTTTTTGCATTTTGATATTGTTCAAATAAAGGATGCTCTGGAGAGTTAAGCTGCGCCTCAACAAATTCGCTTTTTATAAAATTAGTGATTTCTTTTCTCGACTCTTCTTTAGTTTCTTTAACTTTTTCAAAAAACCGTGGATTTAAAAACATTCCTCGTGGCATGTAGCCAATCTGGGCACAGTCCTCAAGACTTCCCATGAGTTCGCAGCGGTCTTGCAGATATTTTTTAAAGGCAATAGAGAACTCTTTGCGAGCGGGACCATGGAAAAAGGTTTCTTCGAAATCATCACCTAGCGAAAACTGCACAATGGAGTAAAAGGCGGTAATCACCGCAATCGCTATGGTGGCATAGGGAATATGTTTTGATTTTGAAACCAAACCCAGAGGAAAAATAACCATGAAAGCTCATCGGAAGATTAGAGGCATTTCTTGGATCTAAATCCCTAATTTATTTGAAAAAAGTTGTCTCAACATGAGATCCTTAACTGAAAAATTTCGAAGGAACTCTATCTTCACAAGAAAAGTGTCATTTATTTTTTCGAAAAAATGAAACTTGAAAAAGAGCGTTGAACAGTTGATCAATATGAAGAAAACATTTTTTTAAATTCTCACATTGGCTCTTGGTCTTTAGTCCTAAGTCACTTATCCTGTTTTAAAGGTTTTTACGCCAGGGAGGCTGAGATGCATTTGTTAAAAATATTTATTGTATCGATTTTCCTTTTTCCCAACAACAGTCATGCTGAAGGCTTTGCTGTGGAAGAGCCCTTTGATGCTCTGCCCATCAGTCAATCTGAGCAAAAAGCCGTCACCCAATTATTTTGGAATGCTAAATCCATCCAAGAAAAAGTGAAAAGCCAGCTTCCCAATCATCAGCGCGGCCAATTTTCCTACTCCGCGGGAGGACAGTACGGATGTGACGTGAAAGGCGTCTCCAAAACCGAGGGTTCCGCTGATGTGTGTGAACTTGCTGACGACAGCGAAAAACAACCTGAATTCGTATACAACTTTAACCTCAGTTGCAATTTTGGCAACTACCAAGTTTCCGTCTGCTCCCACGAACAGAAAAAACTCCTCAATCAGGTACGGGTGCAAAGCCCAGAAAAATTAGTGCAGGAACTCCCTGACGATAGTGAGTTTTCTAGCTCCATGTAATTTTGACAACATGGGGACTTCTTGCCCCCATTTCAGTTCATTTCTGCAGCATGACGTAAAAAACCTCTAGCCAATCCACAAGCCGTGGTAGACTCTCCTGCAAAAAGGAGGGCTACCTTGTTTGGTTATATTGGAATTGGTTTAATTCTCGTTATCGCTATTTTTGTAGTGTCCATTTACAACAATCTTATCCGTTTACGAAATGCCTTTAAGAATGCATTTGCTCAAATCGACGTTCAACTCAAAAGGCGTTACGACCTCATACCTAACCTTGTTGAAACGGCAAAAAAGTACATGTCGCATGAGAAGGACACCTTTGAAGCCGTCATTAATGCCCGCAACCAGGCTCAGTCAGCAGCGAGTGCCGTTTCGCAAAACCCTGGCGATGCCGAGGCCATGGGTCTCCTCAATAAAGCAGAAGGGGTCCTTTCCAGAAGCATGGGTCAGTTTATGGCTGTTTTTGAAAATTACCCTGACCTTAAAGCTGACAAACTCATGGGTGACCTCATGGAAGAACTTTCATCAACTGAAAATAAAATCGCCTACGCTCGTCAGTCTTTTAATGACAGCGTTATGTTTTATAACAACGCCCGGGAGACTTTTCCTAATAATCTTGTCGCCAATAATTTCGGTTTTCGAGCGGCCCAACCTCTTGAAGTAGAGATGGCGGAAGAAAGGCAAGCCGTAAAGGTTCAATTCTAAATCGATGAACTTTTTTGAATATCAACGACAAGCGCAGAAGAATACCCGCTATTTGGTTTTCTTGTTTACCCTTGCGGTTTGTCTTTTGGTTTTCTCAACGGGCCTTGCCACCTGGATCGTCCGCACCACCCTCTTCTCTGATCAAGGCGAGATTCCTCTCACCGCCAATCTATGGCTTGATGTCTTACAATACCCACAGGCCTATATTTTCTCGAGCCTTCTGACCCTATTGGTAATTCTGCTCGGAGCCACCTATAAGTGGCAAACCCTTGGCACCAGTGGCCATCGCATCGCCCAGTACATGGGTGCCATTCCAGTGAGTGCCACCACCAAGGACTCCGATCAACGCAAGCTTTTAAACGTCGTAGAAGAAATGTCCATTGCTGCGGGCATGACTCCTCCGCCCGTTTATATTTTACCAGGTAAAACCACCATTAATGCCTTTGCGGCAGGACTCACTCCCTCTGAATCTGTGATTGCTGTCACGGAGGGAGCCATTCACCAACTCCGTCGCGATGAATTGCAAGGAGTCGTAGCTCACGAAATCAGCCATATTATCCATGGCGACACTCGCCTCAACGTAAAACTCATTGGTTACCTCGCTGGGATTGTGACCATTGGCCTTATTGGTCGTATCATGCTGGAAATGGTGGGGCGCGGGCGCTACCGAAGCCGATCCTCGAACCGATCTTCCAAAGGAGGGAGCGAAGGGCAAGCCCTTCTTGTTATCGTCGGAGTGGGTTTAACCCTATTCATTATTGGTTATCTCGGTGTTTTTGTAGGCAGGATGATTCGAGCCGCTGTTTCCAGACAACGGGAATTCTTGGCGGATGCCTCTGCTATTCAATTCACTCGATTCCCAGAAGGCCTCGCTGGGGCTCTCACAAAAATTAACTTAGTCGGCAGCGACCTGGGTAATGCTCGCAGTGAAGAGTTCAGCCACATGTGCTTTGAATCTCCAAAGCGAAGTTCCCTCCTCTCTTTTGCTTTTTTAAGCACCCACCCTCCCACCGAAGAGAGGATCGCCCGAATCGATAAGCGCTTTCTCGATCCAGAGTTCGTCGGGAAAAATGTACGTATAAAAAAGGAACCAATAAAATCAGTGACTGCCGTCAAGGATTTTTCTAGCCAACAAATTGTTAACTCCATTGGCATTCCCGATCCCGCTAAAATTTTTGCCGCCTCGGTGGTATTGCAAAGCACTCTCCCTATACTCCATGAGGGCGAGGATCCCGTACTGGAAGCCAAAGCTCTTATTCTCGGGCTTTTTAATATGAGTAATAAAAATGAAAAAATCATCTCACTCATCCTCACCTATGAAGGGGAAAGGGTTGCCGAGCTCTTTCAAAAGCGATTCGTCGAACTTAAGTCACTTCCTCGCGATCATGTGCTCGCCACCCTTGAACTTTGCATACCCACTTTGCGTGAACAAGGCACCAACAGCAAAATGAGCTTTTTAAAAACGACGGAATACCTTATCAAGTCAGACAAAGTTTTAGATTACAATGAGGTTGCTCTATTTTTTATTCTTGAAAACCAACTTTTACCGACGCCCGATCGTGAACGCCAAAAACTATCCACACTGACTTCAGTAAAACCCTCAGCCCTTCTCATTCTTTCAGCCCTTGCTGACCATGGGCATCAAGCTCAATATGATGGCCTCAAATCCTTTCATAGCGCCTTGCAAGTGCTTGGATGGAAAAAACAATCCATGGTGAGTCAGGAAGAGATGAGTTTACCTAATTTTCGCAAGGCCTTTTCTGAACTAAAAAAACTAAGGGCCAAAGACAAAGAAACTTTTTTTAATTCCTTACTTGTTTGCGTTGAACACGACTCTAAAATATCCGCCAATGAACTCGAGTTTTTGCGATCGATCGCAGTCAATCTTGAAATTCCGATCCCGATGAACCCTTAGTTCTTGGACGCCATGACTTTGGGAATCAAGTCCAGAAGATCTGATGCCGCCATAGCGTTGACGTGATTACCAAGGCGAACCCACAGCTCAGCGGCCAATCCATGCAATGTGACAGCCAGGAGCGAAGCCTGTTCACTACTTAAACCTTGCCCCATGAGACCGACAATCAACCCGGCAAGGACATCACCACTTCCGGCTTTAGCAAGAGCGACGTTTCCATAGGGGATGACGTTAAGCTCTTCATGTTTACCAAATACTGTGTAAAAGCCTTTTGTCACCACCATGCAACCAAAACTTTTACAAGCCATCAAGGTGGCCAAAGGTCGATCCTTGATCACCTCGTCCCCAGCCCGTTTTAAAAGCCTTGCTAACTCCCCGGTGTGAGGGGTGACCACCCAAGAACTAGGGAGAGCATGAACCTCGCTAAGAAAAGTTAGCGCCGCAGCATCCACCACCACTTTGGGAATCTGTGCCTGGGACACTTGATTGAGTACACCAGAAATATCCACTTCTTCTTCGTTCAACCCAGGACCAATGAGGATTGCAGAAAATTCATTTAATTTTTTATAAAAATCAGCAAAAGATAGGCGAACCGCCTCGTCAAGGGGGGGCAACTGTTCCAGGTCACTCACCCAATAGACATAACTGGCACCTGAACGATAGGCTGACAATAAACTAAGATGAGCAGCACCCAACATTTTTTTGCTTCCCGCAACAATAGCAACTTTTCCAAATTGAGTTTTATTGGCATTATTTTTTTTAACAGGAAGAAAAGGTAACACATCCTCTTTATCCATTAACTGATAGGGCAAACCTTCCAACAAAGATTCGGGATAGATTTTTATATCAAAAATTTCCCCACATAAGCTGGGGCCCTCATCCAAGTAGAACCCGAGCTTGCGCGGATACACTGACAAGGTATATTCCGCTGGCAAGCAGCCTCCCACAGGATACCCACGGTCGACATTGAGCCCTGAAGGAACATCGATAGCCAGTGTTGGCTTTTGCAAGTTTGCTATTTCCGTGAACAAATCTTTCCAAGGTTTTGTCAGTGAGCGCGTAAGGCCAGTTCCAAAAAAGCCATCAATAACCCCGTCACAGTCTTTGATGGGTACCAACCAAGAGTTGATCGCTTCAATAGGCCATTCCTGCACCACGATCCCCTGCTGCAAAGCTTTTTCCCTTTGCCTTTGATTTAAGTCAGAACACTGATCGCTGCTCACCGCCAGGACCAACACTTCGAGATTTGCCTTTTTTAATAAAGGAGCCATGGTCCATCCATCACCACCATTATTACCAGCACCACACAGCAAAACTAATTTTTTCCACCCTTTCTCCGCGCACAGATGGATGACCTGTTCAGCCATAAGAGCTGAGGCCTCTTCCATCAGACCAAGGTCACTCAACCCGAGCTCATTGATGGCTCTGACATCTAGGTTTCGCGCCTGCTCGGCACTGACTAAGGGTTGCGCCATGGGTCCTCCACCCCCTCAAACCCCTACCCTTTAGATTTGGTAGAAAATTTAAGGTTCTGAAAAAGAAAAAATAATCTCCCCCTTGCGCTGTGGTCAAGGGGGAGAATAGCATGTTTGAGTCTAACACAATGGGGGGAAAATGAAGATTCTATTCATTTCAATTTTAATGTTTATTGCGCCAGCGGCATCTAGCCAAGGTCTTGATCCAATCCTAGCCAGCAGCCAAGCTCTATCCCGATCCCCGCTTCCGCAAGGAGCCAGTGCCGAACTTTTACAACAGATTTCGGCTCACAACCAAAATCAAGCTATCTTATTCCAACCGACAGAAAGCGAACAAAACCTTCGACCATTTGCTGAATACGAAACCACTGGCTATGTCGTGTTTAGTGATGGAGAGTTCTCTGGCTATGCCACTGAGATCAAAAAACGCATTGCCGAGGAGTTAGATCCATCGGTGACCTTGATTATCTACACGCAATCCACTGATAAAAACTACCAACGCTCATTGTTTAACAAATATTCCCAATATATCCCTCAAGATCGCCTCAAGATCATGGAAGTCCCTGAAAGTGGACGCAATGATTTTTGGTCCCGAGATAACTTGCCTTTGCCAGTTTGGAATAGCGACAAAATGAATTTAGTTGATGCACGTTACTACTATAATTTTGAGCCCGATGAGTTTTTTGCCAATGCGTTTTCAGTGGCACTCAGTCACCATAATTTCTTTTTTGAAGGCGGAAATTTTATTGTGAACGCCCTTGGAGATTGCATTGTGGTCAATCGACGAAGAAGTTACCCCGGTGGAACCTCCGATACAGCAGCCATCCCGGATTCTGTTTTTCACAATCAATATGGGTGCAGCAATCTGATTCGCCTAAAACACCTAAAGGGCATTGGGCATGCCGATGAAGTGGTCAAATTTTTATCTGACAAAGTCGTGGTGACAGACACAGAGGCCTATGTCTCTATTCTTGAACAACAAGGTTTTGAAGTTCACCTTTTACCAGAGCCCGACCGCGACTATGAGACCTACGCCAACAGTCTGCAAGTGAACCAAACCCTGTTTATCCCGAGTTTTGGTGAAAGTGGCGATCAAGAAGCCCTCGATCTTTTTCAACAACTGCTGCCAGGATACAAAATTGTGGCCCTGCCCACCCGAAGACTGGCCACCGGAGGTCAGGGGGGCATTCACTGCATCACTATGAATTATCCGGATGTGCCTTTGCAAGAATTCGTGGAGAGCTTCTCGGGTCGCCTGCTCAGCTTTCACAGCCAAAAATAAGAAAAAATCTGCATAAAAAGCATGCAGAAAAATACCCCCCCTTGACTCCATGCAACTCGCCTATGGAGCCAGGGGACGCTAGTCTTTAAAGATGAGTTCTGATCGCTGGATTGCCATTGGAGACATTCACGGTTGTGCTGATGAGCTAGAAAGTCTCATCGAGCAACTGCCTATTGACGACAACACCCATTTGGTTTTTTTGGGAGATTATGTCGATCGCGGCCCCAACTCAAAGAAAGTTATACAAATGGTGATCGACCTCAAAAAGCGTTGTGACGTCATTGCATTAAAAGGCAATCACGAGGCGATGATGCTCGACTTTTTAAAAGACCCTTCTTCGGTGAGTGCTGGCCTGTTTATTTTAAATGGCGGCAGTGCCACTTTAGCTAGCTACAGCACCGGAAGTGAAAAGTTTCATATCCCCGATGACCATCTTGAGTTTTTAGAAAGCTTGAAGTTTTATCACGAAACTGATGACTATTTTTTTGTTCATGCCGGTGTTCCTGACGTACCCTTAAATAAGATCGACATAAAAAAACACTCTTTAGATTTGATTTGGATCCGTAGTGCTTTTCATACTAGTACCTTTCAATGGGATAAAGTGATCGTGCATGGCCATACGGTGGTAGAACAAGTTGAAATGCTTGAAAATCGCATTAACCTGGACACAGGTTGCGTTTTCCAAGGTCGTCTAAGTGCTTTAGACCTTTCTGACAGACAACTCTACCAAGTTTCAG
>JAGQZY010000047.1 GCA_020435205.1 Bdellovibrionales bacterium | reverse complement strand
AGAAAAAATAGGAAAATGTTTATTTTTGTCTCTACTGATGGGTCGGCTTCATCCGCCAATGATGACAATGCTCCAGAAAACACCAACTGGGTTGGCGACAATCCCACCCGCAGTATGGGCTACATTTTAGCCTACAATCCGGCCGGCGCGCCACCCACTGCTGGCTTTAGCAGCGGCAGTTATCAAGATGCTGGTTTTCAGCTCAATCATTTTGATGCCGATTATTCAGTCAGCAATGACAACCCTATGGGAGCCCTCAATGCCAACACTCTTTACGCGAGCGCCGTATTTCTAAACTATCTGAACTTCGCAGGAATCCCACAAGTGATCGATAAGCCAGAACTGGCTGCTGTTAAAAAGGCTTTACAAGACGCGAGCCCGGTCAACGATATCTTCGCCTACTACACCAGGATTAAGGGGTAATTATGGGTCAACTTGGGAGCAAAAAACAAAAGCCTTGGTGGCTGTTTTCAACACTGCCTCTTTTGGCTTTTAGCCTCATGGCTTATCAAAATTGTGGCTCTACCCATAGCTCTACAGTCAATTTATCCTCTCTCGGTTGCAAAGCCGATATGGTCCCCGTTTTTGCCGATGGTTATCATAAATTTCTCAAAGCGAATTCGTGCAACAACTGTCACGACCTTGGCGGAGCTGGCTCTGGAGCCTTTGCGCAAAGTGATGCCTTCGCAGCCTACCAGGCTTTTACGGCTCCAGGACGAGGCCCTTCAGGAATTGAGTCTAAAATCAAGGGCGGGCATCAAGGATATAATTTTAGCACAATGGAAACGGAACTGAGTAACCTCAAAGCTCAGTGGGATCAAGCGAACGCCGATAAAACATGTAGCGGCGGTGCCGGCGAAACAGAAGCAAAAACTCTTATTTTTTTTGAAGACACCGACGTCTTGGGCTATGGAAAGAAACGAGTCCGCGTCACCACAAGCGGAGGGGTTACAAAAATTGCCCCCGATTTTCAAAAAAAACAAACCATTGAATTCAGTCTTGAAGGTGGCAGCATAAATCCTTCTCTTCCGGGGGCAAAGCTTTCCATTGATGTGGAAGTTTTTTATGAATCTGATTTCTTTTACCCAACCCATTACCTTGTTTCTAACCCTAAAATTCTTACGCCGACTCAAGCTATTCATATTGATGGCTTGACCATTTTACTCAACGGAGACCCGCACCTAGTGACGACCTACCAGGGAGTCAATATGAACTTAGAAGCTGGGCCCGAGTCTCAATCATTAGACCCAGGTGGGGCCGCTGCTGTTTTTATGAAATCGGATGATGAATCCTACGACAATAGCGATACTTGGTCGATTCAAATTGAAAATCTAACCTTACTCTAGTTAACGACGATCATATAGATGATCCATATATGAGTGATATGGTGAACCATCTGATCAAAGCCGAGAACATTCCAGAAACCGGGACGACTGAGGTCATTGTAACGGCCAAAATATTTAGGTCCTGACTTGAGGCGATCGACAAAAAAATGGATTATAAAATCTGCAATGGCAAGCCACCACATTTCAGGACGAAACATAAGGCAAATCACCAAAGTCCCCACCGCATGCACGCTACAGTGGGTTGCTAAGGGGAGCAAAAAGGCCCAACTCGCCACCGTTTTTCGAAGCATGTATTCTCGTTGAAGTGGAAAATCCGCAATATAATGCTTAATCTGATAGATCAAGAGCAGCATGAAGATAAAATCAAGTTGATGTTCCGGGCTGAAATCCATTCTCTACATTTTCCTTGGGCTGAGCAAAATTGACAAGCACCTTTGCTTAAGCTCGACTATAGTTGATACTCTTCCATCTTGTTAATTTTATACCTACTTTTTTCCCGAGTTTCCCGCAGGGATTCCTGCTGAGCCTGGTAGTAGCGCCGATCTTGTTCTCTATTTTTCTGGCGCTGATCTCTTATTTTAACAAAGTTCAAGTAAGCCTGGCGGGATTTTTTTGCCTCGACCCTCTCAAAAGCCAGTCGAGCCTTCTCCATTTTCTCTTGATAATGTTGGCGGATGACTTTTTGTTTATCAGCGTTAGCCAGTCGTTCGATATCTCTCGTTTTTAGCGACTTCATAAACTGCTCATAGGAGGCTTTTCGCGCCGCCAGCCCCTGGCGCAGGCTCTCATGCAAGCCACCAGCGTAAGTCACACTGGGAAGGCATGAAATAAAAATCAGAGTAAGGGCAAGTCTTTTCATCTTATATCCTAAGTTTAACCATCTATCGGAAAATTCAAAAAAAAGCTGAGCGATAATAGACAAAGGACTTGCCCACTGGCAGACTCTCCTCATATAACCAGGCGAAGGAGATAATTATGCAGGATTTCTTTTTAGACCTCGGTCAGTTTGCCTTTGAAACTGTCGTCATCGTTGCCGCCATCTTGGTGATTGTTGCTTTTATTGCTGGCCTCATTGCAAAAGCCAAAGAAATGCCCGAAATTAAGGCCAAGAACTTAAATCAACGCTTTAAGTCTTTCCAAGCCAGCCTTCAACAAAAACTCCTGGACAAAAAAGAGCTCAAGAAGTGGATCAAAACAGAAAAATCGAAAAAGCAGGACTTTACTAGACCTAAGCTTTTCGTGCTTCACTTTGAAGGCGACATCAAAGCCAGTGCCGTCAGCAAGCTCCGCGAAGAGATCACCTCCATCCTCATGGTAGCCACCCCTACGGACCAAGTGATGGTTTGCTTAGAAAGTCCTGGCGGCATGGTCCATGGCTACGGACTAGCAGCCAGTCAATTGCAAAGAATCAAAGACAAAAAAATCCCCCTCACGGCCTGTGTCGATAAAGTGGCCGCCAGTGGCGGCTACATGATGGCCTGTATTGCCGACAGCATCGTAGCCGCTCCTTTTGCGATCATTGGATCCATTGGGGTGGTCGCCTCCCTACCCAACCTTAATAAATTTTTAAAAAAGCATGACGTTGACTACCTTGAAATCACTGCCGGCGAGTACAAGCGCACATTAACTCCACTTGGAGAAATCACTGACGAGAAAATGAAAAAATTTAAAGAGCAAATTGAAGACGTTCATGAACTTTTTAAAGACCATGTCTCTCAACACCGTGCTAATGTGGATATTGCAAAAGTGAGTACTGGCGAATATTGGTACGGTAGCCAGGCCAAAGAGCTCAACTTGGTTGACGAAATCGGAACCAGTGACGATTTTCTCCTTCGCCACAAGGATAGCCACAACTTGATCGAAGTAAAATTCGAAGGCAAGAAGACTTTGCGCGAAAAAATTTCAGAAGGCATGGAAGGAAGTATGGAGCGCATGACCACCAAAGCCCTCACCAAACTTTGGTCTTCACGTTTTCAATAACTCACCCCGATCTTGGTATGTGACATAATTTTGCGTACCCAAGCGGAACCCTCTTTTTTACATCCACCCAAAGGCTAGGTTTGCCCGTTTTCCTGCTATAAAACGATAAAAATCCCATTTTGATTAAGGATTTAAGTGGACCTGTCGATAAATGAGACATGGGAAGAATTCTCATAGCCTGTATGGTATTTATTTTTAGCCTTCCTTCGATGGCTGGTCGCCGCGCGAAATACTTTGCCGTGTATAGCCAGTACACGTCTTTTTCTGACCTCCTCACCGATTCTTCCAACAATCGCAAATACCTCTCTGCAGAGAACTCTCTCAATTTTGATATCCGATTGATGAGGATTTTTGTTTTAAATCTTCATGGCGGCCAGGCTGTGGACAATCAAAGGCGCTTTTCTGGAGCTGGCATTAAAGTGGATCTGCCTGGATTTTTTATGTTGGGTGGGAGTATCAATGATCTCATTCACAGGCGAAAGCGCAAACCGATCAATACCAGCTTTGGATACAAAAGCTTTATCGTCCAACAACAGGGTCAAGGAGATCGCTATGCTAGCGGCCGCTTTATTCTTGCCACAGACATAATGCTAGGGTCCTTTTTCATTAACCTAGAATTAGGTCTCTACAATCAAAGAGGCGACCAATACCTTTCGACAGCGGCCGGCCTTGGCGTTGAATTTTGAGACCGATTTCTAGACTCACGTCTTCATAGTTGAAACCCGATTATATGTTAAGATTTTAGTAAGTCGAATAGTTCAACTAAGGGTAAGTGATGACTGAAGAAAGTGCTTCTAAAATGGGGAAAAAGAAAGAACTTTTAGAAGATCGTAAAATTGCGATTTTAACTGCACTTGAAGTGCTTAAAACAAAAAAACGCTTTTTTATTATGACTATAGTACTTACCGCCTTTGGGACTTTGCTTGGTCATTTTTTAAAAGTACCGACCTATGAAACTCATTCTACACTTTTTGTGCAAAATATAGATCAGCCAAGTGCCGCTGAGTACCTACTGAATCAACATGTTTATAAACTTTCTCGAGTGGATCGAATTGACAGCTATGTCAACCATCTTAAGTCTGACTCGTTTTACTTGCAAATTGCTGAAAAAATCAAATTTGGCGAAAGTTTTGAACTGCTCAATCTGACCAAGCCCTCTAAAAAATCAAAACTAAGTCTACAATATTGGAAAAACAAGTTGGCAGACAACGACGAAACCGAGCCAGAAAAAAATAAACTCCTCACTCCTATAGAAAATATTGTAGGCTTTTTAAAGAGCACGATCAGCTACACCAGTGACTTCAATAGCCAATTCGTCGAAATTAACGTTAAAACTCTAGACGCAAGAACCTCGCAAATTATTGCTAACCTCATCGCTGAAGAGTTTGTTGACATGACCAATCGCTTGAGCCTCGATGAAGTAAAAGAGGTCCAAGAGTTTGTTAGCACTAAAAAGAAAGCTGCCGAAGACAGCGTGCGAGAATTGGATCAAAAATTGATTCGTTTCAAGCAAAAAAATAATATCGTATCGGCAGACGCCACTACGAAAAGTTTTGCGGACCGTCTATCCAACTTGGAGAGCCAAATCGAAACGGCCAATATTCAACTGGCTGAAAATGAGAAGCTATTAAGCTATTTCTCGAAAAGCCGACGTACAGCACTCAACAATATGATCCAATCAGGCGCACAAAATAACAACATGGCTCTTGATGAAACGAGTATGATTTTACAGACCAAGCTCGATCAATTGCGTAGGAAAAAAAGTGGATACTTGGCTCAAGGCTATCCAGAAAGCTCATGGCAAGTGCAAGGAATCAATGAAGATATTGCCCAAGCCGTCGCCCGCTTAAAAAATGTCCTCGCCGCACCCTCACGCGAAATTGCAAGCCTTGATCCCATCCAAGCCAAAGAAAAAATTGATGAATTGAATGATAAAAACCGAGTGATTCAGACAAGAATTTCCACTCTTAAAAAAGCTCGCAAAGAGTTACAAAATCAATTGGACCTCATGCCCGCCTTACAACAAGAATATGTTCAATTGCAGAATCAATTCAAATTACAAGTTGAGAACCTTTCCAATCTAGAAAGAAAGGAAAAGGAACTTGAAATCCAAAGAATCTCCCATAAAAAGGAAGTTCGCGTCGATCAATTGGCTCAACTTCCAGGCCCGACACCTCGAGGAAATCTATTTAACAAGCTTCTCTTCTCCACATTTGCAGCCATTTTCCTTGGAGTTCTGGTGGTGATGGGGCTAGAAAGCCTGGATCCAACCATTAAAAGACGCCAAGACCTCTATGACTGTGGCATAGATTTTTTTGGTGAAATTCCCTTTGTTGAAAACAAAAAAAGCAAAGTGAAGAAAAATGCGCGTTTTCAATTCGGCAGTCCCGAGGATCTCATTTGCAAAAACCAATCGGAATCGATTGAATCCATGTCTTTTAAATATATGCGCGCCCGCATTGAATCCATGCGCTATAAACAAAAGAAGGACTGCCAAGTTATAACCATCTCAAGTGCTCTCCATAACGAAGGAAAGTCTTTTGTTGCTGCTAACCTCGCTATCTCTTTGGCCCAACTCAAACGCAAAGTGATTTTAGTGGACGCCGATTTACGTAGACCTTCTCAAGTGGCCTATTTTGGTTTATCTGCACAAGCAGGTTTGGTCGATCTTTTGAATATGAAAAAATCCTTGGATGAAGTTTTAATTTGCGACAAAGATGTCAATCTTGACATTCTTCCGGCTGGCTTCTGTGGCATGGACTCGACAGAACTGATCTCCAGCCAAAAATTTAGATTGCTCCTTGAGCATCTGCGCAAAGAATATGACTATGTTGTTGTCGATACACCACCCACATTTGCCGTGGTCGATGCTGCTATTGTATCGAGCTTTTCCGACTTGCCGATTTTGGTCTCAAGCTTTCGCTCCACCCGAAAAGCTGACCTCTACGAAGCCTACAATGACCTATTGCAGGTGTCCTACAAGAAGGTTTTTGGCGTTATCAATAAGGCCATTGTTTCTAACTCTCGCATTCACTACTACGGCTACCCTCTTTACACCACACCAGCCAATGAAGTTGTTGCCTCTCAAACGGGCAACCCTGAGGATGAAAAAGCCTTTATCGATAAGCTTAATCGAAAAACAAGCTAAATTAGCGGGTTTCGCGCTTTGCGAAGCCCTGCTAAAAATTCTTGCTATCCCTGCCTAGGGTGGCAATAATAGCTCCATGATGGCTATTTTAAAGAAAATTTTAATTGGTATCCTTTGTCAGCTTTTTATTTTTCCGCAGTGGGCTTTGGCTGCACAAAATCGGTATTCCTTGGCTGTCTCAGAAGCCAGTGGCAAGGCTGCTGGGGCCGAGTATGTTTCAGGGAATCAACCAGGAACCGTGCTGATGAAAGTGAACCTTTGGGGAGCTATCCAACGACCAGGCATTCACCATATCCCAGCGAATACCGACTTGATGACTCTCATTTCCTATGCCGGCGGCCCCCAACCTCAAGCTAAATTGAGTGATGTGATCATCAAAAGGGACACCGGTAAGGTGCGTAAGCGTATTGATGTGGATGTCCAAGAATTAATCTCCGGAGTGTCTCACCATCAGGTGGCCCTGCAACCCGACGACATTGTGGTGATCCCCTCTGAAAAACCCTTAATCAGTACAGATACCATGGCTGTTGTCGGCTTAACATCGATCATCGTTTCCATTGTGTTAGCCGGTGTTCTGATTGACCGCAGAACAAAACAGTGAGTTCATCTTTTTTGGGCTAAGCAGAATAGATTATCGCTAAAACGCAGACCTCTCAGTCTACCAAAACTCAAATTCTGCCATGTTATAGAGGTCAAAGCCGGTAGACTCCCCAACTGACTAAACTGAAATTGCACATCTTGAAAACCGGCTTCCTGTAAGATTCTTCTCAAATCCATTCGATTAAGAGCTACAATGTGGGCGGGATAAGAGGTTTCCGTAAAAGCCACGAAATGTCCGCGCAGAATAAAAGAAAGGATCGCCCGCCAGCTCTCGTTGTTAGGCGTACTTAACAAAAGATAGCCACCAGGCTTGAGCAGGCGAAAGCACTCCCGCACCAACTGCCTTGGGTTTTCTAGGTGCTCAATCACTTCTAATGCTGTAATCACGTCTTGAGACTCTGAGGCCAAGGGAATATCCAAGTTCAGGTCCGCTTTTGTCCACGAGACCTCCATCGGCCATCCCGCTGGCGGCTCCATAAGGTCACAAGCCGCCAGGGAAGCGAAGGAACCTCTCTCAGCCAGCCCCTTTAAAAAAAGTCCCTGCCCAGCGCCAATGTCCAATAAACTCCCCTTTGATTTGAGGGCTTTGAGCCATTCTTCAGCACATTGGTAAATGCGTTGATGACTCAGTCCTAGGCTTTGGTCTGAAGACAGTTTACGCCATTGTTCAAGAGAAACACTTTCCATTATTCATCAGTCTAAAAAAAAGTATTTATCTTGTAAAGATATAGAATATTTGAGTTTAATGAATTATGCGCAAGATTCTTTATATTTGCCCATCCTCGGGTGTCGGTGGAGCAGAAACCTTTATCAAACAAACTCATTTGTTTTCAAATCCTGAGAACTTTAAAAATCACTACCTTCTTTTTACAACAGGTCCGCTTTATGATTTTTTAAAACAAAATAAGGCCTCGGTTCATTTGTTAGACTCCCCACCTCGCTTGTCAAAGCCCTCTGACCACAAGAGGGTTCGGGCCGTGATCAAACGGATGGTCAATGAATACAACATCGACATTATTCATTCCACCATGGCCTACGGAGCTATCTTTTCAGCTAGCATGGCTAAAAAATTAAAAGTTAAACATGTTTGGTTCCAACATGGGCCCGCTTCAGGATGGATGGATCGTTTAGCCGCCATCCTCCCTCATCAGGGTTTGATCGTTAACTCTCATTACACTTCGCAAAAACAACGAGACTTGGAAAACCCAATTCGGCATTTTATACCAAGAAAAATACCTATAGAAAAAATATTGCTCGGCACCCAAGTCGAACCCATTTCACCTTCTGAGCGGTCTGTCTTTCGTAGTCAATTGATCAAGCAATATGGCATGGATCAAGACACATTTTTAATTGCTATGCTTTGTCGGATTCAGGCCTGGAAAGGGATCCATATTTTACTAGAAGCCATTGAAGAGATGAGAACAAAAAAACTCCCTCCTTTCAAAGTCATCATATGGGGCGAGCCCTTCGGCGGCCAAGACTATACAAATAGTCTTAATGAACGCATTCGTCGGAAATCCTTGCCGGTGATTATGGCTGGGCATTGCGAAGATGTTCGCTCAAATCTTGCCGGCGTGGATTGCTTGGTGAATGCATCCATACAACCAGAACCCTTTGGTCTTTCCATTATCGAAGCCATGATGGTGGGCACCCTTCCGGTGGTCCCAGATGAGGGCGGCCCCATTGAAATTGTTTCCCATGGCAAAAATGGTTTGGTTTTTAATGCGAGAGAAGCCTCTTCCTTAGCCAGCGGGCTGAGCTCCATCATTTCTGATCAAACCCTTAAAGAAAAACTGCAAACTCAGGCCCAGGCCGATGCTCAAGCCAAATTTAGCGCGAAAAGAGCTATTGACCACCTCGAAGAATTCTACGAAAAGGTCATGCAGCTTTAAAATGTTTTTTTCTGTTGTCGTCCCTACTCATAAACGCAAACATCTCCTTTTAAAGCTCCTCCAGTCTTTGCAAAAGCAACACCTGCCTCCGGATGAATTTGAAGTGATTGTCATCGCTACCGCGAAAGATGAAGCCTTTGATCTTCTATTAGAATTTCAACCCAATTTTTGTTGGCAAATTCAAGCCATCCCCAACGACCCTTTCTCGGGGCGAAGTGCTGCTGCTAAAAGAAACTATGGTGTCCAACTAGCATCAGCACCATGGATTGCCTTTGTCGATGACGATTGCATTACTTCTCCGGAATGGTTGGAAACAGCAAAAAAGACCATCACAAAAGAGCAGCCCCACATGGTCGAAGGTCAGGTTGTCATCCCCACCCCGAAAAAGAAAACACTAACTTACAAAGGCCTTTTGCGTTTGAGTCAGGCAGGAGGTTACCAAACTTGCAATATGTTTTATAAAAAAAGTGATTTTGTACAGATAGGTGGTTTCGATCTCAACTTCCCTTTTTATCTTGAGGATACCGACTTAGCTTGGTCTTTTTTGGAAAAGAATAAAAAATCAGTTTACGCTGTGGGTGCTATTGTTGAGCACCCGGTTCCGCCTCCGGATCCATCACGTATGCTACAAAGTGCTTTTCGCATGGAAAAATTGAGTTATCTCTACAAAAAGCACCCTCAACTTTACCGAGGATCCAAAATGCGAGCTCTGCCACGAGTCTACTTCTTGATGAGCTTGTTCGACCTGGGAATATTGACGACTTTGCTGAATTTAAAACTATCCTGGCTGGCGATTCTTATTGGTCTCCGCCTCCTCCTCACTCTCCTTTACTCCCGACGGCTGTTTAAAAATTGCGAAGTGGCACCCGCGGAGTACCTAGCCACTTTCTATTACCTAATGATTTGCCCTCTTATTAGTGTTTTCCAGCTTTTAAAAGGGAATATCACCCATCGAGTTTGGCTTTTTCTTCGCTAAATCAGCAAAACCTCTGTCCACGTTTTTGACATAAACATTGACTACAAACTTTACAGTTTTTTACCTCTTTACAATGGCCTGATGACTTCTCGCGATTTTTGCAAAAACCCCTTATAACTTAGAACACTTATGTTACGTGGCCGATTGTGGATTTTCTCATTGTTCCTACTGGTGGTTCTGTCTGCTCCATTCAGCTTTGCCCAAGAGGTCAGTGAAGAATACTCGAGTGCCTCCTACCTCGTTGAAAACTATCAAAAGCTACAAAACTCACCGGAAAACACCCTTGGCAAAATGGCTTTGATGCTTGATGTGCTTGGTGGAGTCAATTTAAGCAACCCAGCCTCTACTGAACTGGCCTTTCAAGAAACTTTTCGCAAATGGAATCAATACACTCCTCAAGCCAATGAAACGGAAACCATGGCCGAGGCTCAACGCATTCTCGCTAGACTTTACCAAGAAAGTCAGAAAATCACTCACGAAGATATTGAAAAACTCATCGAGCAAAGGGCTAAATCAGGCCTCAGCATTCGCTTGGCGGTTAAAGATGGTTTTTATCACCTGCCTCAAGAAATTTTTTCTTTCGTTGCAGCCATTGTCATGGTTCGTATGGCAAAATGTTTTGGCCCTAGCCTATCGCCACTTTTACAATTTCAGACCCCCTCCCAGGTGGCAGCTTCAGTCAGAGACCCTATCTGTATTTATGAAATTGGCGAAATGCTAAAGTCGAAATTATTCTACGCAGGCTTTACAGGGTTTGTCCTTGCCTCTCGCGGAACTCAGGCGGCCACTCTTAAAATCCTACAGCGCCTTGATCCAAAAAATAAAATCGGTGTATTGGCCCGTAATATTTTGATCTCAAACTTAGCAATGACCATGGGTTTTTTTACAGATCACATGATTCAAGTTCTATTTAGCAATCAGAGCATTCAACAATGTGCATTGAGCATTCCAGGGGGACTTTTTCGCTCCACGATGGATTTCACTAAAGCTTATATTGGTACAGATAGTAAGGGCGATGAACACTATAGTTTTTTTGACATTTTTAAAAGCCATCACTGTAAGCGGGCCGGCCGCCATTTTACTTCAACCCAGTTTGTCTACGAGGAATCCTTAATCAGTCTAGTGGGTCTTCTCGCCTCCGGGGGAGCTTTATCGGCCCTCTCTGCAGGGGCCGTTCGTGCTCTGCGCTTAATTAAAAACGTATCCGTTGTTTTTGCTCCTACGGGGGCGGTCGGACTTTTGGTTGTGACTGCACGCATGGCCGTCTTTCTTGGTCTCTATGAATTAATTGGACCCGCAATAAAATATATGGGTAACCAATTTTATCTCAAACCCAGGGTGCGCAACTACCAACGAGCTTTAAAACTACAAATGAAAGTCTATCCTCAGGAACGCTATCGTTTGATGGCTCGTGAACGCTGTTCGGTGCATTACAGCGGTTTCAAAGATGGTGAGGAGCTGGAAAAGTGTAGCCGAATCCCCTTAGTTGCTGACATTTACAGCTTTCACGATTTTTCGAGCACTTGGAGATCGCGAGTGATTCTCGGTGATTTCTTCCAAAAGTTTAACAGCTGGAAGAAACGCATGACCAGCTATCTCAGTCATTATTTCTCATCCCTAGAACATATGCGCGTTCTCAACCGCAGTCGTGAAATTCGCTTGACTGGTGACAGTGCTTATTATCAAACCCTTATAGCTAAGCAGCGCCAACAACTGTCTGAGCAGTTGCAAAAAACCTTCCCCAATCAGGATCCGGAAAGCCTCATCGCAGAACTACAGAAGGCTTTTGTGGACTATTCTAGCCACCGAGGCACCCCAATGGCTGCCTCCTTATTGCAAAAACTCGAGCAAGAAAATAAAATCGATGGCTTTTTACTTATACAAAGAATGGAGGACTGGAAGGCTCTCATCACAGCGAGCAAGACTGGCTTTCCGTTTTTAGGTCTTTTTGAGGAAAACAACTATCCCAGCCAACTCGAAGTGGAGAACTTTAAAAGCAAAGTTTTTGAGTTTCTCCAAGACCAGCATCTCGTTTTGCCCAGTTCCCATTCCCCCCCCTACGAGCAAGTCGAGCAGATTCGCGCATTGGAATTGCCCATAAAGTATTTCATGAATCCCAAGAATACAGAAATGATCCAATACCTGTTGAAGTCTCAGGATGAAGATGACCAAGCTCTTGGCCTCTTGTTACTTGCCGAATGGCTCCCTGAGCTCCATGCTGACTGGAGCCGCCGCACCCCACAGAATCCCAAGGGATTGAGTGATAGACAAAATGAGCTCTATTTTGAAATCGAGGATGGGCTCAAGCACTTTGCACCTATCTTTCGCTACGAAGCTATCTATTTGGAACAAGCTTATAGCCAAGAAAATAGCCACCTCTACCAGCGAAAAAAGACCCACTTAGATGGTCAGTGGCCACAAAATCATATCGTCGATACAGAAATGCTCACCGATCTGACCTTGGCTGAAATGATCTGCGGCCACAAAAGCTCATGGTGGAACTCCTTTTTCGGTGAAGATAAGGGAGTCCCCTTAGAATTCCCCTACCCTCATTTGACGGGAAAAGACCATTGCCGTAACTATCTTTACCCAGTCTATTATGGAAAGTCCTCCTACCCCGCGGCGACACGCACCATTTTTACCACCGACTCGGGATTGCGAGTGGGTCTTCACCAAGTCTATATCCGCTACCCTAAGGAGACCGATGCACCCCTGGTTTTCAATAGTGAACAGGCCGCAGGCGACTGGTGGAATCAGACGATCATGGCGCCTGCTCAAAGCAAACTCAAACAAATCAATGGCCAGTACAAAGACTTTATCGCCGAGAGCCTCAGCCCTACCCTGGCGAGCTTCTATGACGACCAAGCCGACGTCGCGGCAAACCAGCTCAAACTCAGTCTGGGAAGCGAAATGACACAATATTTGGAGATCATCGACGAATACAGTCAGGACCCAGCTGTAACGGGAACCGCAGGCCTCACTCAGAGACTGCATGAGTGTAGCCGTCAATTTATTAACAGCTTAGGAAGCAAAAATTACAATGATTGGAAAAGCCAATGCACAGAATTGAGAAATCAGTTAGAAATAAGTGTTCGCTTTAAAGGAAAAACCCGCTCTCTGCAGGAGCTTCGTGAGCTTCTCGCTAAAGACGAAGGTTCGATGTCCAAAGAGCAGCAATTGGACTACTTGCTCTTGGTTGCCTTTCGACAGATTGAGGTTCTTTTCTCAGAATTGGACATGTACCAAAAGATTCATCAAGGCTATTTTCAATTCAACCTTGGAGAAACTTAAAAGGAGTTGAGAGAATGTTGTTAAAAGTATTTACTGCCCTGTTGCTCGTTGTTTCCAGTGCTCAAGCTGCTAATCGTCCCGGTAAAATTCCCGGTGAACGCCCGAGCGCAAAACCTGCGGAAGTTGTGAGTGAGAAGCTAAATAAACTCAATGAAACTCTGGCCGGAGAATACAGCATCCAAACTCGCCTTGCTGAGCCGAAAAATATGGATAGCAAAGAAGCCGAGTCTTTCTCTGTTCGCGTTGAAGAACTTCATAAAGTCATCAATGAAAACTCTAGCAAACTCAGTGATCCCGCCTTCAAGTTGAAGCTGAGTGGAATGATGGACTCTTATAATGGTGCTCTGGAAGCGCGCTCTACTTTTAAAGAAAGTGCAAAAGCTTTTAAAACCGGAAGTCCTGAAGCCAGTGCTGCTAAAGAAATCCTCGAGTTGATTGACAATGGCACTCGCATCATGGAATCCAAAATCACAGAGTCTTCAGATGCGATGGTGAGTGAAAGCATGATCATGGTGACCTTCAACAAAATTGCTGAAGGGGTAAAATCTCCCACTTTGTCAGCTAAAGAAGTTCTTGAGACAAAAAAGGCTGTTGAGCAGCTCTTTGCTCGTGAAGGCTGGACGCTTTACGATATTGCTCGTTGCCGCTAATTTTTTGGCGGTTTTTGCCAAATAGAGGTTTGGGTCTTCACGTTGGAACTTTGATGAACCAAGGGCCAATTCGGTGGGACCCACCACTCCTCTCTCGGCACTCGATTGGAATTATCAATCAACATATAACCCCCTGGTTTGATCCAATCCAAGGCCTGTTCTACGCAGGTCAGCCGGTAATGCCCGTCAACCACAACAAGATCAAAAGACTCTTTTTCATAGTCAAAAATCTTAGCTACGTACTTTGGGATAGGGTCGTAAATCCTTGGGGTCGGTGCTGACTTAGGATGTTCGAGGGGAATATAAAAAAGATCGACCTTGCGAACCTGTTTATCCTCTAACATCTTTCCCACAATCTTTGCCCATTCTTGCGAGTATTCAACACTCACCACATGGCCCACCCTCTGCGCAAACCACAAAGTCGAACGGCCACTCCCCCATTCAAACACTTTCATATCTGCTTGCAAATGCTCTTTGAGAAAGGCAATCGACCCTTGCGAGAGCCATGGCTCATCAGGATGAGCCTTTTCATAAAGGTAGAGCTTCAACCGCGAAAACAAAAGCCAAGGTCTTTTGAGATAAAATTTCACGGCCTCTCTCGTTATATTCACTCGAGAACACTCCGGTAAAAATTCTTGTATTGCTCAGCAATGGTTTTGGCGGTGTACTGACTCACTCTTTGCAATCCCTTTTCTCTGTAGGATTCAAAGGACCGGGGCTGTTGCAAAAACTTAAGTATCTCACTCTTCCAGGCATTGGGCTCAGCTTCTGGCAAAATCACTCCGGCATCACCAACAACCCTTGGGATTTCTCCAGAATCACTAGCGATCACTGGGACTCCTGCAGCAAAACCTTCGACGACCATACGCCCAAACTGCTCTTTCCAAAAAGGTCGAGATTGACTTGGACAGAGCAAAAGATCACAGCCTGGTAAAACTGACGGAATTTGATCATGAGAGAAGAGTTGAATTTTCACCCGTCCTTGCAACCCCTCTTTATGCACCCACTGATTAAGTTTTGTTTCGTAGGGGCCCGAACCCATAAACAAAAAAGACCAAGACTGATCTTTAAGTTCGGTCAGCACCTTCATAAGAAGATCTAACCCCTTTTCCTCGGAAAGGCGTCCCAGGTAAGCCATCAAAGGACCACCGAGCCCCAATTGGTCCTGCACTTGCTTTTTAGCCAAGTCATCGAAGGGTTGAAAGCGAGAGCTATCGACAGCAAGAGTCAGAATTTCGCCTTTACTACCATCCCAGCCTTTATCGATCATGGCTTGCCGAACCAAATGGCCGCCGGCAATCCACTTTTTAGCCCACTGAAAACAATTTTTTTCAAAATAAGAAAAAGGATAGGGGTATTTTTTAATTAAACTTTGAGCCGTGCGAAACACGTAAGGAGTTTCTGATCTTTTTGCAGCTCTTGCGACTTGATAGCCGGCAAAGATGTAGGGTTCTTCCCAAGCGTGAACTAGATCAAAGTCTTGCAGAAAGAGTTTACGCAACTGAAAATGATCATAGGAAAATATATGCATCTTTTGCGTGAAATAGGCATCAAGCCCTTGCATTTGAAGCAAAGAGCCCTCAGGCTCAGCCTCCATCGCAATGGTCCGCAAGGAACCTCTGAAGCTCTTCGGAGCTGCAATCGTCACTTCAAAAGATTTATCCTTGGCCAATTCCCTTAAAATGGAACGATTTAAAGCAACCACGTAGGAGTGGCCAATAGACAATAGACGAATCGGACTTCCCATAGGTCCCATCATAACGAATAAATGATTTGAGAACACTCATAAAAGGACACTTGGACTAGCTTCAAACCAACGAATTGATTACAATTTTATCTATGCAAAATCGCGAACCCATCTCCATTATGATTCACGACCTTAATCCATGGGGAGGTCAAGATCGCTCCATGCTGGAGATTGCTTGGCAGATGAACAAAGAATTTCCTCTTGAAATTCATTCATACACCTTGGATGGCTACCAAAAATGGCCAAATATGAAGCATGTGCCTTATCAAACTCCCATAAAGAAACCGATTTTAATTAAGTACCTCATCTATCATATTAAAAGTTGGCTCAATTTAAAAAAAAAACCGGGGAAACTGGTGCAATCCACGGGAACGGCAAGCTTGTGTAGTGATGTGGTGCAAGTGCAATTTATTCACCATGCCTGGCAAACCTGGGATGCTCAACTCCCCAAAGATAAGTCAAACTCTGGTCATTTCTTAAAAAAGATGTATCACTGGTTTTTGAAAAAATATAAATTGTTCCTTGAGAAAAAAGTCTATACCCCCAAAAAGAAATACATTGCTATCTCTCATACGATTAAAAAAGAGCTCATGGACCACTTTTCCATACCCGAAGATAATATCTCCATCATTTACCATGGCGTCGACGGACAGCACTTCCACCCTTGGCAAGAGGACCCCAAAGCCAGAAATACCCGTGAAACCCTCAGAAAAAACCTGGGCATCGCCCCCACCGAAATCTTGCTTTTGCATGTTGGCGCTCTCAATGCGCGCAAGGGCATCTATAAGACTTTGCAAACCCTAGCCCTTCTTAAGAAGCAAAACTTCTCCAATCTTAAATATCTCGCTGTTGGCGGAGGCGACCAAAAACTCATTGAGCAATGGATCGAAGAGTTTGATTTAAAAAATGAGGTAATGATCGCATCTCACAGTAAAGATATTCGGGATTATTATTGGGCCGCTGATGTTTTCTTTTTCCCCACCGTCTACGAACCCTTTGGTTTAGTGACCCTCGAGGCCATGGCCTGTGGCCTTCCTGTCGCTGTAAGTAACCATGCTGGCTCGAGCGAACTTATTGAAGATGGCAGCAACGGCGTCCTTTTTGATCCCCTAGATAGTGAATGGGAAATTGCACAAAAACTTAACCCCCTACTAAAAGATGCTCAGTATAGGCAACAGTTAGCCGAGAGGGCTCGAGTTACAGCCAAGGAACACAGTTGGGAGTCTGTCGGCAAGCAATACATCAATTTCTATAAAAAACAGTATTAGAAAGACTCGTTGGCTATTATAGTCGCCTTCTTTTCAAGTTTGGGAATTTTCATCAAAACCCCCGCAAAAAACCAAAAAAAACTGGACTCTGGATTATAGAGAACCCCTTCGGCGCCATAGAGGCCGATAAAAATAGCAATCAGTGAACAAAGGACAGCGAGATGCATTGTTTTTAAAGATAGATCTTCAATATTAAAATATTGGCGAATGCCTCGGCCGAGAATCATTAGCAAGAGCAAGGTCATAATAACCATGCCGGGAAGCCCAATTTCAATGAGAGTGGTGATCCAAAAGTTATCCGAAAAGAAATGCTTAAATCCAAAAATGGTATCGGCTTGATGTAAATCTTTAAAAGCTCCCGCAGCAGCCCCTACCCTAGAAAAACCTGCTCCCAGCGGAACTTCTTTGACGTAGATCGCGAAGCGATCCCAGGCCCCACGCCTTGCGTTGGTCACGGTTTCGTAGTCAAAAAGAGAGAGACTTCGATCAATTGCCGCTTGGTTTTCTGTTCTGGCTTCCACCGAGGCATCCATAAAATCGGGAAGCGTTAAAAAGAGAATGGCACCCGCTAAAGCCCCAAAAGCCATTAACCCCTGAGTCATACGGGCCGAAATTTTTGAGGCAATATGGATGGAGCCAAGCAAAAACAAAGAACTACCTACAATCATTTTCAACATTGCCGAGCGAATCTGGCAGAGAAAAAAGAGAAAAGTCGTAAATGGTAAAAATAACAAGACACTTAATTTGGCAAAATAGGAGCGAAGATGAAACATAAAATATAAAAGAAAAGGATAGATTTCATGCAAGTAAACCGACGGCCCACCAGGAAGATTCGTCAATCCAAAAGGACGAAAGGCAACGTCTTGATATTTGCTCAGTTGTACCGCATAACGAGGATGCATCAGCAACACACTCTCTGGGCCAATAAAACCCTGAACCAAACCTGTCACCGTGTGCAGAATCCCAACAATAATAAAAGGAATCATAAAAAAACGGACGTCTTCCTCTTTTTCTGTCAGATAAAACCCAAAAAAGTAGAGAAGTATCATCGTGACATAGATCTTTGCCCCTGCGATTGACGATACGAGGCTGAGGGCAAAAGGGTTTAACAAGACAATCGCTAGCCACGCAAAGTGGATTAAAAAAAGAGGAAGAAAGGGTGGTTTCTCTTTGAGAGTGATCCCTTGAAAAAAAATGCGGTATAAAACCTTGAGACACAACATGATCACAACCACATCACTGCCCACATGAACAACGGGATGATAATTGGAAATGACTTTGAAAAAACCTTCTAAACCGATGTATAGAAAGGTAAAAAAGAGAGCCCAGCGATCTGGCACCAGCAGGATTAAATAAGCGGAAACGGCCAAGCCAGCAAAAGCGAGAAGCTGAACTCCCAAATCCTCAAAAAATAGACCGAAAAAAAAGAGTAAGGGAAGAAATAAAAGTGCGATTAAGATCGCAGGGCTTGGCATTGACCTCATCAATATATACTGCCATAATTTTTTTATAATATTGAGTCCGAATCTTCCTCACCGACTAAAGGCGAGTATGAATAAACGATCGATCAGCCGCTACCTCAAGAACATTCATCGTGTAGGCGAAATTTTAACTTGTATGCGAATGACGCCCCAATGGCTCCGCCTCACCTTGGCCTATCTCGGTTTGAAATCCCTCAACTTCCCTTTTGTATTCAAAACCCGCAAGGGTCAAAAAATTCACTTGAATACAAATCATGATCTGATCACTATTTGGATTATTTTTTTTCGAGGCGAATACAAAGTTCCCTCCCATCAAAAGGTGATTGTTGACGCCGGGGCCAACATCGGAACTTTTTCTATTTATGCCTCACTCTTTCAGCCTAAAAAAATCATCGCCTTGGAACCCTTTCCAGAAACCTTTACAGCCTTGCAAAAAAATATCGCAGCGAACGATTTAGGGGATTTGATTGAGGTACAACCCCTAGCTCTCGCCAAGGACTCGGGCACCGTGCTTATGGATATCTCCGCTGGCCCCTCCCAATCCCGTGGCCTCGTTGATACAAACAGTAAAAATGGAACATCGGTAGAATCCTTGAGCCTTAAAGATTTTTTTCAAAAGATGAGTCTCGAACATGTTGATTTTTTTAAAATGGATATTGAGGGTAGCGAGCACGAAGTTTTGAAAAATACTGATGATGAGACTTTTAAAAAGATCAACAATTTGGCCCTAGAGTATCATCCCAATCAACAAAAAAAAGATCTATTTGAAAAAATTTTGAGCCATGGCTTTGAGATTTTATCAGACTTCAAAATCAGCGATAACAGTGGCGTTGCCCATTTTAGAAAAAAGAGAACCTAATGAAGGTGCTGTTTACCGCCTATGACTTCTATCCCAACACTGGTGGCATCGCCACCTATGCGTGGGAAATGGCCAATCAATTACAACAACAAGGTCATCAGGTTCTCATGCTAACTAAAGATCGTGGGCTCCACCGCAAAGAACCTTTTCCCGTGCAATATTTTTCTTCTCTCAGCAGTGGCGTCCTGAGCCTACTCCCTATGGCAAAAGCCATCCGCTCAGCCGTGCATAGCTTTCAACCCGAGGTGATTGTGAACAGCCTTTGGCTCCCCGGTGGTTTAGCCACCCGTTTAGCTATCGGCACCCAAATCCCCTATCACTTGATTGTCCATGGTATGGAAGTCAAAAACTCTGTCCACAGCTTCAAGGGCTTGTTGCGCCTAGGACTGAATCCCATCCGAAGGAGTGTCTTTGATAAGGCTGCTGGAATTCATTGTGTGAGTGAGTTCACTCGGGCTCTTGTCTTTTCAGAAACTGGAGTTCAAAGAGCCGATGTGATTCACAATGGGGTCAACCCAGAGCGCTTCCTCTGTCTACAGCCCAACTCAGCAAATTATCCTCAACTGGTGAGCGTTTGTCGCCTGGTTCCCCACAAAGGGATCGATAAAGTTTTGTTAGCCTTGCCCCAGGTGATCGAAAAATTTCCCGAGCTGCAATACCTTATCATCGGCGAAGGCCCCGATCTCAACCGCTTGCAACAACTCACTGAACAGGTCCACTTACAAAATCATGTGCAATTTCTTGGAAAGATAGACCACCAACGGCTTGTCCAGCTTTATGGTCAATCCCATTTAAATATCCTCATGTCGAGGATTGAGGGCCAACATGTAGAAGGCTTTGGCCTGGTCATCTTAGAGGCCGCTTGCTGCAAAACCCCTTCTTTAGGTGGCGCCAGTGGTGGCATCACAGATGCCATCGTTGAAGGGGAAACTGGGTGGCTTGCCAATCCTGCTGATGAAAAACTGATTGCGGAAAAACTCATTGCTATTTTGTCGGACCCTAAAGAGCTTGTCGTACGAGGCCAAAAAGCTTTTACGAGAGCAACAACGGAAATGACCTGGGAAAAGGCGGCCGAAAAGCTGACCTCTTACTTGGAGCGTCCACTTGCCTAAAAAAATCGGTTTCTTTAGTATATCCACAGAACTGGGCGGTGCCGAAAAAAGCCTCCGAGATCTTTTGACAGCAAAAAAGCCTCCCTTTCATGCTTGGCTGATCACAACAAAAAACCGCGGGCCACTCATTGACAGTCTTCATAGCGAAAACATTCCCTTGATTAGCTTGGACCTCCCAAGATGGATACTCTCTCTTTCCCGGAAAAAAAAATTACAAAGTGTCCTTCTTTTGCCTATGGCAGGGATGTATTCCTCCTTTTTAGTCTTTCGCCTTGCCAAGTTGATTAAAAGCCAGGGCTTTGATGTCGTCCACAGCACTGGGCTTAAATTTCACCTTTGGCTCATCATGACTTCTTTGCTTTGCCCCAAAGCCCACTTTGTCATTCATCTTCGCGATATCTTTAACAATAGGCTCTTGCAATGCATTTTCCAGTGGGCTTCAAAAAGAAAGAATATTGAATTTATTGCCAATTCAAAAGCCACGGCCCACCCTTTGCCATCGATCAACACTCATATTATTTACAATGGCTTTGACCAAACAGAATTCAGCCCTGGTTCCACCCGACTTCGCAAAACTTTGGATATTCCCGAGGAGAGTCTTGTTATAGGAATTGTCGCCGTTCTAGCCCAATGGAAAGGGCAAGAACTCTTTATCGCTATGGCCAATGAGTTGCTCAAAAATCATCCTCAACTTCATTTTTTAATTGTAGGCAGTGAGATCTACGACACTCACGGTGAAAAAGGGGAACTGGATAAACTAAAAAAGTTGGCTCAACAAGTCCCATCCCCTGAGCAAATTCATTTTTTGCCTTTCCAAAAGAACATCACCGAAATTTATCGCAGTTTGGATATATTTGTGCACTGTTCACTTAAGCCCGAACCTTTTGGTCGAGTGATTGTTGAGGCTCTTCTCTGCGGATGTCCCGTCGTCGCTTCCGACCAAGGCGGCCCCACTGAAGTGATTGAGTCGGGCCGCAACGGACTCTTGTACCCAATGGGTGACCAAGTCGCTTTATTAAAATGTGTGAACCGTCTTATTCAGAGCGAGGCCTTGCGCAGACAACTTGGCCAACAAGGAAGGGTCAGCGCCCTCCACTTTTCATTGGAAAACTACCGTAACCAATTGAACCAAAGGCTACTCAACCACTAGGCCATGACCAGAAAATGTCAGTATCTGTAATTGACTTAAACCCTCAATGTTTTTTAGGATAGGGCTTTCCGCTCCTTAAATTTCTGAGCCTTTCCAAATTAAAAACTTTGCTGAATAGCTAAGCGCACATTCTTTATCTTAATAAAAAAACAACTGTACCAACGAAAGGGTCTATGATCTGATCAAACTAGATACAGGGGGTATCTTTGAAATTTTGGCTGTATTTTGCCTCAATTGTTTTTCTTGCCGCCTGCGGGTCAGACCCCGCCCAACTCACTGCCGACCAACAGGGCAGTGCTTCCCTACACTCTAACGCTTTCAAAATTACAACCTTTAACATTAAGTGGTACGGCCTGAAAACCGACAACCCTGATGCCCCTGTTGGCGACTTTCGTGACTCCTATTTACTCAGGTTCGTCGAAGAAAATTTTTCTGACAATGATGCCATCATGTTCACTGAAGTGGTCAATAAAACCCACCTCATGGAGTTAATGGCTCACAAGATGAATTGCGTAAGTTACGAAGGCCGAGGTCGCATGCATCAACATGTTGTCCTTTGTTATGACAAATTTAAATATCGGGTGGAAGCCTATGACGATGACTTCATGATTCCTGAGGTCAACATTCGCAAGTTCCTGCGTCCTGCCTTACAGGCTA
>JAGQZY010000046.1 GCA_020435205.1 Bdellovibrionales bacterium | reverse complement strand
GAACAGAGCCAGAATCATCATATATAAGGACCGTATCGGCATTATCAGCAGCCGCACCTAAAGCCGTTGTTCCGCTAATATCTACACTCAATGCGCGCGAGGCCGTAATATCGCCACCACCAGCAAGACCAGAGTCGGCCGCTGTTCCAATGGAAACTCCTGAGTGATCAATGTGTTCATTGGCCACAAAACCTGCAAGATTGTCGTGATTGATATTGGCTTCGACCACATCTAAGCTAATGTCATTAGCGTTGTTGGTTACAGAGAGTTTCGAGCTTCCGGCTGCAATTGATTTGAAGTTGAGAACACCGGTCACTTCATCTCTGAAAATCTGACCCGCTCCAGCGCCAACATTGGCTCCACCTGTGACATCTCCACCAGCATCAGTTGCCCAAATGAGTTGACCTGAACCATTTGTAGTGAGCATTTGGCCATTGGAGCCATCGGCGTCTGGCAAAATGAATGTGGTATCAGTGGAAACAGTAGCTGGTGCTGCCAAACCAATATAATTAGAATTATCAGCATCACCTAAACGCAGTTCATTTTGATTGGTGAGCTGAATGGGACCTCCAGAGTTAATCCCCGTACCAACACCAATACCACCGGTAACAGAAACCCCACCACCAACGCTTAAATTATTATTAAGTGCGATATCATTGGCATTAGAGATATTATGGGCACCCATATTGATAGCGCCGGTCATGGTTCCACCAGCTAAAGGCAACTTCGTGCTGTCGCCGGCTGGCGCTGCTGTTGTCCAGCGACCACCAATTCCATCCCATACGAGGACTTGACCATCCTGAGCCGCTCCGAGAGCGGCTATAGTGACACCGTCTACAGCTTGTCCACCAATATTTTGATCGACATAATTTTTGTTAGCGGCATCAGTTCCAGAACTTGGGGTGGCGACACTAGTGATTTGTTGACCATTAAAATCAACAGCACTGCTAGGTGCACTCACCATATATTGACTACTGGTGCCACCAATAAGGGCCAGCAATTCAGTATAATTTGAATTTTCAAATATATTTTCCAAGTTGCTTTGATCTAAAACATAAGAGCCTGATGTGTTTACCTGCAAAATATTTGCCGGCACCAAGCCACCAACAGAAGCAGCACTCAAGGCAAAAGGTGCAGAGTGTATATCTTGGGAGGCAATTTGAACGGCACCGGTCCCATCATCAAATGTGAGACGAATTTTTCGTCTGTCTGAAGCCGTTGGTGTGTAGGTAGATCCAATAGAACATGTTGTAGGTGAAATCGTACCAGAGCTGTTATCAAAAGCCTGAATTAAAGTGGCGGTATCTTCGAAGTCTGATCCTGCACGGATTCCCTCGCCAAGGGGAAGACCAAAAATACCTTTTGAGCCTACCATATTAACAATATGGGACTCTTCATAAAGTAAACACTCTTCAGCTCCCGGTGAAAAAACCTCCACTTTAAATGTAACGGATGCGGCCTCTAATGCGTGGCCATTGGGCTTTATAATCTGACCTTGGTAAACCAAGCTTGCAGGCGAAGCTAGGCCCACAGTCGATGTAAGAAACAGAATAAGTGTTAACCAGTTACGTACCATTTATTGCGTTTTCCTTATATGGACCTTTCGGCCGTTCAGGAAAAAACTAAAGCCTAAGCATATGATTTCATTCACTTTTATTCTCAATTTGAGGCAATAGAAAAATTCAATAGATGAAATTCAAATGAAGCCCCCCTGGACCAAGGGTGTGCAGGATTGAGACAAAGAGGGTCTCGCAATTGCCCCTAAAAAAATGAATATTTTCTCAAAACAATTCAAAAAGTATTCAATGGGTATTCAACTCATTTTCAAATTCATTTAACTTTCACTTAAACACACCACATGAAAACCAAATGTTAAAAAATAGGACAAAATTGGCCAAAGTGTTGCTTCCCTTCATCAGCCCAATTAATGAATTCTCTTACACATTCAATAAGTGAAAATTTAGGAGACCAAAAAATGAAATTATGGATCACTTTGATACTTCCCCTCTTTTTATCTGGTATTGCCAACGCCGATTTTACAATGGCCTACGCAGAAAAGGCCTTCGCAGACTACTCTGAAGCAAAATCACATGCCCTTCTTTTAAAAGAAGCTATTGATCAATTTTTAAAAGAGACCACTCAAGCCAATTTAGAAAATGCCAAAACCGTTTGGACTGAAGCTCGCAAAGCCTACTCGTCCACCGAAATCTATCGATTTTATGGTGGCCCTATCGATGGTGAGGATGGACCCGAGGGACATATTAATGCCTGGCCGCTGGACGAAGCCTATATTGACTATGTCAAGGGTGGCGCCAAAAGCGGCATTATCAATCGAACCCAAGATTTTCCACTTATCACTAAGGAACTTTTAATAGAACTTAACGAAAAAGATGGAGAAAAAAATATTTCGACGGGATGGCACGCTATTGAATTTCTTCTTTGGGGCCAAGACTTTTATGACGACAGTGCTGGCCAAAGACCTCTTTCCGACTATATCATTGGACAAGGCCCCAACGCTGATCGCCGCCGCGCCTACCTTTCTATCGTCACAGATCTTTTAGTGGAACAAATTGAGAGCGTAGTTGATGCTTGGGACAAGAACATACCCAATTCTTTTTTCTACCAATGGTCTCAGCTTAAAGAGACTGAAACTCTGACAAAAGCCTTCACCAGTCTAACTTCTATGGCGGGTGATGAACTGGCCATTGAAAGAATGTTTGTTGCCTATGACACCCAATTTCAGGAAGATGAACACTCCTGCTTTAGCGATACCACTCACTTTGACCTACTATTTAACTTTTTGGGTATTCGTAACCTTTGGCTTTTGGTCAGAGACAACACCTCGCTCACACAAACCAACCCGAACCTAGTCAACAAAATTGATGCGGCACTGATCAGGCTAGAAACCGACTTTCGCCTTTTCAAGCCTCCCTTTGATCAAGCTATCTTTGAACCCGAAGGTCGCGATCAAATCATCAATTTAGTCAACGGACTACAAGCGGTTAGCGAAGACTTTGCAGCGGCTGGAAAGGATTTGGGACTAACCCTGTAGTATGGTTGCAATACTATCACTCATCTTTTTTAATTTATTGGCAATAGCCTCCAGTGATCAATTTCCTGGGGGCTTATCAACTTCAAACGACTGGTCAGAACAAGCCTTTAATCATCCTGCTACCAAAGCCAGCTCCATAGAAAAACAGTTCTTTGGAGTGGGAAATTCATTTTTTAAACAATCCTGGGTGGAATTCCCTTCGTCAACAATCGGTCGAGATGGCTTAGGCCCCACCTATAATGCTGTTGCTTGCGCCTCTTGCCATGTCAAGGACGGTCGAGGGATCGCTTTTGATGGCAATCTTGTCAACTTATCTCTGCTTTTCCGATTATCAAAAAAGGCTGGAGATGATTACATCCCCCACCCAGAATACGGTGATCAATTCCAGCCCTTTGGAATTACGACGGTTCAAGGTGAAGGTGATGTTGAAGTTGAGTTTGAAACCATCCACGGGCAGTACCCAGATGGAGAGACTTTTGAGTTAGTAAAGCCTTTATTTGAATTTAAAAACTTTAAGCTCAGCCCCTTTGACGAATGGGTCCTGGTTTCTCCGAGAGTGGCTCCCCATCTCATTGGCCTTGGCTTTATTGAGGCCATCCCTTCGGATCAAATTATTCAACGAGAAGACCCTTTGGACTCTGATGGTGATGGTATTTCCGGCAAAGCCAATTGGGTCTTCGATCTGACCCAAAATCAAATGACATTGGGACGTTTTGGCTGGAAAGCAGGGCAACCCTCCTTACGTCAACAAAATGCGGCAGCCTTTAATGGAGACATGGGTTTAACAAGTGAAGTATTTCCAGAACAAAACTGCCCCCTTGTGCAAACAGACTGCTGGCAAGCCCCAACGCCTAGTGATTTAGAAGTGAGCCCTAAGGTTTTAGATCGCGTCACTCTTTACACTCAACTGATTGCTGTGCCAAAAGCAAGAAACTACGGATCTAGTAAATTCATTAATGGTAAAAGAATTTTTACCGAGCTTCACTGTACCCAGTGCCACCAACCACATTTCCAAACTGGAGGCAGCCACCCTATTCAAGCTTTACGAAACCAACTCATCTGGCCTTACAGTGATTTTCTTCTCCACGACATGGGGGAAGGCCTCGCTGATCATCGACCCGACGGCTTAGCCGATGGCCAAGAGTGGAGGACACCACCACTGTGGGGTCTAGGATTAATCGAAACCGTCAATCGTCACAGCCGACTCTTACATGATGGACGGGCTCGCAATATTGAAGAAGCCATTCTTTGGCATGATGGCGAGGCTTTCACTCACAAAAAAGCCTTTATGAATCTGAATAAAAAAGACCGACAAATTTTAATCGACTTTATTAAAAGCATTTAAGGAACCATTTATGAAAAAAATTATTCTTGTACTTTTTATTATCGCTGGTATAGGGACCTCTGTTTTTGCTGAAGAAATCAGTAGCCTCATCGATGAATTTCAAAAACGAGACGAAATTGTCTTTACGAAAGATGAGGGGCGAGCTCTCAACTTCATGACTGGATTGAAATACGATATTAATAATGTGATAAAGATCGAATTTATCCCTCCTGGAAATCAGAGCTTCGTTATCAAAAACCGCAATGGTGATATTTGCTTGGGCGATATGAAGGCTGACCTTCTTCGCTGCAAAAATGAAATGGGTATTACCACGATTAACTATGCTGGTGACGCCGATTGACCCATTCAAGCCTAAGTCACTTTTTAGATTTTCTACCCGTTTTAGATCCAGGGTCACGGCTGTTTTACCTAAGCCTTCTTGGATCATTTACTGTGGCTTCTATTTTTATCATAAAAACTTATGGCTTGAGAGTATCAACGTTTAAACGAATTTTTTTGAATAAAAATTATTGGCTCAATTCATCAGCCAAATTAGACTATGCCATCTTTGTTCTCAATGGCTTGATGAAATTATTTTTTTTTGCACCCTTAGTGGGCGTGACTTACTTTTTTTCAAAATATACAATTTATTTCTTAGTCCAATTCAATGGAGGCCCAGGCCATTGGCAGGGGCTTTGGTGGCAAATGTCTCTGATGACACTTTTGGTGTTTGTTTGGGATGATTTTTTAAGGTTCACCCACCACTATCTCATGCACAAAGTTCCCATCCTTTGGCATATCCACAAAACTCATCACTCTGCTAGCGTCCTCACCCCTATGACTCTTTATAGGATACATCCCCTTGAATCTCTTTTGGCCAGCTTGCGCAACGGACTTAGTCTGGGTGTCTCAAATGGGGTGCTGATTTTTCTTTTCTCAGGCCAGGTTCAGCTGTTGACTCTTCTTGGAGTGAACCTCTTTGGGTTTCTTTTTAATAGCCTTACAGGCAACTTAAGACATTCTCATATCCCAATTTCTTTTGGATTTGCGGAGTATCTTTTGATTAGCCCCAAACAGCACCAAATTCACCATTCAAGAAACTCTCAGCACTATGACAAGAACTTTGGTGTCGCCCTCTCTATTTGGGATCTTATTTTTGGAACTCTCATCTTGTCGAAAAAAGAGAAGATAACTTCGTTTGGAGTGGAAGGGCTTTCAGCCTCTGATTTACTGAGCCAACTTCTCCCAAAACCCCCTTCATGGCTCGCCTTCAAGCAACTCTCCCTGGGAATTATCCTCATCTTTATTGCGTTTGGATTTCATCTCGCAAAAGCTCAGTCCTGCCATGAAGTTTTTCAACGCCAAAACTCACATTTTATTAAAGCCATAAATAAAATCGAGGAGCTTAGCCCTTCCCTACTACAATCCTTTCAAAGAAGAGGCTCGCCCCACCAAACACTGAATGACCTTTTTTTCTTTATAAAACATGAAAGTTGGAAGATCACCCCCAATGGACTTATCCCTTTTAAAAATAGGCCCAGGATCCCTTTAGATACTCTAACACCTCAGCAGAATCAGAGGGATCATCGCTATAATCGTCAAAACTTTACCAATGATAATGCCTATATTTTTTATGGAAACGCTCTCCATGGTTTGCTTATTTTTACAGAAATAGGCTTGCGCAATGAATTTGTTGATAGTTTTAAATCCTCTCGATCGTCACGAGAAGTCAGGCTTTTTCTTGAAAGGCTATTTGACGAGGCCACCTTCCCTGGCCTTGGTAACAGATCTCTTGCCCCAGAAAGAGCTTATGAAATCTTATCCGAAAGTCTTTGGGCATTTCCTTGGAAAGAAATAGAAACACTCGCTCAACGCTATTATGAAGCAGGACCTACACCAAATGTCCGTGACTGGCTAGAGTCTCAACCCGAGGCCTCAATCCTAACAAATACAGAGAAAAGCTTTTTTATCAGAAACTTAGGGGAAAAAGATAACTCAAAACGTTACTGCTGCCTAAACAAGCCAGGATGTTTATTTTGCCCAAACAATCGGAGTTTTTTAAACTTACAATAAACTTTATCCCACCGGCTAAACTTGACCAACTAAGAAATCAGTCTTAAAAAAATAATATTTACATTAAAAGGAGTCCCATGAGCACGAACGAAAAATCCTACCAAAACAAGCAAGTCCTCCAACTACTTGACAGTATTTACCAACTTGAAGTCGCTGGCATTAATCAATATTTACATTTTTCATTTATGATTATGGGTTACAATCGCATTCCCATCCAAAAATGGTTTCGCGATAACGCGAGCGAGTCCATGGCTCACGCGACACTGCTTGGCGAAAAGATCACTTCCCTAGGCGGGCACCCGACCCTCGTGGCGCCAAAGGTTGTTGAGAATAATGACCATTCCATTCTTCAACTCTTAAATGAAAGCTTAAAGCACGAGGAGCAAGCTGTGGCTCTTTATAAAGAGCTTACCGCGGTCGCTACAGAACTTGGTGATATCGCTCTGGAAGAAATGGCCCGAGATTTTGTGCGCTCAGAAGTGGAGCACGTTGATGAAGTCAGAAAAATGATCCGCACCCCCGAAGGCAAATAGATAAGCCTATGTTGGAAGCTCGTGCTAAACGAGCAACAACATATTCACAGGCAATTGGGGAAAGCTTTAGCAATTATAAAAAGGGATTGAAAAATTGGAGCGGGAGACGGGGCTCAAACCCGCGACCTTCGCCTTGGCAAGGCGACGCTCTATCAACTGAGCTACTCCCGCAATCAGATAGAAAAATTAAAAATTTCTCAACGATTGGAAACCTTTAAGTAACATAGCCCCTCAAAATTTGAAAAGCCCTTTTTTAGCGTGACGCCTCGTTTTTTGAGCTGCCCTCTTGTTAGGCTTCTTTAAGGCTCTGCATCTAAGTAGCTGAAATAACATGATTATTTAAGTTACTCTTTAAAGGACTAGTCCGAGCTTGCTGTAGACATCTTTGAGGGTGATCTGAGCCCGCTCTCGAGCCCTCTCCGCATTGGCCTTCATTAATGAGACCAAGTGAGCTTCGTCCGCCATAAGCTGAGCGTAACTCTCTTGTACGGGCTGGAAGGATGAACACACCAACTCAGCCAAGGCCACTTTAAAGTGGCCATACATCTTACCTTCAAAATCCTTTTCAATTTTTTCAAAGGAATCCCCACTAAGAACGGAATAAATGGTCATTAAATTGGCAAGACCCTCTTTATTTTTTAGGTCGTATTCAATTTTGGCATCAGGATCGGAATCCGTCACCGCAGCCTTGATCTTTTTAGTGATCTGCTTTGGAGAATCAATGATGGATATGAAGTTCTTTGGATTTTCATCGGACTTAGACATTTTTTTAGTGGGATCCTGCAAAGACATCACGCGGGCACCCTTTTTACCAATAAAAGGCTCTGGAATTTTAAAAGCCTTACCATATTTATTATTAAAGCTCTCGGCAAGATCCCGAGTCAGCTCAAGGTGCTGCTTTTGATCCTCACCCACCGGAACCAGATCGGCCTGGTACAACAAAATATCGGCAGCCATCAGTACGGGGTAGCTATAAAGACCATTATTAATCTCACGGGTCTTTTGAGATTTTTCCTTAAACTGAGTCATACGATTCAGTGCGCCCATTGGGGTTATACAATTCAATGCCCAACAAAGCTCGGCGTGTTCCTTCACATGGGATTGTAAAAAAATGACATTTTTTTGTGGATCTAAACCACAAGCTAAATACTGGGCATAAAAACTAAGGCAACGCTGATGAAGCTCTTTTGGATCTTGATAAACCGTCAGTGAGTGCAAATCAGCGACCATGTAATAGCAGCTGTACTCCTCCTGCATTTGAGTCCAATTATGAATAGCCCCAATAAAATTACCTAAGGTCAGATCACCGGTGGTCGTGCTTGCGCTCAGAACAGTCTTTTTGGCCATGGGATATTTTTACCCCAGAGGAGGTTCGAAGGCAAACCACTACATAGAGATTTTTAATTGAGACATGGGATAAACATCCCCACCAGGGTGGGCTGGATGGATCAACTTCATCCAGAGCTCACCGGGGTCGCGAACCATCTGCATGTGCCAGTACCCCTTTGAAAAGTCCATGGGTTTTTCAAAGGCCATCCGCTTTTCAACCTGACCTTGCTTGTTGAGCTTTAAGATCTCCACCAGTTTGTTGCCTTGCAAACGAGTGGCTAGCAGCTCCCCAGTTTTGGGGTCGACAACCATAGCCATCAACGAGTAACCCACGTTTTTAGCGACGAGGTCCCATTGATTTTCTGCTGGGTTCAATGAAAACAGTTCGCCGCCGCGGTCATCATTATAAACCAAGATTTTTTGCTCTTTTTCGTTCACGGCAAGGGCGATCGGCCAATGCATGGCGGGAAGACCTAAAGGCACCTTGAGAGCTTTAAATTCTCCCTTTTTCCAATCCCACTCACCAAATTGAAAGCCACTGACAATGAATACCTTTTCACTTTTAGGCTCAAAGACAGCCGCTGTGGTGCGCGGAGGCACTTCAATTTTTTTAGACTCCCCTTTATCCAAGTACTGAAAGCTATCAGAAACGATTTTTTTTCCCTCTCGTTTCCAGTGAAGCCCCAAGGAAAGCTGACTGGGCTTATTGGAGGCAACATCACGCTCCACCATATGAAGAAGAGGAGTGCTAAAAGGAACACGAAATTCAGTGGCAATATCCTTACCCTGAAAGCTTGTGATATCTAAACCAGTAAACGTCGAGAGTGCTCTATGCAGCCTTCTAAATTGATTCTCTGGGTTAGCCAGTTCTTCCCACGCCTTCGGATAGGCACACAAGGTTTCTTTAGGAAAATAGGTCATTGGCACATCTTTAGGAAGCCCCTCCAACCAAACCACATCTGGACTGATCACCAAAACCTTTTCAACCTTGGCCCCTTTTTTAAAATTCAACTTCCACAACATCCTCGACTGAGAAACCAATGCGAGAACCACTGGTTTTTGCGTAGACTCCACTTTGACATCCACATAGTAACCAGGCTGCCTTTGTCCATCCACTTCACGAAAGGGTTTAGGTTCTACCGCAGAAACCACATGCAACTCTTTGTTTTGTTCCTGCTTTTGCATCCACAAGGACTGAGGGCAATGGGAATCCAAACAAATTTTTTCTTGTTCATGACTGGGATGAAGAGGCCAATAGGACTCCTCATTGGCAAAGTCACCACAGGTGAAGTCCACTTTCGCTTGATTGTCTTTTAGTTTTTGTTCAGCATTTTTTAAAATACTGTTGAGATAAAGGAGTCCGCCCAGACGAAAACACATCAAAAAAATAAAGATGTTTAAACTCCAACGAAAAACGCGATCTGGACTTCCCATAGAGTCTTATCGGTGGGAGGGACTACAATATGTAGGGGTCCCCTTAATTTATATGCTTATTTTCTCAGCAAAGCTGAAAGTAAAGTCTCAACGTTTAGCAAAAATTCTCTTGCCTATAGACTAGACAATCGCCCTAAAAAGCCCGTTTTTCGGGGCAACACCGACTGACATATCTTTAAATTTCGTGAAATCACTAGACCTTACCAATTCACGTTTGACAGTTATTTTACCTAGGACTAACGTTTTTATCAGGGATACGCATCAAACCTAGATGTAGTGTTAAGATGAAAGAAGAAAACTAGATTTAGTTGGCAAAAGCACTCAAACCCAAGCCAAAAAGTCTAGAATGCAAAGAAGGCCCAGGCCTTCTTTTGGCGTCTTTTACGCTCATTTTTTAGGACCTTGATCGAGCTGACTAACAACTTTGGGGAGGGTCAACTGAGATGGAAGCGATAAAACACACGACAAAAGAAAGAGCCAAGAGCAGCACTCAAGAAAATCTTATGCGCGTAAGAAAGCGTGACGGTAGCCTTGAGCCCGTTGATGTTACAAAGATTGTTAAAAGAGTGACCGAATGTTCTGAAGACTTGCGTGAAATTGACCCCCATCGTGTAGCCATTAAAGCGATCAGCGGTCTTTATGATGGGGCCTCCACGAAAGAGTTGGATAACCTCAGCATACAAACAGCGGCCATGCTGATTGGTGAAGAGCCTCAATACTCCTTGCTCGCTAGCCGTCTTCTTGCCATCTATATCGAAGAGGAAGTGGAAAGTCTTGGCATCCATAGCTTTGGCGATTCCATCCAACATGGTCACTCCAAGGGCCTTATTGCTAAAGCCACTTTAGATTTTGCCATGGCCAACCGTGAAGTTCTAGAAAAGGCCATTGATCATCGTCGCAATGAACGCTTCCAATACTTTGGCTTGCGCACAGTTTATGATCGTTACCTGCTTAAAGACCCCGACACTCGCAATGTATTTGAGTCTCCTCAGTACTTTTTCATGCGCGTGGCCTGTGGCTTGGCACAAACTGCTGATGAAGCCATTTCTCTTTACAAGCTCACTTCTCGCTTAGATTATCTACCCAGCACGCCGACTTTGTTTAATTCGGGCACAGTTCACCCGCAAATGTCCTCATGCTATTTGCTAGATTCTCCAAAGGACGATTTGAAATCCATTTATGATAAATACCAAGATATTGCTCTGCTTTCTAAGTTTGCCGGCGGTATTGGCGTGGCTTACCACAGAGTGCGTTCTCGCGGCTCCCTCATCAAAGGAACCAACGGCCACTCAAACGGAATTGTGCCTTGGTTAAAAACCTTGGATTCCTCAGTAGCCGCAGTCAATCAAGGCGGAAAACGCAAGGGCGCCTGCTGCGTTTACCTAGAGACGTGGCATGCTGATATTGAAGAATTTCTTGAGCTTCGCGATAACACAGGTGATGAAGCCAAAAGAACTCACAACCTCAATTTAGCAAACTGGGTGCCTGACCTATTCATGAAACGGGTGGAAGCCGATGAAATGTGGTCTTTATTCGACCCCAAAGAGATGCCAGAACTCACTGATACCTATGGTGAAGAATTTGAGCGCCTCTACGTAGAGGCTGAAAATCAAGAGCGCTTCACTCGCCAGATTAAAGCTCGCGATCTATACAGCCGCATGATGAAAACATTAGCGCAAACGGGCAATGGCTGGATGACCTTCAAAGATCACTCTAACCTCAAGTCCAATCAAACCGCTCAAAAAGAAAACGTGATTCACCTTTCCAATCTTTGCACAGAGATTTTGGAGATAACGAACTCTAAAGAGACCGCCGTTTGTAACCTAGGCTCTGTGAATCTATCCCATCATGTCACTGAGCATGGAATTAACTTTAGAAAGTTGCGTGAAACTGTGCGCACAGCAGTCCGATTTCTTGATCGCGTGGTTGACATCAACTTCTACCCCATTGATCAGGCAAAGGCATCAAACAACAAATGGCGTCCCGTTGGCTTAGGAGCTATGGGTCTACAAGATGTATTTTTTAAGCTAGGTCTTCCTTTTGACAGCGACGAAGCGGGAAAGCTGTCTCGTCAAATCCAAGAGGAAATCTATTACTCGGCCATCAAAACCAGCTGTGAATTGGCTAAGGAATTAGGACCCCACGCCAATTTTGAAGAGACCCGCGCTTTCCATGGCGATCTTCAATTTGACCTTTGGGGTGTGGAGCCTGAAAGAAATGATCGTTGGAAGAAACTCAAGGTTGATATTAAAAAGTATGGCTTGCGTAACTCCTTAATCATTGCCGTAGCCCCGACCGCAACCATTGCTAGTATTTGTGGTTGCTATGAGGCTATCGAGCCCCAGGTTTCTAACCTTTTCAAAAGAGAAACTCTTTCTGGTGAATTTTTACAGATCAACCATCACTTGGTGCGCGACCTGAAAAAAATTGGCCTATGGACTCAAGAGATCCGCGATCGCATTAAAGCTAATGAAGGCTCGATCCAAAATATTTCAGAAATTCCAGAGGTTTTGCGCAATGTTTACCGCACCGCTTGGGAACTTCCCATGAAGGCTTTAATTGATATGGCTTCTGATAGAGGTGCTTATATTGATCAAAGCCAGTCCTTAAATCTTTTCATGGAAAGCCCAACCATTGGAAAGCTTTCCTCCATGTACATGTACGCGTGGAAAAAAGGTTTGAAGACCACTTATTATTTGCGCAGTCGTCCTGCCACTCGAATTAACAAAACAACCGTGTCCAACACACCAAAAAAAGAATACACCGAAGAGGAAGCTCTCGCCTGTTCTCTGGAAAATCCAGAAGCCTGCGAAGCTTGCCAGTAAGGAAGGGGGAAATATGATTCTTGATCCTGGTTTTGATCTTACGTTGCGTCCGATGAAGTATCCCGTTTTTTACGAAATGTACAAAAACGCTATTAAAAATACTTGGACAGTTGATGAAGTTGATTTTTCAAAAGACGTGAATGACCTACGCTCTAAAATGAATGCTAGTGAAAGACATTTGATCAATCGCTTGGTAGCTTTTTTTGCAACGGGGGATTCTATTGTCGGTAACAATCTGGTGCTCAACCTTTACAAGCATGTCAATTCTCCGGAAGCTCGCCTTTATTTATCTCGCCAGCTCTATGAAGAGGCTTTACATGTTCAGTTCTATCTAACACTGCTTGACACCTATATTCCCGATCACGATGAGCGAGCGAAAGCTTTTTCTGCGATCGATAATATCCCATCAATTCGTCGCAAAGCAGAGTTTTGTTTTAAATGGATGGACTCCATTCATGAAATGGACCGCATCGAAACAGTAGAAGATCGTAGACGTTTCTTAATGAATATGATCTGCTTTGCCACTTGCATTGAAGGCTTGTTCTTTTTTGCAGCCTTTGCTTATGTTTATTATTTACGTTCAAAGGGTCTACTTGATGGTTTGGCTTCGGGAACAAATTGGGTGTTCCGAGATGAGTCTGCCCACATCAATTTCGCTCTTGAAGTTGTAGAAACTGCTCGCCGCGAAGATCCAGAAATCTTCACTCCGCAAATGAGCGATATGGTCACTCGTATGATCGAAGAAGCTGTCGATTGCGAAATGGCCTTTGCTGAAGACGTACTGGCACAAGGCATTGCTGGCATGTCTTTAAAAGATATGAGAACTTATTTGGAGTTTGTCGCTGATCAACGTCTAGAGTCTTTACGAATCCCTAAACGTTTTAATGCGAAAAACCCCTTCCCTTTTATGGAACTACAAGACGTGCAAGAGCTCACCAACTTTTTTGAAAGAAAAGTGGCAGCCTATCAGGTCGGTGTTTCAGGGGACGTCGCCTTTGACGAGAGTTTCTAATTATATTATTTAAACTTGTGTTGTTTGAACAGCCAGGGAAACCTGGCTGTTTTTTTATTTAGAAATGGAACCCACAGCATCATGGGCATGAAGACTCTCGTAATGATGGGCCTTAATATGGAAATCGTTAAGTTCTGGGAAGTTCAATAGGGCCCCCTTCATCTTGCGAAGAGCATCTTCAACAAACATTGTATTTTCGCCATTAAGCCGAGCGAACTCCTGCTCATCTTCCCTTTTTACCGCAGTCTGCACGGGAGTTTTTAAAGTTGCCTCCAAACTATCCACATACTTCATGATGTCTAGTTCTTTGACCGAGCGATCAAAAATCAAACGCACATCGGCGCGGCTGCGCTGACTATGAGGCGAGGCGATCTGTTGAGAGCCTAGCCAATCAAAAGCTTTCTGGAAATTGAGGTTATCGTCGCAAAACTCTTTAGCAAAAGCTTGCTGAAAAAGTTGTCGCGATAATGCTGCCGAACAAGGACATGTGCTTGAATAGTAAAAAGAAAAGCTCACTTCGCTGAAAATTTCACCATCGACAAGATAGGCTTCAACGAATACAGGGTAGGACTTCCAACCGGTATACTCACTAAGTAAAGCCTTACGTTCACTGAGCTCATCCCAACTGAGACGCAAGCGGGCTTGATCAGACAAACCCTTTTGTGAATCAATAAACTGATGGAGCAATTTATTAATTAAAGACAGGCTCACCTTCTCGTTACCCACCCCATCTTTTAGAGCTAGAAACAACCGAGACATGTGAATGCCCTTGGCTTGAGGGTTCATCACATTGACGAAAATATCAGCACGAGCCGGCACACGTAGACCCGATTCCAATAAAATAGGAACCTCCACCTTCTCCATCCCCACCCAATCCAAGGGACTGGCAAAGGGAGACGTTTGGGATTCAGCAACATCAGGCATAGAAACAGATTGATTCGGGTCCATTAACATAACCTCCCCTACTACCACGTTTTGCCGCAAAAACAAGATCTACACCAGCTTTACAAGTGAATTTCACTACTTAACTCATTGCATAAAAAAAGGAAGCACTCCCGTGCTTCCTTCAAAAACTAGCAACAAAGACCATCGTATAAAGATTAGGCTTAATCAGTATGCTTGTGGCCAACCGCTTCAAGCAAGAGAAAGTCCCAACCTCGCCAATTTTAGGACCCCCGTCGTAAGCCCTAAGAAACAGACTCTTTTCTGGACCGTCCTCGCGAGGAAGGCTTTGGTATACTGAGAACTCTATGACCCTGTTTTTACGGCCTCTTTGTCTGATTCTTTTTTGGCTAAGCCTTCCCTTGCCGGCTCTATCCCAGCAAGAAGCTCCAGCAGCCTCTGCCTCCTATCCATTTTATTATGATATTGGGGTCAAAGCGGGATCTTTCCTCCCTTATGACATACCGGGAGTGCGCGATCTCTTACCTATGTGGGGAATAAAATTTGGGCATCCCATTAGCAAAGGGCTCATTTTTGAATATGATTTTGATTTCGCCCACGCCAAAGAGGTGAGCTATAATTTGGGCTATTTTAGCATCCGCCACAACTTTATGATTGGGAAAGTGATCCCATTGCACTTCTTGTTTGGAGCGGACGTTCATCACTATAAACGCAAACCCACCTCACTAACCCATACCGAATTCCCCTGGAAGGTCACCACCGGCTGGCACGCCGGAGTGGGTGGAGAAACTCAGATCTATGCTGATCTTATTGGAAGAATGGACTTTCGTATGGGTTTTGGGCCAGGTCGGCAACTCTCTATCCTTTTTTCCCTCATTCTTCGCATCTAAGCGCGGCGTCAATCTCGCTCACCACTTGGACAGTTTTGCGAGGCTACTGGATACTATAGATAGCAACAAAGGAAATTCATCATGGTTAAGGTAAGACTTCTTTCGATCCTATTGGTGTTAGCAAGCGCCAATGCCCATGCCAACGTCGTTGGTATTGACTCACAAAACTTTAATCCCACGTCTAATGGTTTGGATTTTGTCACTGTACAATCCTCGGAAACCTTAGAACCTGGCATCCTTAACATGGGATTATTTTTTAACTATGCCATCAATACCCTTCCTAACTATCAAAATACCACTACCCAAAACCGCTACTCCCCTCAGGACGAACTGGTTTCCATGGATTTAAGCTTTGGATTAGGACTCATGAAAGATTGGGATATTGGTTTAACGGTCCCCCAAGTTTTAATGCAAAATGTGGATGAATCTTCCACTGTCTTTCGCGGGCAATTTCAAACTCTTGGTGTGACTGAAATCCGCGCCAACACCAAATATCGCTTCTTCGGTGATGCTAATGGCGGCTTAGCGACTATCCTCTCGGTTAATTATTTTATGATTGAGGACTTTCCTTTTACAGGCCGAGATCCGGGGCCCACCTTTAACCTCGAGTTGGCCTATGATTTCACCATCGGCAAAGTGAACTTGGGGACGAATATTGGTTATCGTTTCAGAAACCCGGGGGATCGCATTGACCCCACCATTCCAGTGGAGCCAAGTCCTGATGAGTTTCTCTTTTCTTTTGCAGGAAGCTATTTGATCAGCTCCATTGATACCAAAGTGATTGCAGAAATTTTTAGTTCGCTGCCAACCAAACAAACTCAATTCAGTACAGATCGAGAGCTTTCTTCTGCAGAGGGTTTGGTCGGTCTCAAATGGGATGTCAGCCATAGCGTGGCTCTGCACGTGGGCGGCGGAACGGAGCTCTACCACGGTTCGGCCTCTCCGGACTGGCGCGTTTACACCGGCATTAATTGGGCCGTTGGACCTCTTTTTGGTAAACAATATGAAAGTTACCAACCCGAAGCCTTAACAGCACAAAACAAACCCACGGTGGCCTTCATCGATGACGTGAACTTTGCACAGGTCCCCGGAGCCCAGGAAACTTTCATTGCCAAAGATGTTCTCTTTGAATTTAACAGTGACAAAATTAATGAATCTTTTAAAGAAACGCTTGGCAAGTTAGCGACTTATTTGACCAAAGGCGATGGTTTTAAAACCTTGCAGGTGGTGGGTCATACTGACTCTGTAGGAAGCCATGCTTATAACGACGATTTAAGTATGCGTAGGGCTCAGTCCGTGGTGGCATACCTCAAGCAAATCATGCCCGAGACAGAACATGCAAAGCTGTCTGCGGATGGTCGTGGCGAACGGGAACCCATTGCCGATAATGGCAATTTTCAAGGGCGAGCCCTTAACCGTCGGGTGGAATTTAATATTCAAAGATAAAAAAAAGACCCCTAGGGGTCTTTTTGACAGATCATTTGTTTTAAGCAAATTTCGCAGAAAACAAGTGGTCTATTACTGGTTCACACAAAATTGAATCTCAACTTGGTGACCGCGAACAGCGGGGATGATAAGGCTTCGTTGACTATCATAAGTGTAGTTAGCAGGAGCTCCATCCACGTAAACTTGTAAATCAAGAGTTGTAGCGCCGTTAGACGACTGATAAGTGCGAACTTGTGCAAGACTCAACTGATTGCCATTGGTATCGTAAATGGGATAGTGAGTATGGGTACCAATGGATTCTTTAGTCGTACTGGCTACACCTTCAACCAAACGAGAGGCAATTGTGGAAAGACCACTGGAACTCGCCGCAGCAAGATCAATCATAAGACCTTGAGCCGTCATCATACCAACAAGATCTGTGTATCCACGGCCAACACTATGTTGAATGCCACTGGGAACAGGGGCTTGACCGGTGTAAACCATAGCGCCCATCACAAAAGGACGGCTGCCAGCAAACGAAACGGCTTGGCTGTAAGCGGATTGAGGAGTCACTCCACCACAATACAACCTATACATTTCGACTTCATTCTCATGATCGTTATATTGATTCATACAGACATCATTCTCATCAGACATAAAAAGAACAACCCAGGCATGATCGGATGGCACAGAAGCTCTTCTCATTGCTGCCATAAAATTGAATAGACCTAACTCATCGGAACCGGAATGCTTGCCACCTTTTGACCAAGACAGCATTTGACCACTTCCTGGATAGGATTCAACAGATCCATGGCTTTCTTTAGCGATAGAAATAGGACTTTCCTGCATGTTGCTATCCAGCTTCATTAAAAGCTGTGCTTCAGCATTGGCAAGATCTGAACTGCTCATTCCAGGATAAAGTTGAATGCTGACCGGCTCAGAAGAGTGCTGATAAAACACATTGGGGCTTAAAGCGGCTGATTGAGATTGGATGCCATTATAAGATCCGCTGGGAGCATGGGAAGAAATGACTGAAATCGTCACTGGAATATTCATATTAAGAGATTGCATAAAACCACGGACCACAGCTCGCCCAACAGCCACTCGTTCTTCATCAAAAGAATAGGAGGAATCAACGACTAGCCAAACCGTCACACCACTGACATTAGCTTTTGTTGTATTTCTATATATATTACTATAGCAAATGGAACCGGGTTTGTTGCTGGGGATGTCTCCTGTATCGCACTGGGGAGGAACAAAACCAATTGGACCCGGGGGATTTAAAAAGCCACCATCGCCAGGATTTGAACATAAAGGATTACTCAAATCATTACAGCCAACAAGCTCACCACTGCCAGGGGGGTTCCCTGTCGGTGTCACATTGTCGGGAGAGACGTTCGCTGTGCGCTCTCTATCTTTTGTCGCTTCGAATTTAGCTTTTGAGCAAGCCACTAAATTCAACACGAAAAAGCTGGCTATAAGAACAAGAACTCTTGGAAGCCATTTGTTGTGCAACATTATATTCCTCCTAAAAAACACATAAAAACGCTTCTCTAATGTGCAATTTTGTGCCCAGGTGATAACAAAGGTTAACTACCTAAAATTACTAGGGAGCTCTAGAAATGTCGCTTCAGCTTTGACGATATTGGTCACTGTCAGGGTTACATGGTGTCCTTTTTTGTCATAAAGAATTGGCTTTTGCCGCTAGGACCCGTTAAATTTCGAGCTCGAAGTCCGATAGTTTTGGATCATAAGGAGCCGGCGACGTGGGTGAGTGGAAGCAACTGGAAGATCCTGAATTAAAGCGAATTTTTAGAAAATATCTGGTTCGCGGGGGCCTTTTTCTCATCATTCTCGTAGCCTTTATCCTGCTCATCGCCTTTACCTTTGAACCCCAACTGCGTGGCTTTGCTCAATGGCTCCATACCAGTTTTGGAATCTGGGGCTTAATGGCTTTGGTTTTCTTTGCTGATTTGATTGTATCCCCTGTACCACCCGATGTGGCTTTGTTTTTTCTTGGGCAAAGCCCCTTCCACAACTATTGGTTTTTTATTGTCCCCCTCCTCGGAGCCATTTCAACCTTTTCAGGGCTATGTGGCTGGGCACTCGGACACAAACTTCAACATCTCAAAATTTTTGCTCGAATCATCGAAAATTTTGGCGAAGAAAACAGAGGGGCTGCTAAAAAATTTGGGTTTTGGATGGTGGTTATTGGAGCCTTAACCCCACTCCCCTTCTCTTTGACCTGTTGGTTGGCTGGTATATTTAAGCTGCCCTTTGGAGTGTTTATCGCTGCAGCGGCTGTCAGAATTCCTCGGTTTATTATTTATTACTGGGCCATATTCTTTTCCAGTGAATTGGGAATATGGCTACGGTCTCTTTTATAACACCTAATGAATAACGATATCCAATGGCATACGTGCCTTGATCAGCTTTTCAGGGGTTTCCTTTAAATCTTTATCAAAAAGTGGAATGAGAGATTGTGGCACCCAGGCTTTCACAAATTTTAAAGAAACATCAGTAAATTGCATAATAAAATCCTCAAAAGGGTTTTTGGGCTTAGGATAAACAGCCACCTCGTAGTCGGCAAAATTAGCGAGTTCAGAAGCTTTATCCAAAGCCTGATGCATCCCCCCTAACTCGTCGACAAGTCCAATTTCTTTCGCCTGCTTGCCGATCCAGACTCGCCCCTGAGCAAGCTCATGGACTTGGTCCCTGCCACCTATACTTTTACGGCCAAGGGTCACCACATTTAAAAAATCCTCGTAAACCCTTTCCACCATCTCTTGCATTTTTTGGGATTCCGCGGGATCCAATGGACGCACTAAAGACTCCATGTCAGCAAAACGATGGGACTTTTCTGTGTCAAACGTGACTCCAAAGGTGTCATTCCAAAGCTTTTGTGTGGCAAAACTCAAGCCAAAAACTCCGATAGAACCAGTGATTGTGGTCGATTCCGAAAAAATATACTGACTACCAGCAGACATATAGTAACCACCACTGGCCGCAACATTCCCAAACGAAGTGACAAGAGGCTTTTTATCTTTAAGATGTTGAGTGCTCGTCCAAATCACATCTGAAGCCAAGGCACTTCCACCAGGACTATTGACTCGCAAAACAACAGCTTTCACTTTTTCATCTTGAGCCAATTTGCGCAGAAGAGGTGCTAAGCTCTCAGAAGAAATCTGATCGCGATCACCACGACCGGAAATGATCTCACCCTCTGCAAAAACAAGGGCGATATGATCAGAATTATGAGCATACTTATTTTCCACATGTTGTTTATAATAGCTACGCCACCCCACATACTCTGGCTTGTCTTTGGCATTGGTGAGTTCAACTAATTTTCTCTCGACGTCTTCAAAGCTGGAAAGAAAATTGACAAAGCCACTTTCAAAGGCCTGTTTGCCATACAAAACTGACAGGTCGTTGGCGAGGACATCAAGCTCATTGCCCGTTTTTTTGGTTCGATCTGCAGCATAGGAAACGATTTGATCCCATAAAGTCTCAATAATAGCTTGCAGTTGTTCACGACTTTCTGGACTCATTTTGTCATTGATAAAGGGTTCAATAGCCGATTTGTATTTGCCAACCCTAAAAACCTGGGGGGTCACGTCAATTTTCTTGAGGGTATTTTTGAAAAAACTCAATTTTGCAAAGAGTCCATCCCACTCAAAAAAACCACGGGGATAGAGTATGATTTCATCGGCGGCCGTAGCTAGCACATAGGATATCTCATCATAGGTCTCTGAATAAGCTAACACAAACTTGCCGGAATCACGAAAGTGGACAATTTCACGACGGAGGGCTTCCACGTTGGCAACTCCCCCTCTTACATGTTTCAAATTTAGGAACAGCCCCTTAATTCGGTCGTCTCCCGCAGCAGTTCTCAGAGTCTCAGTGATTTCAAAAAGCCCAATCGCCGGAGGAGCATCCTGGCGAAAAAGGGATTCAAAAAAATCGGATCGCTCTAGATGATCGACAATTGGCCCCTCAAATGTAATGGCCATTACAGAATTATCTTTGATAGACCCAAGAGCCTCTGACCAACCATTCTGCTTTTCACCAAAAGTGGAGAGGGCCGCAACAATCATCATGAGAAAAAAGAATCCAGCAGAAACGGCTAAAAAGGTTCCGAGCATTGAGGCAAAAACTAGTTTAAAAAAATTCTTCATGGGAGAGCTCCTTTAGGAGAGCTAGATTATTTCCTTGATGATCTGAGCGCAAGCTTCAACCCAGGCTGGCTCATCATTTAAGCAGGGCACAAAATGAAATTCCTCGCCACCAGCATTTAAAAAGGCCTGCCTCCCCGCCATTGAGATTTCCTCAAGGGTTTCTAGACAGTCCACCGTGAAAGCAGGACAAATGACAGCAAGTTTTTTGACTCCACGGGACACAAGCTTCTGATACATCTCTTCCGTGTAGGGCTCAGTCCACTTTTGCCGCCCCAAACGGGACTGGAAGCTCACCGAATAGCGTTCTTTTGCGATGTCCAGTCGGTTAGCAAGACCTTTGGCCGTCGCATAGCATTGAGCCCGATAACAATGTTCAAGGACAGGACTATTTGAACAGCACTTTGAACTTTTTAAACAATGGGATCCCGTAGGATCCGCCTTCAGCAAATGACTCTCAGGAAGCCCGTGAAAGCTCATCAGCAAGTGATCCCAATCCAGTCGATTGAGATGAGACTCTAACAAATTTTGATACGCATCGAGATAGTGGGCATTTCCATAGAATGGGGGCACAATTTGAAATGGGATTCCAGCAAAAATCTTTTTAAAGGGCTCGATCGCTGTTCGAACTGTGCTTTCCGCATATTGAGGGTATTGGGGAAAAAAAATAACTTTTTCGCAATGGGATAGGCGATCTTTTACGTTTTTCAGACTGGGCTCACCATAGCGCATGGCCAGTTCAACTTGGTAGTCATCGCAAAGATTTTTTTGCAATTCTTTGACCAATTTTTCGCTATAGGCAAGAAGTGGCGAGCCGCCTTTCATCCATATTTTTTTGTAGTTTTGTGCTGTTTTTCGACTCCGAAAATTAGTAATGATCCCGTAAACAAGGAAAAAGCGGAGAGGCCAGTAAAGATCTATCACATAAGGATCCATCAAAAATTCACGCAAGTAGGCGGAAACATCTTTAGTTTCAAAGGATTTCGGGGTTCCTAAGTTGGCGATGATCACCCCTACTGTGGCCACGAGTTCTCCTTTGCAAATTCATCCACCTTTTTTTGGGCGAGTTCGATAATTTTACTCAGTCCCAAATCCCCCAAATAATTCCCTACCAAAATCACCGATAAGGGAGTTTGCTCAAGCTGTTCAAGAGCGAGCTCAAGGGACGGCGAATAATGAGGGATTCTTTCGGGCCAGGAAAACCGGCGATACTGAGAGTGGGACTCTTCAGATCTAAATAGACGTCTTCGGTCGCTATTTATAGCCGATAAGATTTTATGGTCTTCCATTTCACTCCAACGCAACTTTCCATCGGAAAAAATCCAGGTTTCAGAAAAGCCACTTTCAACCCTTCCCGGAAAAATGCTGTGATTAAAAAGAACCCCAAGGGCATTAAAATCTTCTTTATTTGGAAGCAAACAACCAAATCCATAGAGAGGTGCGGGCTCTTTTGCAAATTGTAAAGTGACAGAGGTCAATGACAGAGAATTCTGAGAATATAGCAGAAGGTCTTCAACCACTCCCCAGGACTGTAAAAGATCGATCGCTGACTGTAGATCACAGGCCACAAAAGTAGGAAATCCCTCTTGGGGATGAGGGGGGACTTTGCTGAAATGAAATTGCCCTCCCTTAGAGATTATGTATTCTTTAATGGCTTGAATGAATGATCCCATACCCTTTTCGGCACTCACAGAACCTTTCAATCTTCCTTT
>JAGQZY010000045.1 GCA_020435205.1 Bdellovibrionales bacterium | reverse complement strand
TGACCTACCTCCTTTTGGGCTGTGAGCTGATCATCGGGATTTCCTTTATCCTAGGACTGGGTGTGCGCTTCACTTCATTGTTAGGGGCGCTTCTTTCTTTGCATATGTACTCTTACTTTGATTTTCCTTCGGGCCCTGGGCAAATTTATTTGTTTTATATCCATGTGCTGTTTCTTCTAGTGGGTGCCGGCCGTTGCTTGGGTTTCGATTATTATTTCTTCAAGAGCCGTCGCGGCCTCTTGTGGTAGAGTCTTATGTTTTGGTATCGCTACGTTTTCACTTATTTGGTGGCATTAGCCCTGGCCCTGATCTTGCTATTTTTACCTTATTGGATGGACTCAGCCCCCATTCCTTTGTCACAAAAAGTCTTGCGCGTCTTAACTTATTCCTCTTTCGTTCAAGACTGGGGCCCTGGCCCTGAAATTGCCGATCTTTTTGCTAAAGAAAAGGGTATTGAAATTCGATGGATCAACGCTGGCAATGCCGGCCTTTTATTGGAAAGGCTAAAATTTAAAAGCGAGAGTGATCAACCTGATCTTGTCCTTGGTTTTGATCAGTTTTCACTTCCCGAAGCGCGAAAAACTATGGACTGGTTAGATGTGCAAGAAGCTTATCGAGTTTTAGATGATTCGATTTTGCCACAAGGGGCACAGGCCCATGATTTTCTTGCCTACGACTGGGGACCCATGACTTTTATCTATCGGGAAGGTGAGATTGAGCCTCCACGCACTTTGGATGATCTTCTTAAGGATTCCTACGCGAGTAAGTTGATTTTGCAAGATCCAAGGATGAGCTCTCCTGGCCTGCAGTTTTTATTTTGGGTTTTACATCTAAAGGGTGAGGAGAAAGGTTTTGAATATTTAAATAAAATTAAAAAATCTATTAAAGTTCTTTCTCCGTCTTGGTCTAGTGGATATTCCATCTTTCAGATGGAGAAGGGGACCATGGCTTTTTCTTATTTTACCTCGCCCTTTTACCATGAACTGGAAGAGGGGGACCATAGTTATAAAACGGTGATTTTTGATCACCCCCATCCTTTGCAGGTAGAATATGCTGGCATCCCCGAGTCATGCTTGCGTTGTGATGAAGCCAAGTCTTTTTTAGCATTTATGCTTCGACCGGATATTCAAAAAATTATCATGAGAAAAAATTTCATGTACCCAGCTTCGCTGCAAGCCATTGAGGGGTCGCAATTCCATTTGCCTAAGCAGTTAAAGTTATTTGATCCCATTGAGAGTTGGACTCTTATGCAAAGAAAAAAGGAACTGGTTAAGAAGTGGAAAGAAGTTTACTACTAAGAAACATTATTTTTTTTATTGTCGTCTTAGGTTTCTTTTTCCCCTTGGTCTATTTGTTACTATTTGTGCCGCAATTGCAGTGGCAGTGGGACAGTAGCTTGCCCAGAATCCTACAAGGGGCCTTAATTCAAGCCCTCTATAGCTCGTTTTTGTCGCTATCGCTCGCTTTACTGAGTGGACTGGGCTTGTTAAGTCTTCGTGAACGTCTATCAGGCACTTTACAGTTATCCATCCGGATTCTTATTGTTTTGCCCTCGTTTTTACCACCTATTTTTGTTGTGCTTCTGGGCACCCGCGCCCTCTCTTTCTTGCCCACCGGCCTTTGGGGTATTGTCTTTTTTCACAGTCTAATGAATTTTGGATTGGTCGCTGTTTTTATTGAAAAGATTTTGGCTAGCAAAGCCAGTGCGTGGGCCTTGCTTGGACGAGTGGAAGGCCTGCCCAAGCCCCGTTTGATTTTTCAGGGAGTTTTACCCGGTCTTCGCAAAGAATTGACGCTCTTGTTTTACTACCTATTCATGACCTTCTTTTTGAGTTTTTCTATTCCTTTGTTAGTTGGTGGCCACTATTATGGTGGGGTTGAAGTTTTTATTTACGAGAAGATTTTTTTACTAGGACAGTGGGGACCCGCTCTTGCTTATTCGCTCAATTTAACCTTTCTTTTTTTCATTCTGACGCTGTTGCTACCTAAGCTTCATTTGGGATCTATCGAGGCAAGGCCTTATGAGGCAGGCCTCAGCTATCTTGCCTATCCATGGGCGTGGGCCTTTGCCTTGCTACCTCCCTTCTTTCTGTTATTTGGACTCGGTGTTGGCTTGCCGGAGAGCTTATTAGCAAATATGGAGGGTCTCTCTTGGCTATCGGTGCAGCAGACTTTGATTCTTGGACTAAGCACAGCACTTTCGATTTTTATTATTTTTTCTTTGCTAGCTTTTATTTTTCCAAGTCCACGAAAGGGTCGTTGGTTTTTTGCATTGGTGCCCCCCAGTTGGGTGATTGTCGGATTTTCCCTCATGTTGTTGGGATCCAATGAAATTTATTGGACGTTAATAAAATGCAGCTTTGGTCTTAGCTTGCTGTTTGTTCCCTATCTCTATCGACTGGTTTTTCATCAAGAACTCAACGATCTTAGGCGGCAAGTCGAAGTGGCTCGGGTTTGCGGCGTTCCCTGGGGTCGAATCTTTTTTTATGTATTATGGCCACAATTGTTACCAACCATTAGTTTTTTAAGTGGGATTGGGGGTTTTTGGGCTTGTGGCGATTTTGCGCTGAGCGGAATGGTTCTTGGTGAAAATACTCATCTTGCTTTGCTGATGAAAAACTTTTTGATGAATTATCGTGTCGATCAAGCCTTTGTTGTGTTAATCCCATTGGTGGCTGTCTCCCTATTTGTTTTTTTAATTTTTCAAGGATTAAGCCTTGTTTGCCGAAAGAGCTTGAATTCATAAAAGTGTTGAAGGGAATCCATTGAACTATGTCTACAGTGAAAAGATTTAAGCGTCGCCTTCAACATTTTGATATTGATATCCAAAATTGGAATCTTTTGGACCAAGGGGTGACGGCTTTGTGGGGCCCTTCGGGGTCTGGAAAAAGCACAATCATTCGTGGTTTGTTAGGTATTGATCCTGCCTGCGAAGTCGAATGGTTGGTGGATGGTGTCGATATTGCTCAGTGGCCGACAGAGCGGCGACGTTTAGGAGTGGTCTTTCAGGAATTAGCTCTCTTTCCCCATCTATCTGCTAAGGGGAATATTCTTTTCCCTGTGGATCGAAAAAAATTCATTCATTGGCAAAAGGACTTTGAAAAGTTAGTTGAGGCCTTTTCTTTACAGAGTCTTCTTGATCAGCCAGTGGAAAAGCTTTCTGGTGGTGAAAAGCAAAGGGTTGCCATTGCCAGGGCTCTGATTTACCGCCCGCAAATGTTGCTTTTGGATGAACCTTTTTCGTCTTTAGATCAAGAGGTCAAAGTTTCTGTGCGCAATATGCTTAAAGAAGTTCCCAAGGTTTGGGATTGCCCAATGCTTTTGGTGACCCATGATCCAGAGGATGTGAAAGATTTGGCACAAAGGGTGGCCTACCTCGATCGTGGTAGGATCGCCAAAGAGGGGCCTGTTTCAGAGTTTTAAATGAGTGAAAATGAGGGGTTTTGGGGGTGCGCGGCGCTATCCAAAAATGCGGCCAGTTGTGGGTTGCTTGGTTAGGGCTTCAAGGGTAGGTATGGAGTCATGAAAACCTTAAAAAACACCCACATGTTACATGGAAACCCTGTTACGGAACCCCTTTTTAGCCAGAGCATCACCACTCGGAGTGGCGAGAGCATCACCCTTGCTTGTCCCAAGGCCACTCGAGCCCTAGTTGCCTTAATGGATATGCAGGCAGTTCTTGGTGGAGCGGCTAGCCACTTTGGTGGGCCCGCTGCCTTTGCAGAAATGATGTCGGCCCTTCACGCTTATATGTTCGATGTGGCCAAGAAAAAGCAAAAGGCTTGGCACGAACTCTTTCACTTTGTGAATGATGCTGGACACTGCGAAAATGGTCTTTATGCTTTAAAAGCCAATTACAATTTGGCAGGCCTCACCATTGATAGCTTAAAAGGTTTTCGTTCCATTGAAAGTGGACTCACCGGCCACGGTGAAGCCCATCTTTTTCCAGAAGGTGTTTATATCAGTAACGGTCCACTAGGATCGGGACTTCCGCAAGCACAAGGCTTGGCGGCCGCGGAGTCAATGAGTGCAACTCCTCGTGTGACGGTCACCGCCATTTCCGATGGAGCTTGTATGGAAGGGGAGGCCAAAGAGGCTTTTGCCGCCATTCCCGGACTTGCTGAAGTTGGCAAGATGGGCCCTTTCCTTTGTATGGTGAGTGATAACAATACAAAACTCTCTGGCCGCATCGATAAGGATGCTTATTCTATGCAACCCACGTTTAAAGCTATGGAAGATCTGGGATGGCAAGTGACTTTTGTTGAGCAGGGCCACGATTTAACTTCAGTTTATCACGCCATTGAAGGCGCCATGGACAACTTGTCTAAAAACTCTCAGCGGCCTCAACTTTTATGGATTAAAACCATTAAGGGTAAAGGAGTGAAGAAAACTGAAGACTCCGCATCGGGTGGTCACGGCTTTCCACTTAAAAAACCTGAAGAAGTGCCAGCCTTTTTAGAGGAAATCTATCAGGGTGAGTCTGTTCCTGCGGAAATGAAAGCCTGGTCGGAAGAGCTTATTAAAAATCCTCCTAAGGGCGAAGCCTTACCAGCCCTGCCAGGGGAGCGTACTAAAATTCAAACCGGTGTGGCCCAAGCTTTGATTGATAAATATGAAGCCGGTTATCCAGTGATATCTATTTCTGCAGATTTGCAAGGATCTACGGGCGTGGAAGGATTTCGTAAAAAATTTCCAGGGGCATGTTTTGAAGTGGGTGTTGCGGAATCCAATATGGTGAGCATGGGGATTGGACTTTCTAAACAAGGTTATATTCCTGTTGTCGACACTTTTGCTCAATTTGGTGTGACCAAAGGTGCTCTTCCGCTCATCATGAGTGGGCTATCTATGGGGCCAATCATTGGCATATTTTCCCACACGGGATTTCAAGATGCGGCTGATGGCGCCTCTCACCAAGCTTTGAGTTATTTGTCTATGCTTTCTTCTATTCCCCATGTGAATGTGACTGTGCTCAGTTGTGCCGATGAAGCCCATGCCCTTGTTGGTCAAGCGATTGAAGAGTTTGCCAATGATCGTGAAGCCGGACGGGTACCAAAATCACAAATCTTTTTCTTGGGTCGTGAAACCTATCTACCTACTTACAAAACGGGTATGACTTATAAATTAGGCGAAGCTCAAGTGGTGAGTGATAACAGTGGGGATTTCAAAAGCTCAGTGGCCCTGTTGGCCCTTGGCTCTTTGCTTGAAAATGCTTTACTTGCACAACAAAGTTTAGCCGAGCAAGGTGTTGGCTCCGTGGTGGTTCACCCTTCGGCGGCCAACAACCCAGACACAAAAACCATTGCTGAAGTGTTAAAGAAAACCCAAGGTAAAATGGTCACTATTGAAGATCATCGCAAGCTGTGTGGCTTTGGTTCGATTCTTTGTCATCAATTGAAATTAAACAATATTGATTTCACTTTGAAGAGTTTAGGGATCGGCGATCACTTCGGTCGTAGCGCCTACACTTCGGCTCAGCTTTATGCAAAGAGCGGATTGGGTGTTGGCGATATCGTCGAAGCAGCAAAAGCTTTGTAAAATGGGATTATTACAGACATTCAAAAAATCAGAAGAGAAAATAGCCTCGGTCCCCGGGGGGCGAAAACTCTGGCTCACTTTGAGCTCGATGACTTATGGTATCTCTTTGCTTCTTCCCTGTATTCAACGATCTAATGAAGTGTTTTTAGGTTACTCTTGTTTGTTATGGGGGCCTATGACCCTATTAGGGGCTGCACCTTTGGGATTTGTTCTTTGGATGTCAAATTTTTCAATTTTGTTATCTTGGTACAAGGTTTCAAGCAACAGGCCTACGGCACCTGGCTGGTTGATAAGACTCGGCGTGATCTTTGGTATTTTTCTTTTCCTTGGTCATGTCACAATACTTAGGGACGAGGGCACTGGCGTACGTATTCCCCTTGAAGCTCTTACAGGTTCATACTTTTGGTATACGAGTCTATTGGGTGCTTACATCTTGCGATTCAAATAAGAGAGACTCAAACGGGTTTCATATATTGAAACCCGCTTGATCAAAAATTAAACTTTATCTTTATCTTTTTGAGTTTGCGATTGGGCTTGATTGTTCTGGCCTTCATCAAGCTTTTCCTGCTTTACGGAGTCAGTAACATCGACTTCGTCATCACCGGCCATTCCTTTTTTGAAACCACGAATGGCTTGCGCCAAAGACTTGCCTAAACCAGGGAGGCGAGATGGGGCCACAAAAAGTACGACCAGTACGATGACGATAATTAATAATTGTCCTCCACCCATCATGATGGCGCTCCTTTCAAAAAGATTCCTATATATTTAATTCAGTTTTCACAGAAATTCAGCCTTACGAAATGCGTCGCGTTAATTGCGGGTCTTCCAGTAATGATCGGCCCAATAAAAAAGGTGAGGCTCTGGGATCAACTTATAGGCACTTGCCAGAGTCAGGGCTGTGGACATGGAGTTATTTTTGACCAGGTGAGTGCGGTAGCGTTCCCGAACTTTTGTGGGTTCGGGGATCTCTTTGAGCTGGCCAATGAGGGAAAGAGTTTGAAAAAAATTGTCCTGCTCGACTCGGTACATACCCAGCTCATTTTTCATCATGATGGAAAGAGCCTCCTGCCTTTTTTTGTCAATTTTTAAGTGTTCACAAAAGTTGGGAGTCTTGGCTGCGATCATGGCAAATAAGAGAACCGAAAAAAGCTCATTAGGGTTTTCTTGATCAGAAATACATTCTAAGCCTTGGTTGAGCTTTGTATTAAAAATATCAGCATCCGCTTCTTCGAGGACGTTGTTGAGCCCGGGGCTGAGGTGTTTCAGCAAATTGAGGTCATGGCATTCCCATAAAATATTACTAGCTGTGGGGAGCCTTAAAAATTTTAAAAGTTCTTCGCGGCGACGAGGTAGTACCGATAAAGTCAGTTGATCGGCTAAATCGATAATGGCTTGGCGCAAAGTAGACTCGATTTCAAAATTAGCCTTATGGGCAAAACGTACGGCGCGCAGCATGCGCAAAGGGTCTTCTTGAATGCGAATCACAGGATCCCCAATCATGCGCACCACACGCGCTTCGATATCAGCAAGGCCATTGGTGTAGTCAATGAGCTCGGCTTTTACGGGGTCATAGAAAAAACTATTGATCGTAAAGTCTCTGCGACGGGCGTCCTCTTCGGGAGTTCCAAAAATGTTGTCATCCATAATGGGGCCATCGGGTTCTTCATCAGAAGTTTCGACGTTGGCTCGGAAAGTAGAAATTTCATATTGTTTGCCATAGCGCTTGACCAAGACCAGCTGAAATCGCCGTCCAATAATATAGGAGGGTCGAATCACCTTATTCACTTCTTTCGGTAGGGCTGAAGTGGCAATATCCCAGTCTTTTGGGGGGAGACCTAAGAGCAAATCCCTGACGCAACCTCCCACAAGATAGGTGATATAGTTTTTGCTCTGTAGAGCCTTCACAAGCTTCAAAGCTTGTTGGTCAATCCATTCGGTATTAAGAGGTAAAGAATGCGTCACGTTTATCAGCCTAGGGTCAATCAGTGAATTACAATATAGAACGTTTTAACTACCAAGTCATCGGTGATCAGGCCCCTGAAAAATTGGTATTTTTACATGGAATCATGGGTCAGGGGAAAAACTGGCGGAGCATCGCCAAACATTTCTCGCGCAAGTTCCAGTGCCTCATCTATGACCAAAGGGGACATGGCCACTCTGTCCATCCGGAAACGGATTATGGCCTAAAAGACTATGCGGAGGACCTTAAGGCCATCCTTGAGGGCTTGGCCTGGGGGGATCCCATTCATTTGGTGGGACATTCGATGGGGGGGCGTGTGGCGGTGCAGTTTGCAAGCCTTCATCCTGAGTTACTGAAATCACTGGTGATCGTCGATATTGGTCCCACCTCTGATTGGGCTTCCATGCAGGGGATTTTAGATAAGTTGAACTTTGTTCCCACCCCCTTTGCTGATCGAGCCCAGGCGCGAGAATTTATGGAAACCCAGTTTTTATCAAAGTTCCCTAACCCCATGGTGATGGAATTTTTTTACAGTAATTTAGAGCAGAAAGAGGATGGGGGCTGGGATTGGATTTTTGAGCCTGCGGCGATTCGCCAGAGTTTAGAGGCGTCGCGAGTGCTTGATTTTTGGGCGGAATTTCATGGCTTGAGCATGCCAACCCTCCTACTGCGAGGAGAAAAATCTCCTGATTTCAAGCAGGAGGATTTTGAGAAAGTGGTGGCCAACAACCCACACATTCGAGGCGAAGTTGTTCCTGGGGCTGGGCATTGGGTCCACGCAGAACAGCCGAGAAAGACTATTTCCCTGATGGAGAACTTTTTCCAGATGGACGTAGGACTCATCGAATGCTAATTATGTGAAATCAAATGGAAACTGGAACAGAATTTAGCGTCTATTCATTACATGAGCATTTACAACAAGCCATTGGAGCCTTGGGCTTTGAGCGCACCACACCGATCCAAGAGCGGGCCTTTCCCCATATTCTTAATGGTCAAGATGTTGCTGGGCTTGCGCAAACAGGTACAGGGAAAACCGCGGCCTTTTTATTACCACTGATCGAAAGAGTGTTTCGTGCCGACAGTGCCACCGGAAACGAGGAAATCGATGCTCGTGGATTCAAAGAGTGGAAGCACAATCATTTTATTTTAGTGTTAGTGCCTACGCGTGAGCTCGCTGAACAAGTGAAAGATTGTGCCATGGATTTCTTAAAAGGATCCGATCATCGAGTTGTCGCGGTTTATGGTGGTCGCCCCATTGACAAGCAAATCGAGCAAATTGAAAAAGGTGTGACTGTTTTAGTGGCTACACCGGGTCGCCTGATTGACCTTTATAAAGAACACAAAGTGGATTTAAAACAAGTGCGTGCCGTGGTTTTTGATGAAGCCGATCGCATGTTCGACATGGGTTTTAAAGACGACATGAAATACATCTTGCGAAGAATTCCTGAAAACCGACAGTTTTTGGTATTTAGTGCAACTTTGAATCTAGATGTCTTTAATGTCGCTTACCAGTTTGGTGCTAATCCAGTAGAAGTGAAGGTTTCCCAAGACCAAACCACCGCGGAAAATGTAGACGACAAAATCTTTCATTTAGGTGGCGATGAAAAACCAAGTCACTTATTGGGCCTTCTTGAAAAGCTCAAGCCCAAGCAGGTCATTATTTTTACTAACTTCAAAAGCAACGTAGAAAGAATCGCTGAGTTTCTCAATCGCAATGGTCACAAGGCCGTTGGGATTTCCAGTCTTCTGACTCAAGCTCAGCGCACGCGGGTGATGGCAAGATTTCGCTCAGACGAGGGTGAGAATATTTTAGTCGCTACGGATGTCGCCGCTCGTGGACTGGATATTGAAGGTGTTGATCTGGTAATTAATTATGAATTGCCAGAAGATGCGGAAAATTATGTTCATCGCATTGGGCGTACCGGCCGCGCCGGGGAAACTGGCAAAGCTTTTAGCTTTGTTTCTGATAAAGATGTAGAAGCCCTTGATCGAATTCAAAAATATCTCAAGCGGCCTGTTGAAGCTGAGTGGATGGAAGATAGTGAACTTCCCAAAGAGTTTGAATCCTTTCCTCGGGGCGAACTTCTTATGAAGCGCAGTCGTGGACAAAAGACGGGTGGTAAGGATCGCGGTGGCCGCAACGGCAAGGACAATCGCGATCGCAAAGGCAAGGGTAAAGGTCGCGACGATAAGAGACGAGACGACAGAAAGCGTGATGACAAGCGTCGTGATGAGCGCAGTGAAAAACGCGACGGAGATTCATCAGAGGAATTCAAAAACAAAAAAAGTTCTGGCAAAAAAGGTGGCGGTAAAAACAAAGGCAAGGGTCGCGATGAAGATGGCAAAAAGAATGTCCATCGCGATAAGCGCTCGGGTCGTCACAAGTCTCGCAATAACAATGAAGACAAAAAGCGAGATAATCGCCAAAAGGGATCTGGCTCTACTAAAAAAGGTAAAAAGGGTTCCGGTAGTAGTAAAGGCCGTCAGTCCACATCAAAAAGTCCAAGTCAACAACAGGGGCTTGTGGGCAAGGTGAAGTCCATCCTTAAAAAGATTTTTTAAAATCATTCAAATTTTGTGAAAATTTGATCTTGCTCGCGACAGACTTCTGATTGGCGGGTGCGTTCTTTAACCTGTTTAACTAAGTCGCGGCCGCTGTAAGTTCGTAGTACGGCCCAGTAGCGAGCGCCTCCGCGCCATTTGTTATTTTTTAACTCAGAAATCACTTTGTCAGCATTCACCCAGTGGCTCATAATTTTAAGTCCACAAACTAGATTTTTTTGCGACTCATGAAGCTCTTCTGCCAGTCTTTGATTGCATCCATAGCCTCTTGAGCTTTCATCAGAAATTTGCAAGAGTCCGCGGCTGACCACTTTTTTGCCTTTGCTATCGACAAAGTCTTCTTCATAAGCCGTATTTGGGTCGAAGTTACTTTCAAAACGAGCCATCACTGAAATTAAATGGATCCAAAACATTTTGCGTTGCTCATCACCCAGGTCGTCGTAGCGGGGGCAAAAGTCCAAGACATCGTTAGGCCTTTTATTGATGAGGTCTTTGTTGGTCGAACTGAGTGCGAGATAAAGATACACATTCCAAAGGGGGGCTTCTCGGTGAGCCCCATCCCAGTCCATAGTAATAAAAGAAAGCTTTTCCACTTCAATTTGGGGATCTTCTACATTTTCATCGGTAGGAGAGTCATCCTCAAAGCTTTGATTCGCAGGCTCGACAAACTCGGTATTACCACCACAAGCCGTGATGATGAAGAGTGCCGCTATTGCCATGATTAATGATCGAATCATTCATCCTCCCGATATCTATCTGATCGGAGGATTTCGCGGGCAAAGTTAAATTTACGACGAGAAGTGAGTCATTGATTTTTTAAAGGCCAAGGATTTAGTTTTAATAAAAGGTCGTCAATGAGTTGGGCAAAAGCCACCAGATTTAAAAGGAGGCAAAGTGTGCTAAAATGAAACAGAAAAATGGCAAAAACCTAGCTTAGTCTTCATCCTTGTCGATGGAATATTTGAGAACCCCAATGGGTTCGTTGATAAAATCATCGGTATTGATAATCTTAGAGCCGGCCACATCAAAGCCCATGCCGTCATTCATCATGTTCTCGATGGCTAAGCTTTTGTTAATCATCAACTGCTGAGGATTTGTATTTATGGTCGCACTTTCACCATAGATGGGCTTATCAATAACCACTGCCGACTTTTGAAATTCAAGGCGACACTCAAATTGGTTTTCCGTTGGGTAGCCACACTCCACTTTGCTAAAAAGCTTTTCGTCACCGGACCATTGATGAGGGCCGGTTTTCTTGATCATGAATCGATTTTCTACGCCAACTAAATGGAGAGGAAAAAGCACCTCAAACTCATCAGCTTCGATGATGTTTTTGCCACCATACTTCACTTCAGAGGCGTAAATGTTATCAGGGCGTTCGTTAGGAACTAGGTAAGATCCGGAACGGGTTTTGGCAAAACTCGCCTGGCTTAGGCAACAAGCAACACTTACAATCAGGATTTTATTAAACATGGAACCCCTCCCATCTGTTCTTTATATTAAACCTAGCTCGATTTGTCATTGAGATTTGAGGCCATGAGGTAATGGGTGGCGCGTCCACGTCCGCGAGGAGTTAAATAGCCAAAGTCACATAACTTTTTTAGGTCGCGCAAAGCCGTCATTGTGGTGATCCCAAACCACTGCCCATATTTTTTTACCGATATGGCCCGCTCCTCTTTGGCCATCTGATTGAGAAACTCGATCTGGCGAAAATTCAGGTTGGCGTGGTCAAAACTCAGACTTGGCTGGGATACAGGGGCGTGTGAAGAGGCACGGACAGGCAATTTTTGTGAGATCTCTTTGTTTTTAACTCGCCAGAGAGGAACGCGAAGTTGGTAGGTCTCTTCATGGAATAAAAGTTGGCGATCGTCCAAGTTCAATTGTGTTTTCATCCGATTTATCGACGAGTAAATCAATGGATCATGAGTTAAAGGAGAATAGTGGTTGTATCCCCATACGTTTTTAATCAGCTCCTCTTTCGTCGCCGGGCCATCACTTAAATACATCAAAATCTTTCTGAGTTGACCGCTGAGTTTGTTACGATTGAGATCGAGTTGATTTTTTTTGAAAACAATAACCTCATCAAAGGAGCCACTCATCACGATCCCCTCTGTCCCAGGAATGACCTTAAAGTAGCGAAAAAATAAACTCAGAGCCTGCTTGTCAACGATAGAGCGAAAGGTTTCTAGTTTGTTATCCTCTCGTTCGAGTCGGTCGACTAAATCTCCTATAGGATCTTCTCCAGAATTCACCAAAAAAGAGTCGTGGGTTTGGCGTGCATTGCGCCTATGAATAAGCCCGCTGTCAATTTTTTCATCCAATCGCTGAAGTTGTTGCAAGGTGGTTTCGGTGGGTTGGTTTAAACATTTTAGAATTTCAATTTCCAAGCCTAAAATTTTGCAGATGATGCCTCGATCAGTGAGCTCGTCGAGGTTGTTGCGTGCCGTTTTCGCCAGATAGAGGGCTTGTTCAAAATCTCCTTGCAGATACATAGAATGGGTCATGGCAAAATTGAGCTTTCCCATCTGTCTTTTATTTTCATTAGAGTAAATTGTAGAAAGATGATCAGAAAGAAACTCATGGGCTTCTTTGAAGCGACCCATGAGCTGAAGTAAATTAGAGATTTCAAAAATGAGTTCTGATCTCGAATAGTCATCATCGCTATCCAATCCTGCAAAAGCACTTTGCAGCTTTTTTAGCCCTTCTGTGGGCTTGATGAGAAAACGACATTCTGTAAGCAAAGAAGAGAAGGTTAACGATCGAGAAAAAGAGAGAAGATCAGCTTCTGCACATATCTGGAGAGCTTTTTGGTGGGATTGGTAGCCTTTGTGAACCTGGCCTAATTGAATCCAGTTATGTCCCTCTAGGTCTAAGCTGAGAACCTGGAAAAATTGAGGAAAGTTTTTCCATTGCATAAGATGAACTTGTGACTGATCAACGCACCTCTGACTCAATTGATGTTTGGAGAAAAACCAATGGAAAAAGCCCAGTCCGTGAAAGGCTAAAAATCGACTTGAGGCCGAGGCCCTTTCCTGTTGAGCCCAATTTAGATTTTTTTTAATGATATGGGCCGCTTTTTTGTACTGGGAAGTTCGCGTATAGGAGAGGGCGAGATGAAAGTTTAAAAAGGCAAGGTCATCCTCATCAAGATGAGGGGCAATGTGGGCTGCCCGCTGGCGCGCCTCCTTATGTTCGCCAACAAAAACCATGGCGCCAACGCGATAAATATCTGAAATATCACGATATTTTTTAGATAATAGGCTGCGAAAGTGGCCAGAGTAGTAAAGCTTTTCTGTGGACAGGGGGCCTCCTAAAATCACAACAAATCACAACATTATTAGCAGGCAAGATGAGTGGTGTCCAGTGCTGCAAAGACCTAATCTGATTTCAGCCAAAATGGCAAAAAAGGAGGTTTTCATGAACTACAAAAATATATTGGTTATAGGGGTTTTGTTATGCGCTCAAGTTGGGCAGGCTTTTGAAGTGATCGCTGGCTGCCAAGAGCAAGATTATGTCGAGGGAGATTTATCGGCCAGCGTGGCAACTATGGGCCGCTCTTACACTCCAAAATGTTTGAAGGTCGTGGTGGGCTCAGAAGTCAGCATTTCCGCGAGCCAACACCATCCATTGGCTCCATTGCCAGGAGATGGGAATCCCATTCCTTCAACAGAGCAAACAGCGTCGGTTCTTTTCGAAAATCCTGGAGTCTTTGGATATTTTTGCACTCGACATGGTGACACTGATGGCACTGGGATGGCTGGAGCGATTTGGGTGATTGAAGAGTAACTGACAGAAACGACCTGGGGGGGGGGCGGTATGAAAAATTGGGTGTTTATTTTTTTAATCTTAGCGGCCTGTGACTTTGCCGCCTATCACGACCCGGCAGGGCAGGGGGAAAATGTCGACCTCGGCACCCCCTGTGCTGATGGAGGCATGGAAGCCACTTTGTTTTTTGCCGATATCCGTGCACAGATTCTTGAGCCCAAGTGTCTCAGTTGTCACTCGGCCGCAGGAGGGAATCGAGGGGGAGTGAATTTAGAGTCGTTCGAAAACACAAAGGCCCAACTGACTCGGGTTAAATTCACCATTGAAAATGGACTGATGCCAAAAGCTCCTGTGCCACCTTTAAGCCAAGATCAAAAAAATATTTTTGCCTCTTGGCTCAATCAAGGGGCGCCAAAGGATCAACAGTCTTTGCAAAACTGTTCTGCGGGATCTAATGGAGGAGGAGAGACACCTCCAGTGACGGACGAACTGAATAAAATGCCAAGCGATGAAGAGATTAACTATGCTTTGGTTAATAAGTACATTTTTTCTCGTCACTGTACGGCCTGTCATTCCGATGCGGGTGGTAACTCTGGTCGGCTCAACTTGGAAACCTATTTTGCCGTTGCGGATGAAATTGGAGATGTCCAAGAGGAGATCAGTCAAAACAGCATGCCACCGGGGCCGCGCCCAAAACTAAGCTCACTAGAGAAACAGTTGCTCAATCGCTGGATTCAACTTGGACTACCAAACTGAAAAGGATAAATTATGAAACACTTAAGTCTTATTATCATAGCATTTATTTGTGAAGTATCATTGGCCGCACCAAGAGTTCTTAAACAAGAGGTTGGCGAAGTTCGTTTTATAGCCACAGGCAACCCGGGCTTTTTAAAGATAGAAGGTCATGGCAAAGAGGCGAAGCCAACAGGTTCTGTCGAGATCCTTGCCGGAGTGGCTAGCGGTTCTATTGAGGTTCCGCTGGCATCGTTGGAAACCGGGATCGCCTTGCGTGATAAACACATGAAAGAAAAATATTTAAAAACCAATCAGTTTCCTAAGGCCGTCTTTCGATTTGAAAACCAGCCTTTGCCAAAGGATTTTGAAATTGGCCGTAGCTCTCTCAAAGACCACCCTATAAAGGGAACGATTGAAATCGCAGGAGTCAGTCACTCCTTGACCGTTCCAATGAATATTGATTCTTCTGGCATAGCGACCACCCAGTTTGAAATCAACTTGAATGATTTTAAAATTGGTGTTCCTTCATTCATGGGGGTGACTGTTGCTGAAAAGGTTAAGATTTTTATAAAAACACAACTTTGAGGATGAAATGAAATTTATCTTTTTTTTCCTATTACTGTTGCTTATCACTGAGGAGAGCTTCGGCTTTCCTCAGATGATTCGCCATGGATACAATCGATGCACTAGCTGTCACGTCTCGCCAAGAGGAGGTGGAGTTCTTAATGATTATGGACGAGTCCTTTCCAGAGAGGTCTTGAGTGCTTGGGGGTATGAGGGCGAGGAACAGTGGCACTTTGGTGCGATAAAACCCAACTACGAAAAAGAAAGCCGTGTTTTTGTTGGCGGTGATTTTAGAGCTTTGCAAAGTTATTACAACGATAAATCGGTAACACAAGGGCGATTCATTCGCATGCAAGAAGAGATTGAAGTGGCCGGCCAGTGGGGAGACACAAAAGTTGCTGTGCGCGGCGGGGGCGATACCACTTTAGAGAGCCGCCCATGGTACTTCAATAGCTATTGGGTTTATCAAAGAATGCTATCAAGTTGGACAGCACGCCTCGGTCGATTCACGCCACGATTTGGTGTGAATAGCCCAGAACATATATTTTCCACTAAGGGGAATCTCGGTTTTGGATACCAAAGTGAGAGAGACACTTTTGAATTGGCATATGAGCAAGAGACTTGGGAAGTTATAGCCTCTCAGAGCTTTGGTAAAAATAAAGCGGGAGAAGAGATGAGTGCAACTTTCTTACAAGCTAATTGGCTTCCCAGTCGTAAGGTTCAGATGGGCTTCAATTTACAGAAGGAATATAAAAATGATGAGTCTCAGAGTTTTGGGTTTCATAGCCTTTTAGGTTTTAGTGAGCGTTTTTATGGAATGAGTGAAGTGATTTGGTCAGACCGTTTGATTGGTGGCGTGAGAGAGGGCGGGCTTTATGAGTTCAGCAAAATTGGCTACGAATTGGCTCAAGGGCTGCACGTTATTTTCATACAAGATTTTAATAAAAAGAATTTTTCGAGAAACGGACAATCTGTAACTACGATTGGTGGTGGTTTTACCATTTTCCCGCGGCCTCACTTTGAATTTCAAGCGATTTGGAGCCAAAGAAAGATAGAAGCCAGGGGGCAAGAGTGGGCGGATTTCGCTTGGGTGATGATGCATTTTTATTTGTAGCTAAGGCCTTCAGGAAGAAGGCCTAACGGATGGACTCATTAGTTCCAGCGAAAATTTTTGATAATGCTATTGCACTCTCTGAGTGAGCCTTTAAAGCTGGCGCTATGATCGCGGCAGGTCATGAGGACTGCCGTGTCTTTTTTAAAGTAGATCACTTGACGAAGCTGGCGTTTTTTCTTGTTGTTGACGAGATCCACAACATACCCTTGCTTACCACCAGAGTTAAACTTCTTAGACCCGAGCACATCATAACCATACTTTGGATACTCTTTCACCCAACGTTTGACGTATTTTTTAAGACTGGTCTTTTTCTTTAAGCGATCGACGCGAACAGTGAGTGTGGCGCGAGTGTTATTCTTGACCTCAGGGGAGCGGAAAACAGTTTCCACAAACTTGGTTTTTTTCGGCGGTTGGGTTTGAATCCAATCCGAGTTTTTGGCCATAATTTCAAAGCCGAACTTGGATTTATAGATCCCAAGTTTTGGCTTAGTGAGTGCGGAACTGGAGGTTCCTGGCACGGGGGCCGCAAAAGCAGTGGTTGAACTGAGGGCGAATAAAACAATGGAAAGAAGGCTTAGAATTTTCATAGATCTCAGTTTAATGGGGATTTCTAGGGCAGCAAACACAACAAAAAAGATACTGACCTAGGTCTAGTGAGTTTCCTCAGAGGGGCAATTAGAATCCACATAGGGCTTTTGGTGGATTTGCTCCTGGCCAGTAAAATTAGCAGTGAACATCAGGGTTTTTCCATCCGGACTCACCGCAGGAAAGAACTCGTCCCCTTGCAGATCGGTGAGCTGTCGTTCACAGCCCTGTTCTAAATCCACTTCAAAAATATCGTAGTGGCTAGAAGGGGCACGTTTGGCACTAAAGAGGATACGCTTTGCTTTAGGATGCCAGCTTGGGCTCCAGTGAATGCCTGAATCTAAGGTAAGAAAGGTCTCATTTTTTAATTGAGCATCCGCCAGCAGAATTTGCGAGCTTTTAAAGTCTGGTGAAAAGCGAAACCAAACAAATTGATTCTGATCGGGAGAGAGTTGAAGACCCAGGTCATGACCGGCGGTCTTGACCACCCGCCAAGCGGATGCTGCCGCATTAAAGGATTGGGTAAAAATGTTGATATGACCCTGAAAGAGTCTTGAAAAATAAAGTTTTCGATCGGATTCCGAGTATGCGGGAAAGGCATCAAATCCCATGTTATGCGTCAAGCGCTGCACATCATCACCATTGATTTTGGAAACATAAATTTCCATGGAATTGAAGGGAATAAGGCCAAATAGGGGGCCGTCGAGACTTGCGGGTTTTCTTTCAAGGTAGGGTTGCAAAAGAGGCGGGGTTTCTACGTCTTCATCTGTAGAGGATGCGTAGATGATTTTATTTTCTTTGTCGAGCCAGAGACCATTGATCATTTGTCCCCGTTGATAGGTGACTCGCTTTTCGCGACCGGTTTTTAGATCTAAAAAATAAATTTGCGGATCGCTATGATAGCGGCGGTTGCTACTTATGTATAAAATACTGTTGTTATCTACAAAGATGGCCTGACGATTGGCTCCCTCGTCGGTCACTTGCTTGGGAAGAGGTTCGATAACCAGGGGTTCCGCTTCAAAAATGTCTGCAGAAAAGCCACTCACGCTATAGCCGAGGAGCACAAAGAAAGTGAAAAGAATGGGGAACAACCAGCGCGAGCTCATTCCCTCATTTTAGCGGGTTTCTATATTCTGTCACCGAGGCCAATATCTATGGCCTTTTGGATAAGTGAAAAAGGAGCCTTTTCTTTTAGTTGTTTAGGGTAGATCCACTCAAGGGGCAATTTTTGCCTACCAGTAAAATTGGACCTTCTTCTGGTGACTTGCACATAAATTTTATGGTGTGTGATCGCATGTTGAAAGTCGTATTCCTTGGGCGCAAGCTTTTGCTTTTTAACCTCTCCAGGGAGAATAAGCTGGCCTTTTAAAAAGGGTGCATATTCATTTTTGACTAAAGCCAGTTTGTCGCCTTTTTCAATGATCTCAGCTTTCCAAAGCCAAATTTCACTTTGCCTTTTCGCTTTTTTCAAAGGCAGTTGATCGATTCTATCTTGCTTAAGGGCAATACAGTTTTTTTTCAGAGGACAGAGTAAACAACTCGGGTTTTGTGGTCGACAAATCGTGGAACCTAACTCCATCAAAGACTGATTGATGATGGAGGGCTCACTCAGACTTGCGTAGTGGTCAGCAATTTCTTGCAAGTGTTTTTTCTCTTTGGTCTTCCACCACTCAATACTTAATCCAAAACGGCGACTCAAAACTCGAATGACATTGCCGTCGACAACGCCCACTGGCTCCGAAAAGGCCTGTGAGCTCACCGCTCGCGAGGTGTAGTCACCAAAGCCAGGGAGCTGAATGAGGTCGTTATAATTTTTAGGAAACTGACCCAAGCTGTACAGAGCCTGAGCCGATTTGTGGAGATTGCGAGCGCGAGAGTAATAACCCAAGCCCGCCCAGTATTCGTAAACTTCTTTGAGGTCGGCTTGAGCTAAGCTTTTGACATCAGGGAAGCGCGCAGTGAATTTTTTGAAATAGGGAACCACGGCAGTCACTGTGGTTTGTTGGAGCATGACTTCAGAAATCCAAATGCGGTAAGGATTTTTACTTTTCCGCCAGGGGAGGGGGCGTGAGTTTTCTTGAAACCACTGGTGCAGGGCTTCCGCCTCACCAGCCATAGCCTTTTTACTGAATGAGCTCATAAAATTTGTCTTTGGCTTGTGCAATATTATCTAAAGTCGCAGCCGATCCTTGGGCAAAATCAGGGCGTCCCCCGCCTTTACCACCAAGGAGGGTGCAGAGTTCTTGAGTGATCTTACCAGCATGAACACCTTTTAGCGATTTAGAAGCTGCCACAATCAAGGGCTTTTGGGCTTCACCTTCACCAATCAAGACCACGATGAGATTGTCATGCTGAGCGCGCAGCTTGTCAGCAACATCACTCAAAACATTACGCTCAGAAATATTCACTCGCGTGATTAAAGCGATACCCTTTTGCCCTTTAATTTGAGTTTCTTTGGCATCTTTCATTAAGTCATCAACAGACACGCTTTTGCTTTTTAACTTCTGTAGATCCTTTTCTAATTGTTGTTTGCTGGACTTGAGGTTGATGACCTCTTGGGTGAGCTCCGCCTTAAAGCTTTCTACATCTTTAGGAGCGGTTAAACCAATCTCTTTACGAGTGGCCAAATTTTCCATGGCTAACTGGTTGAGGTATTGAAGGGCGATATCGCCGGTGACGGCTTCGATACGCCGAACCCCAGCGCTGACACCAGTTTCGGTAATGATTTTAAAAAGTCGAATTTGGCTGGTGTTACGCACATGGGTCCCGCCACAAAGCTCTTTGGAAAAACCACCCATAGAAATCACTCGCACGTCATCATCATACTTTTCACCAAACATAGCTACAGCGCCCTCGTCAACGGCCTGTTGATAGGGTAAAATTTCGTGGCTAACACTTTCGCTTATGGCAATCTGCTCATTCACTAAAGATTCAATGGCAGAAATCTCCTTGGTTGAAAGTGGGGCATTGTGAGTGAAGTCAAAGCGCAGTTTAAAAGGGTTCACCAAGGACCCAGCCTGACCCACATGATCACCAAGAACTTTTTTAAGGGCAGCGTGCATAAGATGGGTCGCCGAGTGATTATTGGCCGTCGCTTGGCGATCTTTGGAAGTCACTTCAATGTTGATAGTGTGGCCACTAGAAAGATGACCATTTTCCACTTTGAATTCGTGAAGAAAAATATCATTGAGTTTAATACAGTCCAGGATAACACCTTCACCATGAGTTCCGGTCCAGCGACCATGGTCACCAACTTGGCCGCCGCCCTCGGCATAAAAGGGTGTGGCCTCGACAGCAAACCAGCCATGGTCTTCGTAAAGCTCTTGCTCTTTGCCAGAACCATCACTGATAGCGAGTACTGGCACCTCCAAAGTGAGCTGGCCATATCCCACAAAACGAGTGGCGCCATACTTTTGCAGCACTTCTTGGCTCATTTCTGCAAGGATGCGCTCGCTACGACTCATCCCATGGGATTTATGGGCTTTGCGAGCTTTATCTTTGGCGGCTTCCATATGGGTTTCAAATCCGGCACTGTCCACTTCAAAGCCTTTTTCGCGAGCGATAAGCTCAGTGAGATCTAACGGAAAACCGTAAGTGTCATAGAGGGTAAAAGCCACTTCGCCGTCGAGAGTTTTTTGTTTGGATTTTTTAAGCTTTTTTAACTGCTCTTCAAGAATTTCACTACCGTGATCCAAGGTTTGCAAAAATCGCTTTTCTTCATCGTAAACGGTTTGGGTGATGAAAGAAGACTTCTCAATGAGCTCTGGGTAAAAAGGCGCCATGGTTTTTAAAACCACTTCGCAGACCTCGGGATAGATAGATTTTTCGTCATTCAGCTTTCTGGCATAGCGGATGGCTCGTCTCATGATCCGGCGGAGCACATAACCCCTTCCGTCATTGGAGGGTAAGACCCCTTCTGCGATCAAAAAGGCAGCGGCACGGGCGTGATCGGCCACCACTTTCACCGCACCCAAGATTTCAGGGTCTTTGCTCAAGGACTTCCAATCGTTACTGAGTCCTGCCATTTCGCAGCACTTATCAATCAAGGGTTGAAAGACATCGGTTTGATAATTGTCGCGATGGCCTTGCATGGCTGCAGCCACACGTTCGATCCCCGATCCGGTGTCGACAGAGGGTTTAGGAAGTGGTGTTTGCTTTCCCTCTTCATCTTCAAAGAATTGCATAAAAACCAAATTCCAAATCTCAACAAAACGATCTTCATCTTCATGCAATGGTATTTTGGGTCCATCAGGATTGTGATCATAAAAAATTTCAGAGCAAGGTCCGCAAGGCCCCGTCTGACCCATGCGCCAGAAGTTATCCTTTTCACCATAGCGGTAAATGCGATCTTTAGGTACACCCTCTTGTTGATGCCAAATTTCCGCGGCCTCATCGTCAGTTTCAAAAACAGTCACATAAAGGCGTTCTTTAGGGATTTCAAGAGTATTGGTTAAAAAATCCCAAGCAAAACGAATCGCCTCTTTTTTGAAGTAATCACCAAAAGAGAAGTTCCCAAGCATTTCAAAGAAGGTGTGGTGGCGAGCTGTGAAGCCTACGTTTTCTAGATCGTTATGTTTACCGCCAGCGCGCAAACATTTTTGAATGGTGACGGCCCGATTGTAACTGCGTTTATCCGTTCCTAAAAAAACATCTTTAAACTGGTTCATACCGGCATTGGTAAACATGAGGGTCGGGTCGTTGTGGGGAATGAGGCTTGAACTCGCCACAGCTTGGTGGCTGTGCTTTTCAAAATATTCGACAAAAGCCTTTCTAATCTCTGCGTACTTCATGAATCACCTTCCGAATGGTATCTGTATCAAAACCCCGATTGAGAAGCAATGAGCGAAGGTGTTGAAGATCCCCCTCTTTTTTAACTTTGCTTTGTAAAATATGCTGGGCTTTCTCGAGCTCTAGATCCTCAGATTTCTCCACAGGGGGGAGGCCCTTTTTTCTTAAGAAATTGAGAATATAAAAGTGGCTTTTATGCTTGCGGTGCAGGCTCAAAGCCACTTTCTCACTGAGCTCCTCGGGAGGGATGAGCCAGCCCCGTTCTTTGATCTTTTCGAGAGCCTCTTCCACTTGCTCTATGGGGAAGCGTTCACCGAGCTTCTCGCGTAGCTCTTTTTCAGAGTGATCGCGGCGGGCGAGGTAATCCATGGCCTTGTTATAGGCGGTCCATGGGCGTTTTTTTCTAGGTTCAGTCGTCATGGTCATCGTCGTCCAAGTCAAAACCAGGAAAGGAGGGGAGGGCGTCAAAGCCCTTTTGCGTCACGGGGTTTTGTTGATCATGACCGGATTTGATCCCGGTGTATTTGAGATAAAAATCATCAGGGTGGTTACTTAAAGTCAGAGCCTCTTTGAGGCTGATGCTTTTGTTAAAAACCAAATCGAGCAAGCTTTGATCAAAGCTCTGCATTCCGGTTTCTTTGGCGCTGGTTTCAATGGCTTCAGTAATGAGATTGGTTTTTTCGGGGTCTTCAATCATCTCGCGAATGCGCGCATTGTTCACCATAATTTCGATCACCGGGATCACCCCTTTGCCATCTTTGCGGGTGGCTAATCTTTGGCTAATGACAGCACGCAAAGTGGCGGCCAACTGCCGGCGCACTTGCAGCTGTTGGTGAGGTTCAAAAACGGCGAGGATCCGGTTAATGGTTTCTTGGGCGTCATAGGTGTGTAAAGTAGAAAACACGAGATGTCCAGTTTCAGCGGCGACAAGTGCGGTTTCAATGGTTTCTTTGTCGCGCATTTCTCCAATGAGAATGACATCGGGGTCTTGTCTGAGGGCCGCGCGCAAAGCCGCAGCAAAGGTGGTGGTGTCGAGGCCAATCTCTCTTTGCGAGATCAGACTTCGGTGATCGCGAATCAAAAATTCAATGGGATCTTCAATGGTGATGATGTGTTTGTTTTTGTGCAGGTTAATATGCTGGATCATTGCAGCGAGTGTTGTGGACTTTCCGGATCCTGTAGCCCCTGTGACCAGGATCAAACCTCTTTCTCGATTGGCCACATCCAACACCACTTGTGGGAGATTGAGGTCTTCAATCTCGGGCACTTTGTCAGAAATCACTCGAGCCACAATACGAATGGATCCTCGCTGTTGGAAGATGTTCACACGAAAGCGACCCACCCCTTTGACGCCATAACCGAGGTCGATCTCTTTGAGATGATCAAAGCGAGTGCGTTCAGCTGTAGTG
>JAGQZY010000044.1 GCA_020435205.1 Bdellovibrionales bacterium | reverse complement strand
AAAATTCTTTAACAATTGTTTCGAGCTGAGCCGGAGTGATCCCATCGAGTTGAGGAACCTGTGCCCAAGTGATTTGACTCAAAAAAATTGACAAAAAAATCAGAAAACCCCGCATAGCCCCTCCATTGAAGTCTATTTTGCATCAGGACTTTTGTTAATGTAAACGATTCAATCTGCTTTTTTTGTACGCCTAAAAGTCCAGGTTGGAATTTCAAGAAATTGCTCAAACTCTAAACAGGAAAAATTTATTTCTCTCTTCTTTACAATACACACTTAAAAATCCTTAAAAGCCCATACTAAAGCGCGGCTGCGGTTAAAGCTAGACCCCTTTCGAGCCGTTAATAACATTATGAAAGCTTCAATGATTTACTTATCCTTTGGTCTGGTTGCCCTATTAACCCTCACCCCCCACAAAGTTGCGGCGCAAAACAACACCGCGGACTATTGGCAGTGCCAAAACAAAGTTGGTGGCGAATGGAACTTTGGGTTGATTCCCAATGCCTGTGACGTTGATCCCTTCATGCCTGCACAAGTTGTCCTAGACAAGTATGGCCCCATGCTTTTTGACCAGCTGGCAACCAGAGGGAATGAACGCAATCGCTACATGCAGGAAATGTTCAGTTTTGTCCGAGAGTTTGCCGACTACTATATCGAGCAACGCAAACCAGGAGTGTCTAGCGCTGAGAAGCTAGCCTGGCGAAAAGCGATCTACACCATTGCCCATCAAGAAAGTTTTTGGTCTCACTACCGCAACAAAAACAGTGAAGTGAAAATGGTGCGAGGGGACTATGGACACGGCCACGGCATGATGCAAATCGATGATCGCTGGCATTTTGCTAAGGTAAAAGATGGGGTCGCGGCACGCCTTATTGACAATATGATCTATGCACTCGAAATCTACTTCGATGCTTGGCAAAAAGCCCCTGCCCAGTCATGTGTTTCATCCAATAGTCAATGGATCGCTAGAACCCGCACTGCCTACTCCGCATACAACGGCGGAGCAAGCTCCTACTGCCGATGGACTAATCCCAATCATAAGTGGGCAAAAAACGATAAAAACTTCTACGATAAATTTAATGCTCAGTCCTGGCTTAAATACGTTGACGACCCCAACAAAGAGGCCAGTGTTGATGTTAATTGCTTAGCAGAAGGTCACAGTAACTGTCCTGGCCAGGGCGGGAACCCAGGAAATCTAGAGTCTGGAAAGTTTTATCAAACAGACAAAGGGAAAGTCTGCGCTTATTTCAACGGACGCCTGCATTGTATTGCCAACGAAAAGGATTTGGCTTGTCTCAATGCCAAATTTAACACCAAGGTCACCCAACCCATGGCCACCACGGCGGAAGAGTTGGCCAAGTATGAATATCAAGTTTATGACCGTCATACCCTTTGCAACGAGCAGATTTCGAGCCTCCTCCCCTTGCAAAGTTACGTTCTTAATCAAAAAGCGGTCACTTTACTAGCACACAGTGAGGGTGCAGCTCTTGCTGAGCTCAGTTCTGGGGAAAAACTTTATATTGAAGATTTCGAAATTAAAAATGATGAAGATCAGTCTATCTACTACCAGGTGCGTTGGAAGGCTCAAATTGGATACATAGCTGCGGGCTCCAATAAACACCCACAAAACTTCCTTATGCTTTCAGGGAGTGAAGACGATTTTCAATTTCTCGCACAAGTGGGCGATTCCATCCGTATCAAAAATTCTGGTGGAATTAATCAAAGAGACGTGGTTCGCGGTAAACTGATCCAAAATATTCCCATGAATTCCGAACTTGTTGTTCTTGATCGTGAGTTTCGCGATCAAGAATCGATGACCTATTACTTAGTCGAGTACAGCGGGAAGAAAGGCTATATCTATGGCGGTCAGCTCAACCCACGCACATTACACAAATGGGCAGAAAGACTGCGCGTAGAACAAACGATGGCTAGTCTTAAGCCTTACCTTTGGTATGTGTTTCCCAAAAGTTGTGCCCAAGATGACTGTGACAACACCGACATTCCCATTTGGAGTGCACGCCGCTTTAAAGACTGCCCGACCTGCTCGGACCTCCAGATTTTAGAGGAGAGTGGTGACTGGATTCGTATTTATTCAGATAATAATGGTGCCCATGGATGGGTGAAAAAAGAGGTCATGGATGAACATTAGTTGGAAAGACACCCTTGGTGTCTCTTCTTTGGTGATTGCCTTTACACTGATTTTGGCAAGCCCCAGTAAAGAAAAGGCGCCCGAAGACACAGCCTCTCCACAGGCTGAAGCCTCACCGGAAGCGAAAAAAAAGAGCCGTAAAAATGAGATGGCTGATCAACGTCAGCCGCAGTCGCAGGCAGAGGACAACTTTCATCAAAAGCCCCTTCGCCCTGTACTAGAAGTCAAACGGCTGATTGGTTGCTATTATTCGGAATCCTGCCAGTTCCCGAGCAATGATCCGAGAGAGTACAAATTGAGTGTCGGTCAAGCTCTTAAAAAAATCCTCAATGCAGCCTATCTTCGCATTGAAAAAAGAGAAGAAGCAAATCCAACCTACTGGAAAAATATTGCTATCGAAACCTTAGCCGTTGAAGATGGCCACGTAAAAGAAGCTTCTTTAAATATATTGTCGACACAGGAGCCCGACGAGCGCGCATTAGTTGAGATACTACGAGAAGTTCTTGGCTACCATGACCCTCATCTTGTTCCCCAAGCTATGGCTGAGCTACAAAAATACACAGAGCCCGATCACTTACAAAAGATTTATGCGGGTCTTGCCCAAGTATTGCAAACGGGAAGCCTTTTGGTTCGCAAAGAGGTGCTCAATCATCTTGACCCTTACCTCAACGAAAAGAGTCTCCCTTATTTTGAAAATGCCCTACAAAACCTCAATCCCAAGTCTTCGATCCATAGCTCTCTTTATCGGGTGATCAACGAATACAAAAGACAAAAATCGGGGGCCTAATCCTGTTGATTCAGCCTCAACTTGTTTAGCCCATCTTTTTGTGATCCAATAAAGATATCAACCAGGATGATCAACTTTGAAAACATTTTTCATCAAATCGATTCGACAGTTTTTAAGGTGGTGGGCTAAAAAAGGAATAGCCCCAGGAATTTTACATCAAATTGTGGATCAACACGCAGCCAAACTTCACACCAAACCCCTACTTCGGCAAATCAGTGGACGCAATTATCTTTTTTGCGATTTGCGCGACCATGTAGAAAGTCGGATCTATTTTTTTGGTGCCTACGAGCCCATTGAAGCCTTTTTATTTTGTAGCCTGGTTCAACCGGATATGCATATTGTGGATGCTGGCGCCAATATCGGCTTTTATTCTTTGCTCCTCTCATCAAAACTTTCTGATCGTGGACGCGTCTTTGCCTTTGAGCCTGTGCCAGTCAACCTGGAAAAGCTAAAAAGCAACATCGCTCAAAGTGGTCGAACTAAAATTGATGTGATCGAAAGTGGGCTCTGGGATAAAGAAGACACTCTCAAATTTTCATTAGATTCTGCTCATGGCGATAATGCTGGTTCCTATACTGCGGGGAAAACCGACGAGGAAGGAATCGCTTTTGAATGCCCTGTGCGCAGCATGGACTCCTATCTCGATGATGGAACCATTCCCAAGGTTGATCTCATCAAAATGGATATTGAGGGAGCTGAGCTTTTTGCCCTAAAAGGGGCTGCGCAAGTCCTTGATCTCTACCAACCCACCATCCTCATGGAAATCAACCAACAGGCTTGTGCTCGTTTTGGCTACCGCTCTGAAGAAATTGACAATATTCTCCTCCCGAAAGGCTATAAAATTTTTCGGATTGAATCTTTGCCACAGAACTCTGGATTTATAGAATCTACAAAAAATATTATTCAATCCAATGTTCTCTTTTTAAGCCCAAAAGATTTGGATCGCTTTCAACCCAGTTGGGATTATAAAAAAGTGAAGCGTGCATTTGCCAACAATAAAATGTAAGACGCTCCTATGCAAATGAGACCTATTCAACCCAATGACAATCCAGCCCTTCAGTCCATCATTGAAACCGTCATGCCTGAGTTTGGAGCCAACGGCCCAGGCTTTGCTATTGAAGACCCCGAAGTCAAAGACATGTTTAGCTTTTATAGCCAGCCAGGGCGATTTTACTGGGTGATTGAGGATGAGGGGCAACTAGTGGCTGGAGCTGGGATTTCAGCACTTAATGGCTCCAGCGTTCTGATTTGTGAATTACAAAAAATGTATATGCTCAAAATGGCGAGAGGTCGGGGGTTGGGCCAGCAGTTACTGGATCTATGCTTGCAAGGAGCAAAAGAACTTGGTTACGAGTCTTGTTATATTGAAACTCTAGATATCATGCAGGCCGCTCGCAAGCTTTATGAGCGCAATGGTTTTACAAAAAGAAAAGGCCCGCTTGGAAATACGGGCCATTTTGGTTGCAACTGCTTTTATGAAAAAAGCTTACTCTGAAAAGTAGAGCTCTACATCTTCAAGAGCTTCGGGCATGACCTGAGCATTGGCTTGAGTGGGATCAACCACATTCTTTTTGCCACTAGCACAAACCATAATCTTCCTATTGATAAATTTGTTGCGGTCATAAACAGCGCTATCAGCTTTTGAATTCCAAGCTTCCTCTAGCTTTTCTCGGATTTTCATGAAGAGTTCAATATTTGTAAAGTTCACGATGGTGTAGTTACGGCGAATGCTATCAAAATCTTCTGTTCTGAGGGCATACACATTAAATTTAATTTGTGGACTCTTCGGAAACATCACCAGAGGTCCACAAAGGCGAATCATGGTGTCATGGCCATCGACAATCGCCTCGAGTACCTTGATGGGTTCGTCTTGAGAGGTATCAACGTTCAAATGAATAGGACGATTGGGCTCTGCACGCATGCGAAATTTCAGTAAAATTTTGTCATTGCGATAAAGATTGGCGGCGAGCGCTGGTTTAGAGTTAAAAACAGGAATCACTCGATCGCCATACTCAACCACTACGGCTGCTCCACCATCAGTGACGATATGGACTTTAGCAATCATTTCCGTTTTACCCTGAAGCTCTGTCACCAGGTCCGTTTTATAATTATAATCACCCGATGGACCCTCATATTTTTTAATATCGACAATCTCACTCACTTGTAGATGTTTAATAGGAGCTCCATTATCGGCAAACTTTCCTTTGATAACGACATAATCATGTCTTTTCAATTCGCCAATTTTTTGCCAAACCGTCAAATCATCAGCCATCAAGGGCAACTGCACATTGATAAAAAAGTTATCGGGATGGCGCCAAGTGAAAACAAAAACTTGCTGATCCTTAGCAGCAGCGTGAACCCAGCCACCAAGACCTTCACCCGTCAACTGTTCCTCGATCAGTTGATAGTCAATGGGGTCTTCTGTTTTTTGTTCAGGAGGGGGCGGTAACTTTTTGTCGCCTGGATCGGCAACTTTGCTATGGATGGGGCTACAGGCCACCATTGCTAATGCTGTCAGTAAAACGAGCCAATTTTTCATAGAATCCCCTTTGCCCACCCAAGGTGGGTTAAACATTATATTGATAGGCAATACCTACCAAACCTTTAGAAGAAAGCAAGGGGTGCGCAAGGACAAGGCCTTTTTGCCAGAAGTTGAAAGCGCCTTTCATTTAGAGGTAGCGGATTTCCACCTTACCTGCAGTTTCGGTGGCCAGCTTGCGGGCCTTTTCCAGATCCTCAGCCGTGGCTAAGGCCACACCCATGCGCCGGTTTTTTCGAGTTTTTGGCTTACCAAAAATACGAATCTCAGTATTTTTACTAGCCAAAGCATTTTCAAGGCCAGTGACCTGGAACTTTTTAGACTCCTGCCCGGCCAATATAACAGCTGATGCCGCCGGCCCACGATAGTTGATCTCTGGTATCGGTAAGCCAAGAATAGCGCGCACATGTAAGTCAAACTCTGACAGATCCTGGGAAATGAGTGTCACCATACCTGTGTCATGGGGCCGAGGGGAGAGTTCTGAAAAATAAACTTTATCCTTAGTTAAAAAGAACTCCACACCAAAAATGCCAGCCCCACCCAAGCGGCCAGTGATTTTTTTCGCCATGGCCTGGGCCTCTTGTAAAAGAGAAGGGGGAACGAGTGCGGGAATCCATGACTCCCGATAGTCGCCACTCTCCTGGCGATGGCCAATGGGCGCGACAAACAGAGTATCACCTTGCTTTTGCTTAATGGTGAGCAAGGTGATCTCGCTATCAAAATGAATGAATTCCTCAACGATCACTTTTTTGTGATCGCCTCGCATCCCTTCGCAAGCCACCTTCCAGCTTCGTTTAGCCTCGTCGATATCTTTTGCTACCGACTGCCCTTTACCCGATGAGGACATGACCGGCTTAATCACACAAGGAAAGCCGATCTCTGTACAGGCGAAAAGCAGTTCCTTTTTACTTTCTGCATAGGCAAAACGAGCAGTACGTAAACCCAGCTCAGTAAAGGCCACATCGCGAATCGCATCTCTATTCATCGTCAGGTGGGTCGCCTCTGCGGTTGGCACCACAAAAATGCCTTTATCTTCAAATTTCTTAAGCATCTCTGTACGAATAGCCTCAATTTCAGGAACAATAATATCGGGCTTATGCTTTTTAACAATTTTAGAAAGCGCTTTACCATCAAGCATATCAACCACTTCGCAAGTGTCAGCAACCTGCATCGCCGGTGCCCCTTTATAATTATCGACTGCAATGACATATTGACCTAAGCGCTTTGCAGAAATGGTAAACTCTTTTCCGAGTTCACCCGAGCCTAGCAGCATAATTTTTTTCATAGGGGCCTCCTCAATGCCGCTAGATATAGCCCTATTCCTGCGCCGGAGCAATGGGGAAGCCCTTTTGGGGCCGATTTGAGGTCTTTTCCAACATTTGCGCCCTTTGACTCAAGGAGCCTGCCTCGATCAGAGATAATTCCTCCCCCATTGTTTCAGTTTGAATCGAATTTCAGTGGAGCCTAGGTAAAGCTTAAGGGGCCAAGTACAATAGAACCATGGGAAAATTGATCTTACTTATTAGTCTTTTTTTGTCGCAGCCCTGTTTCGGCCAAAGCGCTCGTACCGACGAAGAGGTTAACCAAGAAGCTTTGCAAAATACCATGGAACTCCTCCAAAACCGAGAAAAGCGTGATGCGTACATTAAAGGAGACAGCAAAGCTCAAAAGGCTGACACTATGGCTCGTCAGGTCGTTGGCGACGGAGCTAAACTCGATGAACTTTATAAAGCGGCAGCCGTCATTTTTAGGGATATGGCCACTGCAAATAATGGGGACGCGAAGTCCATGCAAGAAGCTTTAGGTGCGGCTCAAAAAGATCCGAAAGCCTTTTATAATAATCTCACTCCGGAGCAAAGGCAGATGATCAAGGGATTAGCAGAGTCATCGGCGCCAGCCCCCCAATAGACGACTATAGAACCAGGGTTTGATTCAAATTTCTCTTCTTTTGGATTTTGGGGATGTTGTCAATCTCGTCTTGTCTTCTCTTGGCCTCGTCGGGTTCATCTATCTTTAACCTTTGCAAGCAAGCGCGAGCTCTTTTCATGCGCTCTTTCCTCTCTGTATGGGTATTTGTACCGCAAGACCAGTGGTATGTATTCTGATAATTATCGATACCGTGTCGACTTAAGGCTTTCCAAACACCTTCGTCGTGAATGTCGACCAACATTGTACTCCCCAAACTGACAGATTTAAGAGGTGCATACCCATCGGCATTCTTAGCAGTAAACCCTAAACAATGGAGTTTTTGAAACAATCTTAAAGTATCTTGGAAGTCACTTTCGGTCTCCGTCGGGTAACCAATGATCATTAAGAACTGTGCCGACATCTGATGCTTTGCTAACATCTCCATGCAAATATCAATATCACGATTTGAGAACTTTTTTCCCATCTGATCACGCACACGCTCTGACCCGGACTCAATGCCAATATGGAGAAGAGAACATCCTGACTCTTTCATTAGCCGGTAGTCAGCCTCTTTCATGACGCCCTCACGGTGACAAATAAAATGTCCTGTCCAAGAAAAAGTGTCTGGCAAATCCCCGGTCGCCCGAAAATCTGCAAGTGTTGCACATAACTCTCGAAACATTTTAACACTGCCATTCACAAGACTATCAGTAAAGTAAACTGTTTCACGACCATACTTTTGGTAATTCCAACGGATTTCTTCAGCAACTCTCTTACCATCCTTATATTAAAACTTATTCCAAAGGGTTTTGACATCACAAAAATCACAACGGCGCACACATCCTCGACTGGCAGTAACATGAACATTTTTACCCGGACAAATTTCATCGAGAGATTTAAAATCAAAATCGTCATAATTTGGAAAAGGAATGCTATTGAGATCATCGATTTGACGACCTTTGCTGTTGATTCCCGGATAACTCAAGTTTCCTCTCATAAACTGAATGAGGCTCTCCTCGCAGTCCCCTTCTAAAATATAGTCTGTTATTTTGGCCAAATCATGACCTTTCCCTAACATGAACGTGGCATAGGGACCGCCGCAAACTATTTTGGTCTCAGAGTTAATCTTTTTAAATTCTTTAATAAAAGCTAAGCTTGAGTGAAAAGAGCGACTTGAAAATATACTAAGGCCTAAATACTTTGGATTTTTCTCGGCTAATGTGCGAGCCCACTTTTTACAGAAGTCTCCAAAGGACTCATTCCATAGTTCATTAAAGGCCTCAGGAAAATCTCTGTGAAAAACTCGATCTTCATTGTGCCAGTAGAGGTCCCTTTGCTTGTCATTTAAATTTTTATAATATTCTAAATTGAGGTCGTAGACCTTTGAAGAGTACCCATGATTTTCTAAAACTGATTTCAAAACATAAGGCCCGAGCACGGGGCCAACCACGTCAACTCGGGGAAGAATACAAAAAATAAAATCAAGGGACATCCATTGATCTGAACATAGGTAAAAACCTCAGTAAAGGAAAAATGAATACCCCCAACCTTGCGTTGACCAGAAGCGCTAAAATGAAAAAAGGTCAGAATTCTCTGACCTTTTGCAATACTAAAATTTCGTAGAATCTAGCGAATCATGGACTTAAAGAATTTTACAGTTCCTTCCATGATCTGCTTTCGGGACTCTGGTCGCTCAAGACCATGGCCGACATCTTTAAGGACTGTGTACTCCACCGGCTTTCCCTTTTTGCGAAGTTCAGCCACAAAAGTATCCATTTCGGCTTTTACAGTTCTTACATCGTTTTCCGCTTGGTAAATTTGAAGAGGAATTTGGATTTTATCCACATGGAAGAATGGAGAACGATCTGTATATAACTTTTTATCTTTTACAGGATCACCCATCTCTCTTTTAAACTCAGTTTGCCAAGCTTCATCGGGAGGAATGGATTTCATGAAAGTGAATAAGTTACCAATTGCCACCACTCCTACAGCCGCTTTAAATGCATCCGGCTGAAAGGTTGCTGTCGCCAAGGTTGAGTATCCACCAAAGCTGCCACCAAAGATAAAGGCGTTCTTTTCATCAACCCAGGGTAGTTGCTCTACAGCCTGGCGAGCGGATACCAAATCCTTAATATGAGCACCACCCCAGTCTTTATCGTTGAGCGTTTCAAACTTTTTACCATAACCGGCTGAGCCTCGGTAATTGGGGGCGTAAACGACAAACCCATTCAAAGCCAAGTACTGGAACCAAGAACGATAGCTGTGGCGCTCGAAAGAGTCCGGTCCACCATGGGGCCAAATGACCAGAGGGTACTTCTTTCCTGAAGTTTTCCACTCAGGTTTAGCAATGAGAATTCCGTGAATCTTCATGCCGTCAAAAGATTTATACTCAAAGTCCTCAGAAACCGCCAAATCAGCCATAGGGATTTTTGATTTATTTAAATCCATTACATGGGCCGTTTTTAAAGTTTTGGTATCAAACTTATAAAGAGAACCCGGGTTATTAGCGGCCGTGAACTTTAAAATCATCTGATTATTAGTGCGATCAAACGCAACCATACTCACCGATTGGTTTTGTAAAAGTTGAGGGATTTCCACAGACTGAGTCCACATTTTTCTGAAGAGTTTAAGCTCAGTCCTTCCTTTGTAGATCTCATGAAGAAAATAAAGCTTGGACCACTCACCATACCCACAACTGATGTCGCGATCCTTTTTTTCAACCTTGTAATAAACATGATTAGGCTTATTCAAAGGGATACTGGCACAGCCCGTACGATCCCTTTTATAATCAGTCGTCCCATAGAGACTCTTGCTGTTACTATCAAAAAAGCTGGGATGAAAAACAGAGTTTTTCTTTTTGAACATCGGCGTGGTGGTTTTTTTATCCGTATCAATGACAAAAACTTGGTTTTCATTGTTTGAAAGATAACGAGCGGCTGCGATTTTTGTACCATCCAAGGAAACAAGACCACCCGCCAAATTGGTTTTGCCATCACTGACTCTTTCCATTTTTTTTGTGGCCATGTCCATCTTGTAAATTGAGTAAACGGCTTTGTTTTCATAATTTGATACGATGAAGAGACTTTTACCTGATTCATCAGAGTTTATAGGATAGGATTTGAAACCCTTCTTTCCAAAAAGAAGTGTGGTTTTTTTAGTATTCGGATCATAGGTATAAATTTTGTAGTTCTCATCACCATTGTCATCAATCAAAAGGTAAATGTTTTTACCCGTGCGATCTTCGGTAATTTGGCTGATGGTTTGGCCATGATCATATTCCTCTGTGAATTTTTTTTCAGTTATTCTGTAGCGATAAACTTTAGGATATTTGTCACCAGGCATGGCTATATTCACAAGCAAAGTGTCTTTGCCCTCGAGCAGAACCATGGAGCGAGGCTCTAGTATTTTTTGAAACTCTTCGAAGCTTACAGTTAAGCCATCGGTTTTGGATCCCGTGGCACAAGCTGTCAAAACTAACAGCAATCCCACCAAAAGATATTTTAAGCGGATCATCTCCCCTCCTATTTTAGGTTTAGGGGACTATTTATTGAATCTTTGCAGGAGTCAAAGGCTGCGGAGTGAGTCAGACCTCTATAGAGTGGTGCACTGATCGAGGGTCACACTCTCGCTATCGCTCCCAATGGTCAGAGTCCCCGTGCCACATCCCGTTATGGCATAGGTCCCGGTGGTGCTGTCGCTACACGACAGGGCCCAACTCCCTGATATCGCACAATTGCAAGTGGTATCCCATGTCACCGAGGAAGGAGAGTAATCACAGGTGGCCGAATTGAGATTGTTGGTCACTCTTAAAGTGCCGCCATCCATCACGCGCCCACTACGATTATTACCCGTGACCCCAATCGCCGAGGTGGTGACGGTGGTGAAATCCGCCCGCGTGGCGCTTCTAAAGGTTAGGGTTCTGCGGATACCATCATTGGTAAAATCAAAAACGCCGGCCGAGGTTCGCGTTAGCCTTTGACCAACGCTGCCCGTTTTTGACACTGCATATTCGCCGCCGAGTGGACCCGTGATGGTGAAGTCAGGGGACCTGGTAATGGTGTGCCCATCACTGGCGATCGCACAGGTATTGTCCACGGCCGTATCATTAAAATCAATGGTCACGGTGCCCTCAAAAGTGGCCTGTCCAATGGTGCAAGACTGAAAATCTCGAACAATTTGGTTGTTAGTACAAGATCCAAAGGTGTTCACTAATCGGCAGGCAGTGGCATCCGCTTTTGGCATAAAGGTATTAGAAAGGCTTCGGTAAGCTTTGGCTGCAAAAGGGAGTTGTTTTTGTAAACGGGCGTAGGTTTTCGCCTCCCTAGCGAATAAAGCATAGCCGCCATCTCCACCACCCGAACCATCGACCGATGCCATGGTGTCCCCAATTTGTTGGACCATAGAATCACTGTCAGTTGCCGAGTTTGTGGTTTCGTCTTTTGAACAGGAAAGAGCGCTGCTTACAATGAGTAAGAAAACGATAATTTTTCTCATGGATCCCCCAAAGATATCGATATAGAAAAATGTACCGCCGGTCATGGGAGTCAATCAAATGAAAAAATATTGGCTCAGTAGCCAGAAGCCGCAGAGGTCAAGTTTCAGCCAGCCTGGGCCAAAGTCTGTCTCTTCTTTTTTAGTCTGCGTCCTCAATATTGAGCTAAATTCTTTGGCCGTCTTTGGTGTTAATATCAACTTGAGTTCAATAGCAAAGCTCGATTCCCAACCCTGCAGAGAGAGCTTTTATCAGGAGCCACCAGGAATTGTGGTGAGCACTCCCCCAGTTCCGAGATTTGTATTGAGATTGTTAAATGATTGGATGTTCCTATGCTTTGACGGATCCGGGTCCGCGAAGAACTGAGGATCGACCCATAGCCCCCAATAGGTACCATTACCAACAACCTCTGAAAGGTCATTGCCTCCCCCACCAAAGTTGTTATTTGAAACTAAAATGTGATCTGAGATCATATTAACAAGTAAGCCCGAACGAACTGTTGGGTCCAGTGGCTCCGATCCGTGAATATTGTAGTTGGTGAAGATATTGCCATTAATATTCCCACCCTTAGCTCCATGAAGCAGGATAGGCGTCATTGCATGCGATAAAAAATTGTTGTTTGATATGCCAAAATTCATTAGTGAAAAGCCGGTGGTGTAGGCAGAAATGATCCCATGTCGTCCATTCCCCTGCCCATTAAAAATATTATTTTCAACGCGAATATTAAGAGCGTAACCGGGATAATGAGAAGAATCATTTTGTTGAAACATGATCTGAGCTATTCTTGCGGCATCAAAAAAGTTATTTGTAATACGATGATTGATCATCGCCCAATTCGAGAGCATATAAATAGCATTTTCATTTTGTGCTCCAAAATAGTTATCCGTGAAGCTTGCTGTTTCAATGCCATCGGTAAAAATTCCGTATTTTGGCCCAATATTCTCAGGCTGTTCAATTGTTTTTGAACCATACGTCACAAACCTTCCCGATAAAGCAGAGTTAGCTCCTGAAAAAAATGATCCACTGACCACAACATCTTTGACGATACCGCTGGGACTGTCATTTAAATTTAAAAAGGCCACTGAGGCTATGCTCTCTTGAAAACCTGGCTTTGTATGATCCCAAATTCCCATAAAGTTTGAATCTCGAATTGTGATAATCGATCCGCCATGGAAAACAATTCCGTAGGGAAGATACCAGAAACGAACTCGTTCAATGTAAGGGAGCTGAGAAGCGTAGATTCGCAAATGGGCAGCTTCCGTAGAGGCCGGGACAAAATTTTCAAGTGTTGTCGCTGAATTATCTAAAGGACCACGCTCGTGAAGAAACCACAGATCAGAAATACGCGAAGCCCCTGCTGAAGTGGTGGGACTACCAATAACAATGGTGTCCCCTTGGTGAGTGCCAGTCCTCAGAATACGCGTGGATTCGATCCCCTCTCCTCGCAACCAGATATTGGCCTTCATATGCAAGGTCGTCGAAACCCGATAGGTCCCGGCAGGCAACTGCAAAACGCCTCCACCAGCTTCACCAAGGAGATCTAGGGCTTCCTGCAATTGGAGAGTGACATCTGTCGCACCACTATTATCCCCTAAAAAATCAATTGTCTCATCTTGCGACGCAGGTTCCTCAGGGAAGTCTCGGGGCTCGTGCTCAGAATCCGCAAGACTTGAACCTTGGACACTCGATGCGGATTCGCCACAATTCTGGAATAAAAACAATGGAATAGAGAGGGCAAGCAATAGCTTAGCGATTGGCCACTTCATAATCCCCCCTCAATGTCTATTTTAATACATCACAGAGGAAAAGGCGAAAGAGGAGGCTAAAATGTCCTAACATGAGATAGAATTAAACCCATCGACCTGGTACCAAATCGAAGGTTCTGCCTTTCTCAGCAGGAAAACCCATAAAGGGAACAAATGAAATAAATCAGAGGCAGCAGGTACAAAAGGGCCAATAAAAATATTAATGGCCCCTTCATCTTATTTAACCGCTGATCCCCTAGCCACTTCTTTACTGGAATAACTAGTAGTTTGACGGCAACCACAAAAATGACTGAGTAAATAAAGATAAAGGCAACTAGTACCAAAAGCCAAAACAACAAAGTTGAATTTTTATCAGTCATATTTAACTCTTAAGATCTTTCCCTTAGGCTACAATTATTCGTTAACACCCCATTCTTCACTATCAGTCTTTACGATGTTAGCATTGATATCAAGCCAAACTGTCACACCTACACACATGGCAGCTGGATCTTCTTCATCACCACAAATACTATCATAGGCAATATAACCAATACTTTCTTTTTTAGCTTTGGTTTTAAAAACTTCATAAAAACTTATATCGTCAAAGTCAGGACCCATCTCAATAGCAGAGACCTTTTGAATATTTTGAGGAACATCAATAAGATTCAGTTCAGTGGTATTGTAATTACCCATAAAGGTTTCTTTCAGAATCGCCTGGTCTCCCTTGGACTTTAATTCAACTTTAGTCACTTCCCAGCCAGCAAGAACAATTTGTCCAAGATCATCAATAGACACACCCTTTTTCATCTGAGCGCTGTAGGTTTTATCGTTGAAGCTAGCCTCAATTGTCATGAGGGTTGTGTATTCTTGTGACACCGATTTATTAACGACCGTGGCTTTGGCAACACCAACAATCTCAAGGCTACCATTTTTGCAAGCCGTAGCCTGCTCATTAAATTTCATACCGATCTGTTTACAGACCATTTCTCTTTTTTTGCTATCTTTAAGTTCTGCTGCGAAACTGCTAAATGTTACTAAAGTTAAAATAAGAGCCAATAAAGCTTTCATAAGGACCTCCCTTTTCACTAGACACCTTCCCCTCAGGTTTAATGTCATCGCACCTCTGGGGGAAGAAAAAGCCCTGGATTTGAAAAATAGTCAAAAAACCAGTCTCCAGAATTACACAGTTGGCTGCATTCCCCTCCTGAACTCCTCAGGCCATAATCAAAGTACAGCCATTTCCCTCATTCCTTCGAGGCGAGAAAGAACTCAGGTAGAAAGTAACTGGGTGCAGAGCCATCGCCCACTCCCTGGCTCTTTGATAGGTATTCTCTATGAATGAATAGAACGGGGGTATTTGCCTTTTCGTTCCGAACTATGGAAAATAAGGCCATAACACTAACAAAGGAGTCGTTATGTCATTATTACTAGGAGATATAGCCCCGAATTTCCAAATTGATTCTCAAAAAGGTAACATTGATTTTCATGAATTTATTGGAAACTCTTGGGTTTTCTTTTTTTCTCACCCTGCAGATTTCACACCTGTATGCACAACCGAGATGGGCAGAACGGCTCAGCTCGCTGCTGAATTCGAAAAACGAAATGTTAAGCCTTTAGGTCTATCAACAGATTCTGTGGAAGAGCATAAACAGTGGATACCAGATGTTAATGAAACACAGAATACTGACCTTCAGTTTCCAATTGTGGCAGATACTGATAATAAGGTCGCCAACCTTTATCAAATGATCCACCCCGGAGCGAGTGAAACGGCGGCAGTAAGATCTGTTTTTATCATCGGCCCAGATAAAAAAATTAAACTCACGATGACCTACCCTATGAATGTTGGGCGCAACTTTGATGAAATTTTAAGAGTCATCGATGCTCTCCAGACTGCTGAAAAGTATAACGTCGCAACACCAGCGGATTGGACCCCCGGCAAAAGAGTCATTGTCCCTACAAGTATCTCAACGGAAGACGCAAAAGCAAAATTCAATAACGTTGAAGAAGTAAGGCCTTACCTAAGATACGCTGAACTTTAATTCTTTTGGTTAACAAAGGGCTTCACTACAGGAGCCCTTTTTAATTACCCTCAAGGGATACTACCTTTAACTGTCTGATTGTTTGACACCTCATTTGTTAAGTTTTTACACCCTCCTGCAAACTAATGGGCAAACGATCTTCCCTAATGTAAATTAGAATCATTGAATCAAAGGATGTTTCGTGGCTCACCTACCTATAAAAACCCTCACTTTAATCGTTGTTTACTTATTCACCCTCACCGCAGAAGCTGGCACCATTACCTCTGTTATGCGATGTCGTGAAGGGGGGCGCTATCCTCAGGATTGCCAAAAAATAAAAAGGCCTGCCGACCGCTCGTGCACGGCTGCTGCCACCACTTTGTCCAACGGTCGAATTGGTAATAGTCGTTTTGCTGGACGCTTTTCTATTCCCGCCATTAAAATCATTGACCATAGCTTTTCCTCATCGATTGTGAGCTATCAGTACAAGGAAGTCGATGGTATCGCTCGCAAAAGCCGCTGGAATAAAACACAAATTGGAGAGTGGTCAGGTGTTTCGGAACAGCAAAAGAGTGGTCAATTAAGAATCTATATTGAACATTTCTATTACTACGCTGGCGATAAAAATCATCCTGGTCACTATATCGAGTACCACTGCCAGAACTAAGTACGTGGCATGAGCTTCTGCGTGCTTAAATTGGCACTAAAAAGAGTTATTCTAATAAGTACAAATTATTGCAGGCCCAGTCATAATCGTCGGAATTTGGCAAAGTGCCACCATAGATATATTTGTGAGTTTCATATTCAGGTAAATTCATCCAATCTTCCCTAGAACCACTCAGCTTTTTATCAGGATTACTATTGTACTGAAGAATTCTCAACAATGAACCAAGACCAGAAGGAGACAACTCAAATGCACCGCTTGAATTTTCTAATACTTGGTCACCTTTTGCATTAATGCTTATTGTAAAATTACAATAACTTGCAGATAGAAATCCTTGGTTAATAAATCCGGAATGCCAAAATTGAGTGGCTATGTACTTCGAATCTATTTGATCACTGTTATTGATAACTGGGTAGATCGCACAATCTCCCCCTAGATTGGCCTCATCTTCTGTGTTTTTAACATAACAGCTAGCAGAGAGAATGTCGTCAACTGACAACACGAGAGGGTTATCTTCAAAAAGAAACTCATCATATTTTGGAAAGCTTTCTCCAGATACATAATTCTGTTCAGGCAAGCAGCGCTTGTCGGCTAGAGGGACCAGATGTTCAGGGGTCACCGGACTTTTTGACCTCTTAAAAAGACATACATCCTTATAGGACTTATTTTTGGCTCCATTTCCTCCAAAATAAACTTTGAACCCTACGACCTTTAGCCCGCTCGACACCCCCGAAAGCCAAGGCCAATTCGGGGGGAGTAAATTGTAAAAGCCATCAGCTCTCTTTGCGCCATGCTTACTAGAGTTTCTCGAAGCATCTAGATAGGGAATTCGCAAAACCCGAGAAGACTGACTTGCCTCTATGGGTTGATTTTCTTCAGGTGTTAATTCATAGCTAACCGTAGCTATAATTTTCTCTGCATCCTCATCATTTAGGTCTGGCTCTGTATCAATCGGATTAAACAGCTTTAATGCAATTGCAATGATATTTCCAGAAGGTATTTTCAACCCTGAATATGGAAATTTTATGACTTTTTTGAAGGAGGTGTCTGTAATGACAGGCACCGAGCAAAATAGGTTCGATGGGCCGGGATTATTTCGGTGATATGAAAAAATACAAAAATCTCCTTGCAGTCGAGATTTATCCGCCATTGGTAAGTTTTGAAGATCAATGGTAATTTGCTTTAAAAAAACATCTTTTTTTGCAGTAAAGTTCGACAGCGGCAATAGATAGTCGTGGTCACCTATTGCAATACCATCTTTGGGCGTATCAACTGAGATATGATTGAAGCAATAAATTTCCGTTTTACCCCCCTCACAGGGGCTCTCTTTGTTTTCACCCTTGTACTGATATTTACTAACATTGTGAAAGGCCCCTTTAAATATAACGGCTTCCACTTCGGCCTCTGAGGAGGGTATCTCTGCTTGAGCGGTTGTATCAAGTTGAGAACAGCTCTGATAAAAATGAAGTGCTACAAAAGAAATTAATAAAATTAAATATTTATTTCTCATTGTTAATTATCGGCATTTGATGGAAATTATCGAGCCCCTACCCCCTATTATATTCAAGTATAGCAATGATCTTAAAGCGAAATAAATGCACAAAAGCAAAAAGGCTACCTTTTCGGTAGCCTTTTGTTTTTGGTGCAGGCTAGTTCCTGAATATCGAACCGTAATGCCGTCTAACTTTTGCCTAAATTTAAGTAATATTAAATATTTAAAAGGGCCATAGACATACAGTTCACTGTTTGCCCCACCCGGTCCACACTGATTGATATTCTATATATGCTGTTGCTTTATAGAGTATCACCAGGGGGAAAATGAAGTTACTATTTTGTTGCCTAACACTATTCGCATCCTCGGCTTCAGCCGATATAAAGATTGCCGTTTTTGACATGGAGACCGCAATCCAAGCCACCTCCGATGGTAAAACAGCTAAAGCTAATTTAGTGAAGGAGTTTAAATTTCTTGAGGGCAAATTGAAAAAACGTGAGTTCGGCCTAAGAGAAAAGATTAAAGAATTTGATAAAAAAGCTTTAATTTTGTCGGATAAAAAACGTGTGGAACAGCAACAAGAGTTGCAAAAACTCTCTATTAACTTTCAAAAAGATATGCAGAATTTTCAGGTGGAGTTCCAGAAAAAACAAATTGCCGCCACAAAGCCAATTATTGAGAAGTTACAATCAGAAATTGCTAAGCTTGCCAGTCAAAAAGACTTTGATGTAGTTCTCAACAAATCAGTCGATAATGTCCTATGGTCTAAAAAGGCCATAGATATTACAGACACCGTGGTTAAACTGTATGAAGAGTCTAAATCGTAGGGCTTAAGTATTCTAGTCGCAGCATACTAACTGGGATCCAGATATACCTGGTAACTTGTATTTATGGATTCCGGTATTGTTAAATGGTGCGCCTGGAGGGAGTCGAACCCCCACGCCTTACGGCACTAGATCCTAAGTCTAGCGTGTCTGCCAATTTCACCACAGGCGCATTCTAGATAAATTTTAGAGATTACTTTTTCACTTCAATGAGCTTTTTGTAATCGGGCGCTTTTAAGAGAACCGCCAACTCTTTTTCTGTGTCCATCTCGATGCGAAGAAGCCAACCATCGTTCATGGGATCATCGTTAATTAAACCAGGATCCTCAAGGTGGGATGTGTTCACTTCAATCACAGTTCCAGAAACAGGAGCAATCAAATCGCTCACTGCCTTAACACTCTCAACAACACCAAAGTCTTCACCTTGGGTGACTTTAGCACCTTCTTCTGGAAGGTCCACATAAACGACTTCGCCCAATTGCTCTTGTGCATACTGGGTGATCCCAACGGTCACTACGTTCTCATCGACTTGAGCCCACTCGTGATCTTTTGTGTAGTAATAATCCTCAGGTACGTAAGCCATTTTTACTCCTTAACCCTTTTTGTAAAAGGGCGTCTTCACTACCTCAGCCTCAACCATTTTATTGCGTATCTCAACCTGTAGCTTTGTCCCCACTTCCGATTGGGGCTTGGCTACGTAAGCTACTGCAATTGCTTTGTTTAAGCTCGGAGACAGTGTTCCACTAGTTACAACTCCCAACTCTTCGTTGTCAAAGGAAAACACCTTATAACCAGTGCGGGCAATGCCTCGCCCGTGGATCTCAAGGCCCACCAATTTGCGCTCAATGCCCTTGTCTTTGACCTCCATCATCGGGGTTTTACCAAGGAAATCCCCCTTATCCGGCTTCACAACCCAGCCCAGGCCCGCCTCATAGGGGCTGGTGGTGTCGGTGATTTCCTGCCCGTAAAGGGGATAGCGCATTTCCATACGCAGGGTGTCCCGAGCGCCAAGGCCAATCGGCAGCGCCTGCGGGCACTTTTGAAAGAAAAGGTCCCAAAGGGCTTTCGCCTTATCCCAGGGTACAAAAATCTCAGCCCCGTCCTCGCCAGTGTAGCCAGTTCGGGCCACATGGCAAAGCTCACCCTCGAACTGCCAATCTACAAAATGGAAGCTTAGAGTTTGTGAAAACTCTAAACCCGTCACAGCTTCAACGGCAGCCATAGCCTCAGGGCCCTGCACGGCAATCTGTCCCCAGCGATCACTTTCATCTTCGATGATGGCACCGCGATTGTTTTCTAGCAAAAATTTTAAATCTTTATCCTTGTTGGAGGCGTTCACACAAAGAAGGTAATCCTCTTTGGGCTCCATGCAATACACAATAAGATCATCGACAAGCCCACCCTTTTCATTGGGGAAAAGAGAGTACTGGGCCTGACCCTTTTGTAATTTTTCGACGTCATTAGTGGTGAGCCACTGCAATGTCTTTAAACAGTCGCGACCGCGGACGCGAATTTCACCCATGTGGGAGACATCAAAAAGGCCGAGCATTTTGCGCGCGTGCAAGTGCTCCTCTTTAAGGCCACTGTATTGCACGGGCATTTCCCAACCGGCAAAGGGGACCATGCGTGCCCCTTGCTCTATATGGGATTCATAAATTGGTGTTTTTTTAGTTTCACTCATGGTGTCCCCCACTCGCCTGAAGTTCAGCAAGCTTTAAGGTGTTTTCTAAAAGCATGGCAATGGTCATCGGGCCAACGCCTCCTGGTACTGGAGTCATGGCTTTGGCTTTGTTTTTTAATTCATCAAAGCGCACATCTCCACAAAGTTTGCCATCGGCTCTGCGGTGCATGCCCACATCAATAATCACAGTGCCTTCTTTAAAATCATCGGCCCCTAAAAACTCTGGTTGACCTGCAGCAACCACCACAATGTCAGCCTCGTGCAAATGCTTGCGCAGATCTTTGGTGCGCGAATGGCAAATGGTCACCGTGGCATTTTGCTCAAGTAACAACAGCGCCATGGGTTTTCCCACAATTTGACTGCGCCCCACCACAACAGCGTTCGCACCCTGTATGGGTATTTTGTGCTTTTTCAAAAGCTCGATGACACCGCTTGGAGTGCAAGCCGCCACTCGCGTGCGCCCAGCGACCAAGAGTCCAAGGTTTTCAGTCACCAAGCCATCGGCGTCTTTTAAGGGTGAAATCGCATCAGTGATTTTGTCCTCATTGAGGCCCTTAGGCAGTGGAAGCTGCACCAAAATCCCATTCACTTGCGGGTCGACATTGAGCCCCTCCACTACCTGCAAAAGCTCCGCTTCACTGGTGGTGGCTGCTAAACGGGTCTCCAGGCTTTTGATCCCGGCCTGCTCGCAGGCTTTGATTTTGTTGCGAACGTAGACTTGGCTCGCCGGATCCTCGCCCACTAGAACCACAGCCAGGCAGACCCCGAGGCCGGTTTTTTCGGTGAAGTTTTCCACCCGCTTTTTAAGATCAGCGCGCAGCTCTTGAGAAAGCTCTTTTCCGTTGATGAGTTCCATGGACTGGGGCCCCTTTTTGAGCTTACTTTCTAGGGCTTAGGGGGCCGTTTGTCCACCCAGAACCAGGACTTGACCCCCTTGGGCGTTATGCTACATTGAGCGCTCTCAAGGAGTGAATGGTGGCACGAAAAAAGGGCAAAAAAACCGATAGCAATAACGATCAAGGCATCCCTGCTTCCATGAAAAAGTTCCGCCAGAGCCCCGAAATCGAGGGTTTCTACCGCTTCATCTTCGAGAACGACCTGCGCACTGAGGCTTTCGAGATCATTGACAACATTAGTCAAGCCCGAGCCGCCGCTAAAAACAAGACCCGCGCCACCAAGAAAAAATCCTAAGATTTTCCGGATTCCAAACTTTTTGATCTCAGTATAAAGCCAGTAGGCTTTGCAGTGGCCTGATTTTTTGCACACCTCAGCTCAGGAGGTGATTATGCCAAGTTTTAAAAGCAAAAAGGGACAAGGAATGGTGGAATACATGGTGATCGTAGCCATGATGGCGGTGGCCACTATGGGCATTATGCGCGTATTGAGCCAAACCACCCAAGGTAAGTTCGCCAAGATCACTCAATCCTTACAAGGGGGAACCGCCAGCATCGAAGTGCAAGTGGATAAGGTCGACTCTAATCACTTCAAAAAGAAGGACATGAGTAACTTCTTTATGGGATCAAAATCTAACCGAGATTAGTCCCGTGGGTATTTCCTTGATCAAGAACCAAAGAGGGCAAGCCCTTGTCGAGTCACTCGCTAGTCTACCTATGTTGATCGTCATTGCCTTAGCAGTGCTAAGCTTGCCTTTTTCCATTTTGAGTCACTACCTGAGTGATCATTGGGTTTACCAATCGAGCCTTTGTCTGGCCAAAGAGGAGTCCAAAGTCGTTTGTGAAGCTCAACTTTTGCAAAGGTTGCGACAAATCCCATTCCAAAAGATAAGTGAAATATCCTTGAGAAGAACTGGGTCGAAAGCGGCAACCCAAATCACCATAAAAAGATTTCGCAGTTATCGCATCCAAAACGAACTCCACCTACCTCTGGCTAGTGATGACTTTAAAAGGTTCTAAAAATGAAAAATCAAAAAGGATATACCCTAATTAGCTTCTGCTTTTTTTTACCCATTGTCTTTATCGTGGTTTTTTCTTGTTTGTGGGTTACTTGGTTTCTTGTGCAAAAAAATCGTTTAGAAAACATCTGCCACCACCACACACTACTCGCGCAGCAATATTTAGTAAAAAACAATAATAAACTTCTGAACCTAAACAGACGCGCCTGGCAACTCTATCTAGAAAAAAAAGCGCTACAAGAGCTGATTCGCTCAGCCCCTCCCCAGGCACGTCTAGTTTTAGCCCTTCGTTTGCGAAGAGTTATCCAGCAACAAGTGATCTTACGAAAGCAACAAAAGAGCTTTATCTACACAGGCAATGTATGGTCAAAAAGACAAGCCTTCCTATTGAAAAAAGATTTTAGTCAGCAGGTCCACAATATGGCCAAAGCTTGGAACAAACCATTTTCCTATCCACAGCTGCACTTTTCATGGAGCAAAAGTCAGGTAACACCCCTTTTGTCCGATATTGCTCCACCCTACAGGCGAGCTATTCGTCATGAAAGCAAACAAGTGATTTCACTGCGATGGTCAATACCCATGGGCTCCATGACCCCATCATGGCTGACCCACTGGGTGCCCCTACATAAAAAGGCTCAAGGGGTTTGCTTCAGCCATCCACATAAAGGAGGATTCCAATGGGTTGCAGCCATCGGAAAGGGCAAACATTAGTAGAGACTCTCATCGTATGCATATTTATGACGATGATACTTATTTTTATGGACCACTGGAGTGAAGTTTTAAAGGAAAAATACAATGCTTACAAAATCCAACAACGACATTTATTTAAAAATTAAGTCATTTTGTGCAAAAGTACAACTTATCCCAAAGCCGATCACTGTACTTATTTTTGCAGCCCTCGGTCTATTAGCTTGGCAAAATCCATCGTCGACAAATTCAACTCGAAAGCACTTAGACGTGGGTGAACCTTTTACAGCAGACACCTACATTCCCAAAGGCCATACCCTCATCCCCATTGAGGTTGCCAATTACGAATCTTTGGACTCAATTATTGGAACCCATGGGGTGGTCGATCTCTTTGCAGCGGCTCTTAGCCCCAACGATAAATCCAAACGCATTGCCTTTGCGGTAAAAATTTTGAGAGCCCCAAGAAACCCCAGTCATTTCGCAGTATTAGTCCCTCACGCAAAAGCGGACATGATTTTGCGTTATCCTGGGCCATTCATGGTCACCGTGCGAAATCCTAAATCCATTGGCACTCAATTTGTAAACAAAAAAGCAGAACGCCCACAAAGGGTTACGTATGACTAATAAGAGGAATTTTTTATGTGGATACTTTGTTTCATTTTCCCATTGTTCGCACAAGATATCTTAA
>JAGQZY010000043.1 GCA_020435205.1 Bdellovibrionales bacterium | reverse complement strand
GAATGAGTTCGGCGTGATACTCGGCGGTGCGACTGCCGTTGGTTTGGGTGTGCAAATTGTGACCCTTTTCATGGAGGTATTTGACTAAGTCCATAAAGCTAGGATTGATGGTGGGCTCGCCACCCGTAAAAATCCAACGAGCAGGACTGCCTTTACTAAAATTTTTAATGATATTGTCGGCAGCATGCTTGAGACTTCCCCAAGACTTATGCGCCTCATAGGTGTTGGAAAGACTTGGTAAACAATAATCGCAAGCATAGTTACAACGGCGCCCCAGATCCCAAGTGATGAAATAAGGATACTGACGAAAGCTTTCCATGTGATAGGGGGCCACCCAATCTACTGAGGAAAGATGATTCACCTCTTTGCCCGGCGGGTCTTCAAGAACATAGGGTAGAAAGGACTCTTTGCGAGCTTTTGGCAATTGCATATCTTGCCCACACATGCACCATTCTTTGCTACAAGTCGTCCAACGATCAGAAAGTTTAAATCGATCGTCATAAACATTGCCAAGCATGCCGCCCACCTTGCATGTGGCAGCAAAAATATTTCCATCGGCGCTGACATGCATATTATAACGGCCGGCAGAGCACTTCCAGCCCTTCCAGTTGTTCAATCGGCGTGACATGGCCTCTTCGTTGGAAAGCCCCATGTGATGACCATCGAAATCAACAAAACGGATAGATTTGTGGGTTTCGCTCATGGTCTTGCCTCGATGAGTTGGGAGTTAGAGTTTTTAAATAAACCGCGACTTGAGGCCACATCGTATCCAGCCTCAAGCAAAAGTCCATTGAGCTCTGGGAAGGCTTCGCTAAAGCTTTGCTTTCTTTGCACATCTAATGTTTTTGTGTACTGGACAAAATCGAGCATCTGTTTAGGATTCTCTTGCCCCATAGTTTGACGCAGTCGGGTGATCATACTGTCAATACCATCTTTCATGAAAAAAAGCTGATGGCCTTTGCCGTTGTAAGAAAGCGAGCGAGGTTTAAACTCTTCAAGCTTTTCTAAGGCGCGCAGCTTTACATTGTCAGGCAAAATGGCAATATCAAGAAAGCTCGGGCTAAAACAAAAAAGAAAATCCACAAGGATTTCCACTTTGTTTTCGAGCATCACCTCTTCCGCATATTCACAGAGTTCCACCATGTTAAGGATATTGTAAATTTGCACCACTGGGCTAATCCCTAAAGAAAAGTTTTTTAATCCCCAACTGGCAGCTTTACGAAAATTTTGATCACAAATATTCCAGCGGCTGGGCGGGCGAATATATTCATTAGTGGTGTTGATGCCATCGAGGCTCGCATTGATGCTCACCCATTTAAAATCATTGAGCTGGTCTAAAAAGCTATCTTTCAATTGAGTGAAATTAATATTAAAGAAGAGTTCAATCTTTGAAGCGTAACCCATTTCAATGCATTTTTTTAAAAAGCGGTAATTGCCTTCAATAAGGGTAGGTTCTCCACCGGTCATGTAAACCTTCTTAAGATGGGGAATGTACTCCTCGACACCGGACCAAAAGGTTTCAGACTCGTACCAAGGACCGCAGCCACCAAAACTATGGCCACGCTCCTTCCAAAACTCGGTGTATTGGCCATCATTTTCTTTGTCGAGACGCTCCCATTCTTTATAGATTTGGACAGAATTATGGGGATTACACATACGGCACTTGAGATTACAAAGATTGCCCAAACGCAAATCTAAATAAGCCGGCGGCGTATCCACAACAAAGTCATTTTTTGCAGACTTTTCCACAAGTTTCTCAAGATAGCGGCTCCCCAATTTATCAGACCACTCTTGGTTGTGCATTTGTCGGTAGCTGCGCTTACCCATGTTTTCTTGCTTATAGCAAGTTTCACACCCCTTAACAGCTTCGCCATTCATCATCTTTTTTCTAATGTCTTTCATGTAATTGACATTCCAAGCCTCAGAAAAAGAATTCTTGTCTAGTTCGAAAGGCTTTCCTTCATCATCTGTGACACTAGTATAGTAAGAGATACAACAAAAGTTGACACGGCCACCGGGGGTGGTTTGCTGCTGAATCCACGGATATACGCAAAATGTTTTTGAATACTCTTTCATAATCTAATCCTTAATCCCAGCCATGGCTTCACTCAAAGAGGGAAGGACTCTATAGTGATCAGTTTTTCGTCGTTTATCAAGGGCCTTCAAATACTGCTTCATTTGCGGCAATCTCTCGCTCCAGTCTTCAGAGTTCATAAATTGATGAATGCCGTCATACTTGTCAAAATCCTCTCCTGAAAATTCACTTTTTGCTTGCTCCCACTTGTCAGTGACCACTCGTTTATAAGAATCGGGGAGAACCTTAGGATTGAGGTATTGCGGCCAGTGAACAAGACCGGGGTTAGCAAAAAATTGTAAAGCCCGCTTGCCTTGATTCTGTTGAAACATCTGCTCTTTTTTAAAGTTCTTGCTTTTAATCCAATGCAAAAAATCTGGCAGATGGTGAATGTTAAGGGCATGCACACTAATTAATAGACGAAGCCAAATGTTTTCGCCCAAAGCATCCACTTTTTCTAGGTTTTTTTCTACCGTCGACCAAACGGATGGGTAGCGAACATAGTTAGCCACCTCCCCCATGCCATCTACGCTAGCAAAAAACTCGACTCGCTCAAATTGCTCCCAGTAAGGGATCATTTCCTCCGGGAAAACAGTGAAATTAGTATGGTAGCGCAAATGGATATGACTGGCCTCACCGGACTCCACACAATATTTAATAAACTCAAGATGCTCTTTAATGAGCATGGGCTCACCACCGCCAATGATGAGCTCGCGAAGAGTCGGCAAAAAGGATTTCAAATCCTGCCAAAAAGATTCATTGCGATACCATTCAAAGTTTTCTACCTTGATATTATTTTTGTACTTCCACTCACTCACTAAGGCGCGATCCCTGAGGTCTTGTAATATTTGCGAGGCTAACCCCTTCCACTTGGAGCTGTCCCGAGGCTGACACATCACACACTGAAGGTTGCAAGTGTTACCCAGGCGCAGATCTACCGACAAGATTCCCTCAGGCATGGCGCCCTCTGGATCCATTTTTGCAATGAGTTTACTGAGATATTCTGAACCCACTTTATCTTTCCAAGCGCCGTGTTCAATCACCCGGTGGCTACGGTAGCCGTTTTTCTCCTCCTCGTAGCAGCGCCGACACTCTTTAATCGGCTGCCCTTCCATCATCTTTTTACGAACTTTTTTTAAATAAGGGGAGTTCCAATAATCGGCTAGTGTTTTCTGGTTGAGGTTGACCCCACTACCCCCTTCGGCCACACAACAAAGGGGAGTTTCCCCATCGGTTAAGGTCGCTGCATGCATGAAGGGAATCAAGCAAAACGACTGGGACTTGCACAGTTGTTCAAAGTTTTTCATGAAAGACTCCCTGGCTGAGAGCGAAGGCTAACAAACACCTGGTCAGATCGTCGCCATAACCATGGCGACCGGATCCAGCGAAATGCTTTTTGTAGGAATGGCTTCCAACGAAATTCAGGTGCCATAAAACCGTTGAGGTTAAAATAAATATCCTCATCCAAGTGGTGAAGATAAAAAATTTGGGCGGTCCGACTTAGTAAGATATGGCGTAGCGACTTCATGTTTTGAAATTCTGAACGCCGGTCATCATGAAATAAGTGATAAACCTTCATGTCTAGAAGATGAAGCTTATGACCAGTTTTCGTGATGCGATAGCCAAGGTCGGTATCCTCAAATCCATAAAAAATAAAATTACGTTTTAAAGCGCCAAGATTCCAAAACAAATCCTTTTTAAGTGAGAAACTGTGCGTACATACATACTTCCAGTTAAAAGGCATTTGGTGCCAATGGTCCGTCTTTGCGTTAAACTTCTCCCAGTAGGGATCTTCAGCGGTCACATCTTTGCATGGATTAATATTTTCATAGCGACAATCTAAGGTGCTCGCTTCTTCTTTCAAATTGATGCGTCTGGCTTGGAGCGCATCCCAAGCTTGCAAACCTTTTTCAACAGAAGCCAAATAATTTTGTGGAACCACGATATCAGAATCAAGAAAGCTAAAGATATTACCCTCTGCATTTTTTGCACCCAAGTTGCGGGCAATGCCCGCTCGATACTGAGAATCCCCCATGACGCGCTGGCGAGCCCGAGGAAAAAAGATGTATTTAAAGTTCATTGGCTCAGGCCGTTGCGAGAGCCATTCCATGACCAAGCGCTGGCTGTGGTCAGTCCCACCATCATCCACCACGATGATCTCATAAGCATCGTGACCGATATCTTGGCGATACAAGTGTTCTAAGGTCACCCGCAAATGGTTTTGGCTATTATAGCTAGGAATGATCACCGAAACTCGTGGCTGTGGGTTTTGGCTTTTTGTCTCAAAGCAAGGAGTGAGGAATGGCTCAAGAGGAAAGTCCTCAGCAACGCGTGGGTCGTGAATATCAACACCCCTGGGTGGTAAAAATTGGGTTTTCGGAAAACCCCTTCGCAAGCGAGTTACGACCTTATGGGCCTGGCTACAGGTTAAAAATAAGGATTCATGGTCAAGGCAGAATGGAAAGTGAAGATGGACTTGGTCAAAAGTTCTTTGGCCAATAAGCTTTTGCCAGTGGGTATTTTTACTCACGACTACCGTAAAATAAACATGAGCAAAATGAGTTTTGAGATATGACCAATCACTATTATTATTTTGATTTTCTAACAAAATTTCTAAAGTATAGTCTTTAGGCAAGGCCAATAGGAATTTAACAAAAGCTTCTTGGTTCAAAAAGGATTCGGCCACCTGCAGGATGATGCCTAAGTTATAGTCTTGGGCGAAATCACAAACCTGGTCACGCACAGGATCCTCAATACGATCCATGGGTATTTTTACCCATTGAAATTTTCCTTTTTGCGCTTGCACTAACGACGACTGAATTTGTAAGGTTGTGCGCTCTTCAGAGTTTTCACAACCAAGACCTCGACAGAGAGTGGGATCAAAAAAACTCTTTCGGTGTAAAGGTAGATAGTAGGTTTTGCAATTCGCTAAAGCATACTCACTGATAAAAGGGTTCGGTCGAATGGAAGGATGAGGAGATTTAAGCATGTGGCCTTCTATCACTCCCCTGCCAAACTTGCTGGTAGGCTCGGTCGTAAAGATCGATCCATCGACATAAGTTTTTAAACTCCTCCGGGTCGCGACTCCATCTAAGGGCAGCCACTTTTTTGGGGCACTGGTAGGTTTTTATAAGCTGCCTATCAAACCCTGAATCAATAGGAAACTGTAAGGATGTGGTGGCTTGCTTTTTTGCCTTTTCTATCAATTGTTGTTCCGTCATCTGAGGTTGGTGGCTCAAAACCAATTGCGAACTAAAAATCAATGACTCCCCGAGCACCGATAAGCGCTGATGAAACTCAGCCTCGCTACCACCATAGTCAATGCTGTCATTAAAACGCAAAGACAGTTTATCTAGGCGATCTTTTTTATAGGAGACATTACCCCCTAATAGGCGAGAGTTTTGTGAGGTCGACCACTTTTGTGGGCGCTGCCAAAAATTAGCAATGATGTTATAGGCTTTCGCGGGCAGACTCAGAGATTTTGTTAAAGCGTAGGGCCCGCCGATGGCCACGGCCTCGGGATGCTTCTGGTGCTCTCCTAAAACGTTTTGCAGAAAATAGGGGTCGTTAACCACGCAATCGTCATCAATCAGCTGCACCAAGGAATGAGCCGCATGGTCCATTCCTAGATTGCGGGCTCCATTGGCTCCAGAAACCGGTGAACAAAGGACTTTTAATCCTGCCAGGTCATGTAGGCTTGTGGCCGAACCTTTAAACTCACCATCAAAAACAACTAAGGTTTCAAATTCCTGTAAAGACTGAGACTTTAACGATTCTAAAAGTCGCAACAAAGTTGGGGAGTGAAGTCTTGCTGGAATGACGACAGAAAGGCTCACGACATCCCCTTTTCAACGGCTGGAGCTAACTCCCTATTTTTGTGCAGACCAAGCACCCGCTTTTCATATTGGTATTTTGTAAAATAATAAATTTTGTTAATGAGGGGATTCCAGATCACTCGATAATAGAAAAAAACAAAAAAGAGATGGATTTGTCTTTGCAACATTCGCAGCGGACTCAATAGAAACTTAAAACTTCCAAGAAGAGCCACTCTCGGCGTGGCTGACCACAAGACAAAGTAAAGCTCCTTACCTTGTAGAAGCCATTGCCCAAAACTCTGGCGAATGGGTTTCGATGGGGTCTCTTGGGGCAAATGAAGGCTGTCTGGTGAAGACTCTTTCCAAATAGGCTGTAGCCACTGACTTTGCAACAGGGCTACACCCAATGAAGCTTCTTCAGTTTGGCTTCCCCACAAATTAAAGAGCTGCTGCAAATCCTCAGTGGTGAGGCCAGGAAGGTAGCGCTGTAAACACTCAAAGTCTGCCATCTCGGCCCACGCCATAAGGGGCTGAAAAGCACCACAAATTAAAAAACGACTTTTTTCAAAAACCAACCCCCGCCCGTGCAGAATAAGGGTATCGAGAGAGCCTTGCCCTGCAAGCACACGATCCACTAAGGCCTCAAGGAAATGAATATTTTTTTCCGAGACAAATATTATAACTTCACCTTGGGCATGGACTGCACATCGGTTTTTAATGAAGGCATCCTTTGCCATAGGCGGACCCTCCCCGTGCAACCACAAACGTCGCAAATGAAGGGGGGCCGGTTGGGGTGTGATCTGTGCTGGTTGGTCAGAGGCTCGACCAATAAGAACTTCAATAACCTCACTGTTTTCAAGAAGAGTGGGATTTTGTAACATTGAAGATAGCAGATAATCTTCTGTCACCACCAGAGTGAGTCGAGGCAAGAGCATAGGAGCTGGCTCGACAGACTCCCCACAATAGATTCCATCCAAAATGGTATTTTGCATTTGATAGTCGGGCTGAAACGATTGAAAATTTTTAAACCCTGTCCACTGAGCGAAAGATCGCAAGATCTGCTCTGTCTCAAAACTCGAATAAAAATCATCGTTCTCATTTAAGGAAACCGGAAAATCAAAGAAGAGTCGAGATTGAATGGTGTAAGGCAAGGACCGCAGAGTGTTGGCAAGAGGCCCATCTCTGCGACCCAAAACCACAAAATGCATTTGCTCTAAATAAATTTTCAAATCTTGAATGCGCTGGTAAGCCATCGAAGGAAGGGGACCTTGGATCCATATCGCCACCTCTCCCCCATCCATTAGGTAGGAATGCATAATATCCAGCAGGCAAAAGTCATCCATGCAAAGGGGATGAATCGGGATAAGGCCCAGGTCACGGCAAAGTTCGTTGATTTTTGAAAACCAGGGACTCTGCCAATCCAAAGTCGGCCAAAGAGCTTTTTGAAAACCAAGCTCGACCTGACTATTTAAAAAATACCGCAAAGCCTGTTCGGCTTCCGCAGATCCATCCAGCAAAAATTCAAGGTAAGATTGCGGAACCAAAAAGTGCTGGTTCGGTGTTTGTGACAAGCCCCGTCCCTCCCAATCAGAATCGAAGATACTGCCATGGGAAAGTGATAGAACTCAAGGCTGGCGCCGTCATCCTGGCCTAGGACGGGGCCGCCCTTCTTTCTAGAAGAGGGAGTGAATTTGCTCTTGGCCTCGAAGCAGCATAAACAAGCGATCCATCCCCAAGGCTATACCCGCTGAGGGGGGCATTCCCTGGCGAAGAGCCGTAAAAAAGCTTTCATCCAGTGGCGAAGCCTTAGAACCCCTGCTTTGTCGCAAGTGGTTCTCATTAAGGAAGCGAGAACGATTTTCCTCGGGGTGATTCACTTCTTGGTAGGCATTAGCTAGCTCGACCCCTTGCCAATAAAGCTCAAAGCGTTGAGCCCAGCCCTCTTTAGAAATTTTTGCCAGTGAGGCCTGTTGGGGTGGAAAATTAAAAAGCAAAAGGGGAGCATCGAGACCAAGGCGAGGCTCCACTTTTTCCATAAAAATTCGAAAAAAGAGATCATTCCAATCATCATCGGGCGACCACTCTATGGACTGGGCCGCTGCCAAAGTTTTTAGCTCTGCAAGGGATGTTTCAGGACGAAGTTCGTGACCCAACTGCTGCCGCCATTGTTCAGACATGGTCGACGCTTTTAAAGGTGGTAGCTGAAGCTGAAAGCTTGCAGAGAGCTTTTCAAATAGAGACTGCAAATCCTGTTGCAAGTCCTCTAAAGTGGCAAAAGCCCGATACCACTCGAGCATAGTGAACTCTTTGCGATGGTGGGCACCTGCTAAGTCGTTGCGAAAGCAGCTTTTAATTTCAAAAATCTTATCCTGCCCCTGGCAAAGCTTTTTCTTGAGGGCAATTTCAGGGCTGGTAGGAAGACGACTGATGACATGCCCCCCTTCATCACAGACTTGAAAAGAGTCAATGTGATGATCTACACCGGGGGAGGTCACTAAAAAAGGCGTCTGAATTTGCAAAAATCCTCTCGACAAGAAGTCCCCGCGCAGAGTCTCGACAAATTGGTTCCACTCCTCGTCGAAGCTTGTGATCTTGTAGGGCTCAAAGCAAGGGGCGAGAAGAAAGATGTGTTTTGTATCTTTATGGACAGCAACGCTGTCACCAGGACGCAACCCATCCAAGAGGACACTTATCCCCAATTCAGGGTCTTGGGTTTGCACTAAGTCTATAACATCAAAACTTTGGCTTTGGCCACCATGGCTCAATTCCCAATGGGTTTCCCCAATGGAAAGCACGCGGCCAAACCACCATGAACTGCGATCCTTGGGTAAATCGGGATAAGCTTGCCATTGTTTTTGTAGAAACTGGTCCCTATTCAACAGACACCCCTGTGAGCTGGTAACGCTCAAAGTGCAGCTTTCCCTGAAAGTTTTCGGGCATGGAGGATCTCATTCGAGGAGCATATTCCTTGAGATAGGTTTGCAAGTTTTGCTCTTGGCGATAAGCGTAGAAAACCGTCAATGATTCTTGGGCCTCGGGATCCCCTATACTCTGTGCTTTGAAAATCGATGCTTCTTCAAAGAGGCCAAGGGCAAGCATTTCATCGATATGGACTTTTAGCCAACTCAAGTAATCAGAAAGAATATCTGGCGCCACCTGAATCTTAACTTGATAATAAAAAGGGCTCATCGCTCCTCCTACAGGCAAAGAGTTATTAGAAAATGCCAAAAGTCACAACTCATTTTTGGACTGGCCTTCTGGGAATAGGTATTGAAAAAAAGAGGGAAAAGGATTAACAATAAGAGTCAGCACAAGGAGGTTTTTGTGTTTTCTTTAGATTCTATCCGAAACGAGTTTAAAAAATTATTTCAATCGGATTACCTGCAGACTGAGCTTAACAAGATTAAACAAGATCTCGAGAAGTTTGAGCCCTTTCGCCGCCTGCAAGAACCCACACAAAAGCACCTCAAGGAACTAGAAAAGCAATACAACGGGATTGTTAAACAAGTCTCTTCGAAGCAAAAAGAGCTAGACCAAGAGTTCACCAATGCAGTGAAAACTCTCAGGGCTCGCAAGAAAGAGGCTGAGGGCCGCATTCGCGAAGTGCAAAAAATGGCTCTTGATCAAAAAAAGGCCATTGAAAAGATCATCAAAGATCAGCTGCAAGTTATGACCTCAAAAGGCTCAGTCAAGAAAGTGGTGAAAAAGGCGAAGAAGAAGGTCAAAAAAAAGGTGGCTAAAAAAGTGAAAAAGGCCAAGAAAAAGGTTCGCGTTGCCGCCAAGAAAGCTAAAAAAAAGGCGAAAAAGGCCAAAACAAAAAGTAAAAGCAAAAAATAGCCCACGATATGGGGCTCCATAGCAAGAGCCCCCGTCTTCTGCTCTCCCTGAAAAGTTCCTGACAAAGCCCATCCTTCTCATAAGATAATGTTGGTTCACCCCGCAAATTGTGCTAATTCCAGGTCATACAAATGCAGGGAGATAGTCATGGTAGAAACCCGTTCCACTTTTGAAAGTCGACACATCGGACCCCGTCGAGATCAACAGGCTAATATGCTGAAATCCTTAGGCCTTAGTAGAATCGATGATCTGATCTATGAAACTATCCCCGATAGCATTCGCCAACAAACTCCTTTGCAGCTGAAGCCCGCCATGAGTGAGGCCGAGGTCTTAGCTTACGCCAAGAGCCTGGCTAGCAAAAACAAGGTTTTTCGCAGCTTCATCGGTATGGGTTATTACAACACCTACACCCCGAGTGTGATCCAAAGAACCATTTTAGAAAACCCCAGTTGGTATACAGCCTACACACCTTACCAGCCTGAGATCTCCCAGGGGCGCCTAGAGGCATTGATCAACTTTCAAACCATGGTACAAGAGCTCACTGCCATGGAAATCGCCAATGCCTCCCTTCTTGATGAGGGCACGGCCATTGCCGAGGCCATCACCATGGCCTTTCAAAGCCAACGACAAAAAGCTAACAAAGTTTATGTCCTTGAGCCCATCTTTCCGCAAAGCTTGGCGGTGGTGCAAACTCGTTGCTCGGCTATGGGCATCGACCTTGAAAAGGGCACAAGCCTTCCTGCAAATCTTGATGATTATTGTGCGGTGGTCGTTCAGTACCCCAATGGCGTGGGTGCGATTGACCAGGCAGAAGTGGCCTTACAGACCTTGGCAGATAGCAAGGCCCTTTCTATTGTTTGTGCCGACCTTTTGAGTCTTGCCATCCTTAAGCCTCCGGGTGAGATGGGCGCTGACATTGTTGTGGGCAGCAGCCAGCGCTTTGGTGTGCCCATGGGTTTTGGTGGACCTCACGCAGCTTACCTGGCCACCAAAGATAGCCTAAAGCGCCTTATTCCTGGCCGCATTGTTGGTGTTTCTAAGGATAGCAAAGGCAAGGTGGCTTATCGTTTAGCACTACAAACTCGCGAGCAACATATTCGCCGTGAAAAAGCCACCAGCAACATCTGTACAGCGCAAGTCTTATTGGCTGTGATGGCTGGCATGTATGGGGTTTACCATGGACCTCAGGGTTTAAAAAATATAGCGAGCCAAATTTTTGAAAAAGCTCAGACGGCCTTAGCTTCCATTGAAAAGCTGGGTTACAAAGCGGTAGCACAAAACGTTTTTGATACTCTTTTCTTTGAAGTGAGTGCTTCGGAAAAAGAGGCTTTGCAAAAACTTTCCGCGCAAAAATCCATGAACCTGAATTTCTTTTTATCAGGCCTTGTAGGTTTATCGGTCGATGAAACCACTCGTCACAAAGATCTTGAGGATCTCGTCGAAGTTTTTGCTGGAGCCAAAAATTTAACGGGCACTATCACACCAACAACCACGATGGTTGATAAAGCTTTAGCGCGAACTTCAAACTTTATGACTCACCCTGTTTTCAATCAGTACCATTCGGAAACTGAACTGTTACGTTACATTACCAAACTCGAGAAAAAAGACCTCACTTTGGCCGAAGCCATGATTCCACTGGGTTCTTGCACCATGAAACTCAATGCTGCCACAGAGCTTATGCCCATCACTTGGCCTGAGTTTGCTGGTCTCCATCCTTTCATTCCTAAGGATCAAGCCGAAGGCACCTTGCAACTCATTCATGAACTTGAGCATGACCTTAGCGAAATCACCGGTTTTGCTGGATGCTCTTTGCAACCCAATGCGGGATCCCAAGGTGAATATGCGGGCCTTCTCGCCATTCGCAAATATCATGAAGACCATGGCAATAAAGAGCGCAATATTTGTTTGATCCCAAGCTCTGCCCACGGCACCAACCCAGCCTCTGCAGTGATGGCCGGTATGAAAACCGTGATCATTAAGTGTGATGAAAAAGGCAACATCGACCTGATCGACCTCAAAGAAAAGGCGGAAGCTCACAAAAACACTTTGTCAGCACTGATGATCACTTATCCTTCGACCCATGGCGTGTTTGAAGCTGAGGTTCGCAAGATTTGCGAAATTGTGCACGATAACGGCGGCCAGGTTTATATGGATGGAGCTAACCTCAACGCTATGGTTGGGCTTTGCCAGCCTGGTCAGTTTGGCCCTGACGTTTGCCATCTCAATCTTCATAAAACTTTCTGTATTCCCCACGGTGGTGGCGGCCCTGGTGTCGGCCCTATTTGTGTGGCAAAACACCTTACCCCTTATCTCCCCAATCACAATTTGATTGCTGAGGCAGGCCCTGAAACGGGGATCCACAATATCAGTGCGGCACCTTGGGGATCAGCACTTATACTTCCGATCTCTTGGTCTTATATTCGCATGATGGGTGGCGAAGGTTTAAAGCACGCCAGTGAAGTGGCCATTCTGAACGCCAACTATATCGCGCAAAGATTAAAAGATCACTACCCTGTTCTTTATACCGGCAGCATTGGCCGCGTAGCCCATGAGTGCATTATTGATCTTCGTCCGCTTAAAGACGAAACCGGCATTACTGTAGACGATGTGGCAAAACGTCTTATGGATTACGGCTTTCACGCACCGACCATGTCCTGGCCTGTGATTGGCACCATGATGATCGAACCCACCGAAAGCGAAAGCCTTGAGGAGATCGATCGCTTTTGTGACGCCATGATTAGCATCCGCAACGAGGTCGCTAAAGTCGCTGCCGGTGAATGGAGCCAAGGGGACAATCCCCTGGTGAACGCCCCCCACACGGTGGCTGACCTTATGGGAGAGTGGCCTCATCCTTACAAAAAGGAACAAGCGATTTACCCACTGCCATGGGTGACGGATAAAAAATTCTGGGTCAGCGTGAATCGCATTGATAACGCTTACGGCGACAAGAATCTTTTTTGCTCTTGCCCACCCATTGAGTCATGAAACTAACATCCAAGAGGGATGGCCAAATATGACACAGGCCATCCAAATGTCAGCTTTCACTGACTCGCTTTCCATTGAACAATAAACTTAAGATGTGAAAAGTACATATATAAAACCTTTGGATAGTCTCCGCGCCATCGCTGCCTTGTCAGTCGTATTCTATCACTATAACTACCCTTTTTTGAAAACCTCGATGCCCGGAAGTGTGTCGCATTTTTATTACACCCTATTTAATTTTGGATGGTTGGGTGTGGATCTATTTTTTGTGCTTTCTGGTTTTCTAATCACTAGAATTTTGATCCAACAACGAGAGACTGAATCCTATTTTAAAAAATTTTATGCTCGCCGAGCTCTGCGAATCTTTCCGCTCTATTATCTGGTGTTATTTTTATATTTTGTTGTCCCTCTACTTTTCGGAAAGCCTTCTTTTGCCAGTGCAAGTGTTACCGCCAACCAGTTTTGGCTTTGGACCTATCTCACCAATATTCCCTACCCAACATTGCAATTAGGGGATCTGGCTCACTTTTGGAGCCTTGCTGTAGAAGAGCATTTCTACTTGTTTTGGCCATTTGTTGTTTTTTTCACTCCTCTCAAAAAAATGGAAGCAGTCTGCCTCGTATTGATCACAGGAGTACTTGCCACTAGACTTTCTCTTTACTTTATAGATATCGAAATGCGGTATATCACTCTCAACACCTTCTGCAGGGTCGATACAATATTATTCGGATGCTTATTGGGAATTCTTTCATTGAAAAAGAATTTTTATGGGATTTATTTGAAATTTGGAAGGATTAAGAGAATTTGCATAGTTTTGATTGCCATCTATGTTGCATTGATCGGATTCACCCCATTGGGCTCCTCCGAAGGGATTAAAGATCTTTCGCTGTTGCTGATGTATTCAATATTTTCTTTGTATTTTATGACTCTCATCGCTGATGCATCTTTTGCAAAAGAAAAAGGGAGTTTCCTTAGGTTATTAGACAATCCCTATCTTCAGTATATTGGAAAAATCAGCTATGGTATATACATCCTACATTTGCCCATGCAAAGGTTAGCGTCCTTGGCGCAAACAAAGCTATTTCCGAACCTACCTCAGCACTATGATCACTTTGCTGTTCAGTGGATTTGGGTTTGTGCCCAAGTCGTTCTCACTATTGCTGCTAGCGCCCTGAGCTGGCATCTATTTGAAACGAACTTTATTAGATTAAAAAAGCGTTTTGCCTACCCATAGGGTCTGGTGCTATTTAGAGCGCCTGCGTGCAGGCTATTTTCGCCGTCGTGTCGGGAATATCCACACACTGCCCGTCCTTAATCATGCTCCAAACAGACTGACTACTAAAAGTGTTGCAATCCGTATTTTTATTAACGGTTGCAATCAAAGAAGAGGGACTACAACTCTCTGAACGACCAAAGACAGAGCCCCCGCCGCCGAGATCTCTTGGCCGGCTTACTGCCCCCGCAACATCCCTAATTCACTGTACAAATACATGAACTTAATGGTCGAAGACAGGGCCTGCTCATAGCTGCTCAAGGTATCCCCACCGTGGCCACCCTTAGGGTCTTCATAGAAGTAGTGATCAATACCGAGCTCATCCATTCTTAAGGAAAATTTTCTGGCGTGAGCCGGGTGCACCCGGTCGTCATAGCGATTGGTTGTGACGAACACTTTCGGGTACTCAACCCCCGCTTTCAATTGATGTAAGGGTGAGTACTTTGACCAAAAGTCATGCTCATCGCCATCAGGATCTCCATACTCAGTCATCCACGAGGCACCCACGTAAAGTTTGTGATATCTCATCATATCTAACAATGGCACTGCGATCACAGCCGCCTGGTAAAGATCCGGTCTTTGCGTGACTGCAACGCCGGTGAGAAGCCCACCATTACTACCGCCTTCAATGGCTAGTTTTTCTGGGGAACTAATGCCTCGCCTTATGATGTCTTCACTGACCGCAAAGAAATCCCCATAGGTGTTGGCGCGGTTCGCTTTTAAGGCAGACTGATGCCAGTAAGCCCCAAACTCATCCCCACCACGGATGTTTGCTAGAACATAGACGCCGCCCTTATCTAGCCAAAGCTTTCCGGTCTGGCCGAGATAATAAGGATTCATGCCGACCGAAAATCCACCATAGGCGTAGATTAAAGTCGGAGCCGGGTTTTGATTGTTTTCAAGAGCCACTTTCTGAGGGTTATAAACAACATAGTACGGTACTTTGATGTGCTTGCCATTTTGATCACGACCGCGGTCCACCCATAATTGCTCAACCGCATACGGAGAACTATCAAATAAAACTCTGCTCTTTTCAATAAGTTCATAATCAAAGCCCTCCTCTTTCGATTTTAAAATGTATTCATGACTGGGATTTAGAAAATTGCTTACACTCATATGTAAGGATTCATCTTCTTTATCTTGCCACACGCTCATGCTTTTATATTTTAAATTGAGTGGGTCCTGAAAAGCGGATTTTTTCCAGCCGCCTCTTTCTTGCTTGAGAAGATAGGCGCTGGTGCTCACATTTTTAGAAATCACTAAAATGATTTGATCATCACTCAGATCATATTCTTCATTTTCAATCACTGAAGTTGACTCTAAAACACCTTCCGTATCAGAGACTTTGTAAATGGCAACAGGTTGACCTTGCTTAAGGCTTCCGTCTTCAGAAATTTCAATATCTATAGAAAATAGAGTTTTTGAATCCATGCCCTTAAAAGTGGACTCTTTTGTTTTGAGATAGACGCGAATGTGATTGCCTTCACCAGCAATAAAGGAGTTCTTATCCAGATCCTTAGGAAAGTCGAATTCATTCCAAACATAAGCTCCGTTTTTCTGTTTAACCCCTAAAGAAAGAATGGCGGTTTTACTGTCGCGGTTTTCCCACCCCAATAAAACTTGGTCTTTAGGGAGATCTTCCAGCTCCACGGTGCCAACCCAGGCGTACTGGGCAAGTTCTGAGGCCTTAAAAATCTCTTTTTTAGAGTCAAAGGCATCGCCTCGCTTCCAGCTAAGAGCGGTGCGAGGATAGCCAGCCGGGGTGATCAAACCTTGTTTCACTGCCTGATCCATGTCGATTTTTTGGTTCGGGTGAGCATGGTTGTAATAGGTCAGCCCATCAAGAAAAACAATGAGGTTGTCTTCATCTACCCAACTGAAGCTCGTTCGACCAAGGATCTCATATTTAAAACCATCTTGAGTGAGCCAAGAAAGGGTATTGAAATCAAATTCATAGTAAACATTGCGATCGCCACCCGATTGGGAAAACCCCACCAAACAGCGCTTAAGCTCACGGGTGTCTTTGTCTCTGAGGCACTCAAAACCACCGACGGAAGGCTCGCTCACCTCTGCGGGGAATTGGTGGGAGGCGATGAATTGGTCCAAGTCCATGACGTTTTTCCACGGCACCTGATCCAGTTTGTCCTCAGCTTTTAGTTTTTTAAACACAGCTTTATCCACTCGGCGATAAATGCCTTTTGGATTCTTGTCATCGCGATAAAAATTGTAGGCATAGGTATCTGTAAAACTCACACTTTTAAGTTTACTATCCGCCCGGGACTGATCGATGCGGGCAGCAATTTGCTTGCGGATGGAATCAAATCCAGGAAGGGGCTGCAAGCGATCTAAGGTCTGCTCATTTTTTTTATCAAACTGGGGAAAGATGGATGGGTCATTGGTCTCCACCTCGGGAAAGAGGATTTCCTCTGCAGCAAAAGCTTGACCTTGAAAAGCTAGTAAAAGACAAAAGGAAATCCCGATCCACTTGGCCATATCCACCCTCGATTTTTGATCCATAAATGTTACTTCAATGAGATAGGGTCTAAATTAAAGAACGGCTCTCTTTTTTTCAAGGACATGGCCCTTAGCCTGTAAAGATGTGAGGTCTGTAAAAAGACTAGACAGCAATAGCCTAAGGGGAGGTGTCTAGAGGATCAACTTCGAGCTCACCAGATGGACGAGAAGTCCTTGTCATGAAGGTGAGATTCCTTCTAAAGCATTCATGCAGACGTTCGGCGGTCATATATCTTTTACCCTGTTGACCATCATTCAGTCCCCAAGAGTTGCGCAGGATATATTGGCAAGAGCCTTTACCATTAGAATCTTTCACGTACTTTCGACCGATGATACTCACAACATGTCCTGTGCTCTTCTTTTCCACTGGGCCATTGGATTTCATACAGCTAGTCTCAATAGCTATCCCTAAAGGGGAGCCGGCTTCCAATTGACTATTGATCACCATCTCCAGGCTCTCTTTCGTTTTTGGACTAGCAGAGCTGAACTGCCGATCGGTGTGAATCCTGGGTGCACAAGCCTTTTCTCGTAAGTTATCGTAAAAATTTGTACTGTTAGAGTTTAAAAAAACTTCTGAAAAATCTATTATGTTCATTTGTGGCACGATAACTTTTATCTCAGCATATGCCTTTTTTACAGTCTCAGCATCTTTACCACTATATGTTTTTTTTAGATCTAGAGCTATCTTGTGGATCGGAATAAGATCTTTGCTAGCCCCGTCATATGAGCGAAAATTTTTTTCTAAACAAAAACCTTTTTTTTCAATGTTATGGATCGCACGACTAGTAAATCCATTATCTGCAAAAGTCGCGTCTCGCTCTTGCCTCTCACGTTCGCGGACTGTACTCGCGCCCCCTTCCGTTTTGAAAGCATGATTGTATTCCACAGCCATGTCGGCCACAGAAATGGGCTGCCTGGTAGCGCGAGTCACAATATCAGCCGCCACATGGGCATAACACCAACCGATGTTACCCTGGTCCCTGGTGATCCCAAGGCGGCTACGGGTGGCTAAATTAATATAAGAGCAAGACTTTTCATCGTCCGCTTTTGCGGTCAAAACTGATAAAAAGGTGACCGAGGCAATCACCAGAATAGCAAAGTAGATCTGAAATGAGATTAAAATCTTTCTAAAGGTCCCCACCCTTTAAGGCTACCAAATTATGGGCAGGATGCAAATACCAAGACTCCGAGAACCTACTTGAGTAAGACCTTCAGCCACTCCTGCTGCTCGGATGTCATGGAATCCATAGGCGTCATCAGCGCAGACCCAAGCCCAGCCGCCTTTTCACAGGCCTTAACCACGCTCTCTTTTTTGCAGTGGACCATAGCTTTAGCGACAAAAAAGGCTCTTTTGTTATTTTCTTTCATAACTCGCATCACCTCTTCCACGGTGACATGAGGCACGTCGTCTTTCCAACAATCGTAATCGGTGACAAAGCAGCAGTTCATATAGGCAAGGCCCGCTTCACGAGCGAGGGCAAACTCCGGGTAAGAGGTCATACCTATAATGTCTCCTCCCCAAGAGCGATAAAGGTTAGATTCTGCTTTGGTTGAAAAATTAGGTCCTTCCATGACGACTAAGGTTTTTCCAAAATGGGTTTTAAATGAAAATTCTCCACAAAGTTCTTTAAGGGCTGAAACGAGTGATGCACTCACGGGCTCCGCTAAAGATGTATGGCCAACAATACCGTCCCCACAAAAGCTAACCTTGCGGATACCTTTAGTGCGATCGATGAATTGTTCTGGGATGACTAGACTTCCAGGTTCACACTCCTGGGCAAGACTCCCTACAGCAGAAAAGCCCAGAAGCTTGGTCGCACCCAACTTTTTTAAGGCAAAAATGTTGGCACGAAAGTTCACCTCGGTGGGTAGCTTATCATGGGCGGTACCATGACGAGGGATAAACAAAACGTCTTCTCCCTCAAGACTCACCCTTTTGAAGCCGTGGGAGGTTTGCCCAAAGGGTGTGTTGCGATCAAGCTCTTCAATCGTTTTAAATCCTTCAAACTTTTCAAATCCAGTTCCACCAATAATAGCCCACATACTTTCTATCCTTTATTTAAAATTCTTTTTAATACACCCGATTTTAACTCCCCTTGGGAGAGCACCTTGCCATCTAGAACAATCCCCGTGAGCAAACCGCAAGGGGTCACGTCAAAAGCTGGGTTAAAAACTTTTGCATTTTTAGGTGCCCAACGAATTTCACCAAAGCTTCCATAAATGCCACGAACCTCTTCAGGTTTACGCATCTCTACAGGGATTCCTGCACCACTAGCGCATTCCGTGTCCACCGTGGTCTGAGGGGCAACAGTATAAAAGGGAACCTTGTGATGACTGCAAATCACTGCCAAATTGTAGGTTCCAATCTTATTAGCAAAATCTCCGTTCATAGCGATGCGATCAGCGCCCACAAAAACTTTTTGCACTTTGCCCTCAGCCATGAGTTTCCCGCTCATATTATCACAAATCAAAGTGTAGGGGATATTATGCTGCTCTAGCTCCCAAGTGGTTAGCCTACCTCCTTGTAGTAAGGGCCTGGTCTCGTCCACGTAAACATGGATCTTTTTACCTTGCTGATGAGCTTGCACAATCACACCCAAAGCCGTCCCTAAACCTACGGTGGCCAAACCACCCGTATTACAATGGGTAAGAATGTTATCGCCATCTTCAATCAGATCGGCACCAGCTTTTGCCATCTGTAAGCAAAGCTCAACATCTTCTGCAAAAAGATTTTCTGCTTGTTCAACGATTTTTTGATAATCCATGGAACTTCGCTCGGCTATCTCTAGCATACGATCCAAAGCATTCATTAAATTGACAGCTGTGGGCCGAGATTCCCTTAGTTTTTTTTCTAGGGCTTTAAACTCATTCCAGGTGGTGTTTTCATTGGTGAACAAGGCTAAGCTGAGGCTGGCAGCAATACCAATCAATGGTGCACCTCTGACTTTTAAGTCTTTAATAATTTGCACCATGTGATCGACAGATTCCACCAACAACCATTTTTCTTCATCGGGCAACAACTGCTGATCTAAAATATAAAGCTGGTTATTGGCGACCTTTAAAGACAAAGCTTCTAAATTCTTCATCGAGTTTTGTCTCCTAGCTGAATGCGGATTTTGCGAAGGGCCTGCATCTCCTCTTCTTCTAGAAAACTGAGGCCATTAAGAGTTTTGGCTTTATAAAGAATTTCAGCGGAGTGCTCAAGGCGCTCCATTCCCATATAGGCTTCCTCAAGACTTTCACCCCAGCTAAGACCTCCATGACGGCTAAGGACGATCAGTCGATAATCCGGCAAGCAAAGATCAAGCACCGCTCCCATCTGCCCCGTGCCCGGCCTGGCGTAAGGGGCTATGGGGATGCGACCTGCGGCGAGCACCACTTCGCTCAAACAATTGTTGGGGAGCTCGCGCATGTCGGGGTAAGCCACACTCCAAGCAATGGCATGGGGAGGATGGGCATGGACAACACTGATCGCTTTTTCACAGGATTTATACACATGTAAGTGCATCAAGCGCTCGCCTGAAGGATCACCATACAAAATCTGGTTGTCTAAAGTGATCAATGCAATTTCATGGGGTTCAATAAAAGCTTTGGGTCTCCCTGAAGGAGTGATCAGGATTCCATCTTGTACACGCAAACTGATATTGCCATCTCCAGCAGCTAACATATTACGATCGTGCAAACGTCGACAAGCTTCGATCATTTGTTCGCATTCATTGGGGTACTTCTCAAAGGGTTTCATCAAAAACCTTTCCTTGATAGTGTTGATTTTGGTTTAAGTGATCGATGGCATGTTGGTAATTAGTCATTTTATGCCTTGTCCACTGAGGCGCTACTAGCTCATCCCAGCGTGAAGCAATGGCCACCAGGCGATGCACAGCAATCCTGGGTGATAAGTGATCTAAAAAGACTCCGACCATTTCAAAGTACTCAGATTTATCAACAGGTTTAAATTCTTTACGATCGAACATCTCTTGTAACGGTGTATTTTTTAACACGTGGAGGTTGTGCAGCTTTACATTGTCGACCCCAAGTTCATTGCAAATCTCAGCAGATCTCGCCACATCATCAAGAGTTTCCCCGGGCCAGCCAAACATAAGATGAATGCCAATATTAAGGTCAGGGCAATTTTCTTTTAATTTAGCTACTGATTTTTTTGCATCTTCACTACTGTGGCCTCGGCGCATCCAATCGAGCTGTTTATTATCAAAGCTTTGCACACCCAATTCAATCGCGACAAAAGTTTTTTGCAGATACTCGTTAAAAACATCAAACAGGGCTGGAGATAAACAATCGGGTCTGGTGCCAATCACCACCCCCACCACTCCATCAAACTCTAAGGCCACATCAAAGGCCTCCTTGAGTTTTTTCACTGCCGTAAAGGTGGTCGTGTAGGCCTGAAAGTAAACTAAAAATTTTTTACTGTTGAAGCGCTCAGAAACTCGCTCCATGTGCAAGCCGATTTGCTCGCGCAATGCCTTCTCTTGGTTTTGTGGGTAAGCAAAAGAGCCGTGCTCATCACAGAAAATACAGGTCTTCATACCTTTTAGCCCCATGCGGTTAGGGCAATCCCCAGCCAGGGCGACAGGAACTTTAAAGACCTTTTCGCCAAACTTCTGTTTGTAGAAGTCAGATATGGCAAAATAGGGCCTCTCGGGTGGTTTAAAGCTTGCCTCTTGCATAGGGATGACTTAACCAATTATGACCCTATGAGCAATAGAAAAGCCTTTGAAATTATAAGCACTTTGGACGGGAGCCCCACCCTGAGCCTGGCTGGCGGCGAAAAGATGCATTCTCTGGATGGAGCCCTTTCTGAAACCTATTTTATTTACGCCCCAGTCCTCGATGAGGCCCTGAAAGCGCCCCACCCCAAGATCCTCTCCTTGGGCCTGGGCATTGGCTATAACGAGATCATTGCCTTGGCTAAAACCCTGCGCCTGGGGACCAAAGATTTTCTTATTCTATCCTTTGAAATCGAGGAGTGGCTGATTGAAGATTTTAAAAGCTGGGCTTTGCAAAAAGATATAACACCCCTCGACAGTTGTTACGATGAAATCCTAAAGTTGGCTTGTCAAAAAGAGGCCATGGATCCTCAAGCCGTAAAGACTTTATTGCAACAAACTTTGCAAGATGGGCGCTTGCTAGTTGTAGGCCCTATGACTCTTGAGAACAGTCATGGTCCTTTCCAAGGCATTCTCTACGACGCCTTTAGCAATCATACCGACCCTGAACTTTGGGACCAAACTTATTTGGAAACTTTTCTTCAAAACTACAGTGATCCCGAGCATTGTTATTTTGCGACTTATGCAGCCACTGGCAATCTCAAGCGAGCTCTCATTTCCCAAGGCTTTACTCTTGAGGATAAAAAAGGTTTTGGCCGCAAACGCCAATCCACTTACGCCTTTTGTAAATAAACACTTTTTAAAAGTAAGCGTGGAATTGAACTTGCAAAGTGTCTTCAACCAAAGTGGCAAAACCTTCTTCGGTGTTTTCTTTTTTGGTCATGAGAGCTTCAATCTCAAGTCCGGAAAAAGTGAAGGCCTTCACACCAAAGGTCATCTCTTGCCCACTTCCGGGAGAAAGTCCTGTGGTATAAGTGGAAATAGTTCCATTGGTTGACGTAGCAATCCCGGTATTGGCTGTCATGAAAGCCACCTGAGCATAAATCTCTCGCCAAATCCGGTAGCGAAGATCAGCACCTATCAAGGTGGCCGAATCGCTTCGCCCTTCCTCTTTGCTAATATTCATCACTTCCCAGTTAAAGATGAGGCGCCGCCAAGCAATACCACCATTGATGTCCCACATCGTGCGAGTGCGAGGGGTGGCGGCATTATCATTTTTGGTACTCCAATAAGAGGCTACTAAATGGCCACCCAAGGTGACAAAACGAAGCCCACCTGTAACCACAAAACCACTTTCACTTTGAACCCCCTGCTGTGAATTGATCGAAAGAGGACTTGCCGTTTGCAAGGGTTGAATCACGTTAACAATCCCGAATGGAACATTGGGTGCTAAACCTACACCGATATTTTTGGTCGTGGTATACTGACCGATATTGGAGTAATCCGTCACCATGGCATTGTGGTTAGGATTGTTAATTCCAAACATGGGTCGATAAAGACCGTATTGCACGTAAGTATTATAAGGAAGGTCGTCGACCAAAAGGTAAGCTGACCTTGTCGCTGCCCCCCCACCAAAAAGCTGATCTAAAGAAGAGGGATTGTTGGTGTTTGAATTAAAGGCCCTACCTTCATAGACCACCGACAATTTTTCTCGGATGGGTCGAACCCGCACTCCGACATCAAAGACCATAGGGTAGAACGTGCCGTCTTCTAATTTTTGCGAAGCTGGCCCCTGACCTTGCTGAATATAGAAAAAGCGAAAATCCCCGCCCGCTTGCACATAATTACGACGCTCAATGCGGTAAGGGTCATCGCGACTGATAGCCATTAGGTCATCAATCTTATTTTTAGCCATGATTTTATAATTATTGTGATCTTTGTAAGGGACCTCATCCTTAACAAGACCTTTAAACTCCACTTCGGGGGCTCCTCTGATTGCAAAATACTTTTTACGCTTAGAAGAAAGTCCCTTCGCTGCATACTTTTGTTTTTCAAAAACATCGATGGATTTTTTGCTCCACATGATATCGCTATAGAATGAGCGAACCCAACGTTCGGAATTCCATTTGCCGTAGGCATTTCTTAGCCCCCCCCCATTGGGGTTGACGTGGCAACCCTGACAAGAAAGAGTACAGCGGCGATCCTTGGGCTTGCGATTATAGCGTCCAGGGGCATGGCAACCGGCACAGTTTTGCGCAAACCGATTCGACATCCAAGGTTCGGCAAAACTCTTTTCTGCATATAAAAAACCAAAGAAAATAACAGATAAAAACAAAAGATATTTCACTGACTACTCCTAAAAAGCCAATCCCAATTTTGCCGAGACTCGATTGACACCAAACAAGCGACTGTATTCCACACCCACTTTGAGTGCCGTTAAATGTAAAGTCATACCCGCAATCAGGCGAGCACTATTTTGTTTGCTCGAAAGAGACTGGCTCACTCCATCATCAAAAATAGAGTAAGGTGTGGCTGTCACGGCACTTGCCCGCAACTCCCCCTTGGTATTAACAAAGCCCACACCGGCATAAGGCTCTACGATGCCAAAATCAATGCCGATCATACTGTCGCCACCGACCATGGTATTTTCAAAACCTACATCCGATGTGATGGAGCCTGGAAAGCTCCCATTGACGATGGTTTGTCGATAGGAGAGCTCACTTTTTGTGTAGTAACTACGTATGGACCAATCAAAAGGAAGCCCTGCAAAAAACTGGTCAGTGATACTCCACTTCACGGCCAGGCTATTATGACTCATCTTAATATCCTGCACATCGACTGAGGGTAAGAAGTTAAGTTCGATACTGACTCCAAAAGGGACAGAGATTCCAGCTAATAACCAGGCGTGCGGTAGAGCTGCTATGTCTGAGTTAGGATCATATTGCTTGGAAATTTGACTGATGCCTGGGGATTCAACGGCACCGGCAATGATCGCTGCCTCAACGCCGAAAACTTTACCAAGAGAGGTCGGTGGAGTG
>JAGQZY010000042.1 GCA_020435205.1 Bdellovibrionales bacterium | reverse complement strand
TTTGCTCTTAAGAAGAGTACGATCCCATATCCCCCCCTTTTTCGACCTGGCCCCACCAGGTCGTTTTTTTTTTGCCTAAAGCTCTCTTCAACCTTGGGCCGGTTCTTTTCCTCGCCCTAGGGATTCTCCTGAGCCTTCTATAAAATGAATATATGCGTGGTTTTCTTCTCCTACTTATCTTTCTTATTCTTCCTTTTCCAAGCTGGGCGACCTATAGAATTGCCGTAGATCCAGGACACGGTGGCGACGACAAAGGAGCTGTTTATCAGGGCATTAAAGAAGCCGACGTGGCTTTAGAAATTTCCCGAAAGCTTTATCAACTTTTAAAAAAGGATCCTCAATATCAAACCCTTTTGCTCAGGCATGGTGACAAGGACCTCAGTTTGGAGGAGCGAGTAAAAATGGCTAAGGCTTTTAAAAGTGACCTGTTTATTAGTATCCATGCCAACGCTCACCAAGATGCGCGAGCGAAAGGGAGTGAATTTTATATTCAAAACCAACTTCCAATGGATGAGGAGAAGCTCTTTCTCGCTCACCAAGAGCATCAATTAGATAAAAGTGATCAGAATAAAAAGTTAGGAGATATTGAGAGCATCTTATCCGATATTAAAAAGGGGCAAAGAATATTAAAAAGCTATGAGCTGAGCCGGCATTTACGCAAAAATTGGCCTAGGCAAAAAAAATCCCAAATGATTCGACAAGGCCCCTTCTTCGTACTGAGCCAGAATGAGGTTCCAGCCGTTCTCGTTGAGGTTGGATATCTCTCCAATGCCCAAGAAAGGGAACAACTCACTCAGCCCTCCGTGCAAAAAGATCTCGCTCACCGTATCTACAAAGCCATCAAGGCTTACCGCCAATAATCCTTGCGGCCCTGCGCCCTGGATTGACAATTCATCACCCCAGATTGAATAGTAAAACCTCTTTTAGGCCAGGCTTTCTCGGAGGGAAAATGCAAAGATTCGATAAACGCGAAAGCGATCAATTGCGCGAAATCAAAATCACCTTAGGTGCTAATCGCTACGCAGAGGGCAGTGCTCTGGTTGAATTTGGTCATACCAAAGTGATGTGTAACGCTTCGGTGGACACCAATGTCCCGAAGTGGTTGCAAGGCCAGGAAAAGGGTTGGGTGACCGCGGAGTATGGGATGCTCCCTCGCTCGACACACGATCGGATGCGAAGAGACAAAACATCCACGGGTGGACGCTCTCTCGAGATTTCAAGACTGATAGCCCGCAGCCTGCGCAGCTGTGTCGATCTTTACAAAATGAAAGACGTTGCCATCACTGTGGATTGCGACGTTTTGCAGGCCGATGGTGGCACGCGTACGGCCGCCATCACTGGGGGGTTTGTCGCTCTGGCTCAAGCTTTGAATTATTTGCATAGTAAAAAAGAGATCACCGACTTCCCTCTGCTTAATTTTGTCTCCGCGATCAGCGTTGGAATTTTCGAAGGAACCCCTCTCCTTGATTTATGCTATCAAGAGGACTGTGAAGCAGAAACAGACTCCAACTTTGTCATAAATGATCAAAAAGGTTTAGTGGAAGTTCAAGGAACCGCTGAAGAGGGCTTTTTCACGAGAGATCAATTGAACCAGATGTTGGATTTGGCATTCAAAGGTTGTGAACAGCTTCACGATCTGCAAAAAAAGGCTTTGCAGGATCTTAATATCACGTCCCTCATGGGTCGCTAAGAGACATTTATTATGGAAATTTGGTTGGCAACAAACAACAAAGGTAAAGTGGCAGAGTTTCAAAAAATGTTGGAAGGTCTGAACTTTGAAGTTCATGGGCAAGTGGAGCTTTCCTACTTTTCGCAACCACCTGAAAATGGCGACAGCTTTGAAGCCAATGCTCGCATCAAAGCGCGGGCCCTCAAATCGGTGAAGCCAGAAGTTTGGGTGGTCGCTGACGATTCTGGAATCGTGGTGGATGGCCTCGGTGGGCTTCCCGGAATTCATTCGGCTCGCTACGCAGGTGAAAAAGCCAGGGACTCTGAAAACAACGCCAAACTTTTGAAAATGATGACTCTTAGGTCCGCCACCCATCGCAAAGCTCATTTCCATTGCTGTTTGGTCGCCTACGATCCCGAGGGCAACGAACATATTTTCCAAGGCGATCTCCACGGGAATATCTCTAAAGTGGCTAAGGGAAGTGGTGGCTTTGGCTACGATCCTATATTCATTCCCGATGGATTTGAGAAGACTCTGGCAGAACTCTCTCCAGGAGAGAAAAACGCCATTTCTCATAGGGGAAAGGCTTTCAAGGAGCTCGTGCAAAAGCTCCGGTCTTAAAATGTCTAATAAGTGCGCACCAACACTAAGAAAATTCTACTGACACCCCTTTCCCTTGTTTACATCCCCTGCAAAGGGTGTTAGCAGGTGAGTCATGTCACAAATTAAAATATTTTCGGGAAACTCCAACAAAGCCTTCGCTGAAAAAGTAGCGAAATGCGCTGGAGTGAAACTGGGTAGTAGTCAAATCTCTCGATTTGCCGATGGTGAAGTCCAGTGTGAAATTCACGAAAGTGTCCGTGGTGATAGTGTGTTTGTCATTCAAAGCACCTGCCCGCCGGTCAATGAAAATTACGTGGAGTTTTTCATTATGCTTGATGCCCTGAAACGGGCCTCGGCTAAACAAGTTACGGCAGTGATCCCCTATTATGGGTATGCCCGCCAAGACCGAAAAGTGGCTCCTAGAGCCCCCATTTCGGCCAAATGCATGGCTGACCTACTGACAACCGCTGGCGCGACTCGTGTTGTGACTGTGGACCTCCATGCGGCCCAAATCCAAGGTTTTTTCAACTGCCCGGTGGACCACCTTTATGCCATCCCCACTCTCGCCCTGGAATGGAAGCGGCGCTACGGCGCTGGCGACGAATTTGTGGTGGTGAGCCCAGACGCCGGCGGCGTGGAGCGGGCCCGAGCCTTTGCTAAGAAAATCAAATGCTCTATGGCCATTATCGATAAGCGGCGATCTGGCCCCAATGAGGCCAAGGCCCTCCACTTGATTGGTGATGTCAGGGACAAAACGGCCATCATTGTGGACGATATGATTGATACGGCAGGAACTCTGACACAAGCGGTTGACAGCCTCCTCCAGAATGGGGCAAAAAGGGTGTTTGCAGTGGCAACCCATGCTCTCTTCTCTGGCCCAGCTATAGGCCGCTTGAAGGAGTCCGGGGTGGAAAAGGTCCTAATTTCCGACACCATCCCCTTGAGCGAAGCTGCTGAAAACAGTGGGAAAATGGAAGTGGTTTCCATGGCCCCCGTGGTCGCTGAGGCCTTGTTGAGGATTTACGGTAATGCTTCTGTATCCTCACTTTTTGATGATTAATAACGAGAGGTAAAAAATGTCTCCAGGAAGCACTATTAGCGTAGAACCCCGTAAAACTGGAAAACACTTTAATCGTGTGAACCGAAATGGTCGTAAAATCCCGGCTGTCATTTACGGACCAAAAACGGAAAACATGAATGTGCTTCTCGATGAAATTTTCGTAGAAAAACACAGAGGCACTCGTCATATGTCGACCATTTTCAAAACTCAAAGCGACGAGGCCAAGCTTTCTGGTTTGAATGTCATGCTAAAAAGTGTGCAACTTCATCCAGCCACGTGGCGCCCTGTACACGTTGACCTTTACGCCCTTGATATGGCGGCTAAAATTCGCGTGCATGTCACAATCAACTACATAGGAACTCCAGTTGGTGAAAAAGAAGACGGCGGCCTTCGTCAGATTATTTTGAAAGACGTCGAAGTGGAGTGCAGTCCTACTGATATTCCTGAGTCCGTTGAAATTGATATCACGGGACTTGCCCTGAACCATTCTCTCAAAGTGGAAGACCTATCTTTCCCTTCTGGCGTGGAACCTGTGACAGCGGCGGATCGCACCCTGATCACAATCCACTTGCCGAAAGAGGAAACGGAAGAGCCTGCAGCAGCCGCTGAAGGCGCTGAAGGCGCGGAAGGCGCAGCAGCCCCTGCCGCTAATGCCGAAAAGTCTGAAGGCTAAGCCCCTTTATCGATGTGGCTCATTGCCGGTCTCGGAAATCCTGGAGGTAAATACAGGCTCCATCGCCATAATGTTGGATTTATGGCGATTGACACTTATCTAGCCAGCATTGGCCATCCTCCAGAGAAAAAAGAACACAAATCTCTGACCTATTCCTTTAAAATTGATGACGAAAAGGTCCTTATGGCCAAGCCCCAGACCTATATGAACAACTCTGGGGAGGCCATCCTTGAACTGAGCCAGTTCTATAAAATCCCCAGCCAAAAAATTCTGATTCTCCACGATGAAATTGAGCTCCCTTTTAAAACCCTGCGCCTGCAAAACAAGAGAGGTCACGGGGGGCAAAATGGAATTCGCGATATTCATGAAAAGCTGGGCACCAATGATTATTACCGCATTCGCATTGGAGTCGGACGCCCCAGCCATCCTAAACAAGACGTAGCCAGCTATGTTCTTTCTCCATTCTCCAAAGAGGAGGAGATTGAACTTCCCAACCTACTGTCCCGAGTCTGTGATGGCATTGAATCCTTAATTTTTGATGGCTACGACAAAGCAGCCACCCAGCTTAACGTAGCTCCAAGCTAAAGCTTTTTGTTGTTTTTAAAGGTCAATCAAGAGAAAACAATAGACCAATAAAAGGAGAGCTTTCATGGCCTTACAATGTGGAATTGTTGGACTACCAAACGTTGGAAAAAGTACGCTTTTTAATGCCCTTACCGCAGCGAAAGCGGAAGCTGCCAACTACCCCTTTTGCACCATTGATCCCAACGTGGGCGTGGTCACTGTTCCTGATCCAAGACTCAAAAAAATTACCCAAATGATTAAGCCGCAAAAAGAAATCCCTACCACCATTGAATTTGTCGATATTGCAGGTCTCGTGGCCGGAGCGAGCAAAGGCGAAGGCCTTGGCAATCAGTTTCTGGCCAATATTCGTGAAACCGATGCCATCGTGCAAGTGGTACGCTGTTTTGATGACCCTGATGTTGTCCACGTCGCAGGCTCTGTCGACCCACTGAGGGACATTGATGTCATCAACACGGAGTTAATGCTCGCTGATCTTGAGTCCATCGAGAAACGTAAAACCCGAGTGGAAAAAACAGCCAGAGCCACCAAAGATAAAGCCATGCTCAAAGAACTCGATATTATCACCAAGATCCACCAAGCCCTGAGCGATGGAAAGCCTGCGCGCAGTATCGAATTTGATAAAGACGACCAAGCCTTTGTCAAAGGTCTTCACCTATTGACCACCAAACCCATACTTTACGTTTGCAACGTCAGCGAAGAGGACTTTACAGCGGGTGGCAACGATTGGAGTCGGCAGGTAGAAGAGTTTGCAAAAGCTGAGAACAATCTAGCCATTCTCATTTGCAGTGCCATGGAGGCTGAAATTGCGCAACTGGATCCCGAAGAACAAAAAGAGTTCTTGGAGAGCCTTGGTGTAAAAGAGCCAGGACTCAGTCGTTTGATTCGCGAAGCCTATGCTCTTCTTGATCTACAGACTTATTTCACAGCTGGTGAAAAAGAGGTGCGCGCTTGGACCATTCGCAAAGGCACCAAAGCTCCGCAAGCAGCCGGCGTGATTCACAGTGACTTTGAACGGGGCTTTATTCGAGCTGAGACCTACAATTGCCAAGACCTTTTTGATTTAAAAAGTGAAAATGCAGTGAAAGAGGCTGGCAAATATCGCTCGGAAGGCAAAGAGCATGTGGTCAAAGATGGAGACATCCTTGTCTTTCGCTTCAATGTTTAAAGCCTTTAAGTGGTAAAAAAAAAGCTGGGTCTGAACCCAGCTTTTTTGCACTTCTCATGAACGATTCGTTGCTTATTTCACAGCTTCAAGAACCTCTTTCACTTGACCCTTTTCCACATCAGTCAACTCACGCGGATCTTCTCTTTTGAGCTTTGTCACCCAACTTGGAGCCACCACACGATAATAATGTCCAAGGTAGTTTGGATCCTTGCCTTCTTGCTTGTTATAGGCGCTTTCCCCATAACCACGCTGACCGAGCTCACCAGTACTCCCCATCCACCAACGTGTAGAATAAGGAAGGTCCTTGCGCGGGATCAAATACATAGCATCAAGGTCGGACTCACTAGGAACATTTAACTGGAGAGCTTTTGCAGCGGCCACCCAGTTGGCTTTGTAACCAGATGTTTTTGGTAGCTTCATGGAAACCGCATCGACACCGAGATCTTTGGCAATGGCATCGGCCACTGGGCCTAATGTTACCAACTTCACTGGGTTGCCAATCTGTTTCAACACACCAGCAATAGTTTTGGCGGCACTTTTGCCTTGGCTATCTTTGCTAATAGCAAGCTGAATAGCAGCTTTTGTTGAAACTCCCAAGGTGTCTACAGGAAGAGCGCGAACAATAAGGTAAGCATTGTCTTCAGTTAATCCTGTTTTATCAAGGAAGGCTTGCAACCACTGACCACCTTCACCGGTTAAGGCACGAGTGGAGAACATATCGGTGTGGCCCATTTGATCGGCAATGATCACAACTTTTGGATTTTCAGTGTTTCCACGATAAGAACCCGCAAAACCAAAAGATTCGTGGCTAATATAAGCGCTGGCATCGATTTCTTGAAAGTCAGGCCAAGCGGTGAGAGCTTTCGCCATGGCTGCGCTAGACGGGCCCGGATCAAATTGGCTCGCGTGATCGTAATCACCCACCTGGTAGCCATAAGGAGCCCAACGAGGTGGCTCGTAGGGAACTTCAATATCTTTCATGCCCCAAAGAAGACCTTTGTCTTCGTCTTTCAACTGAGCGTAGGCCTCACTGGGAACTTTGTAGTAATCATACTCAGGAGGTGTGTCGTTAACGAGAGAACGACCGCTATTTGTTTTGTAAGGTCCCAAGGGAATGTCCGTACGAAGGGGAACAATGTTGCCGTAGCGTCCTTGCGAACTAAAAATTTGAATGCGCTGGGAGCCCATGCGATTTGACGCGGTTCCTTGAGAGCCCATTCTCCAATTGGTGTTAAAAGAAAAATCACGGAATGGAACGGGCGAATTGTCGTACTCGTAATCACCATTCATTCTTTTCACTCGTTCACCGCCCATGCATTTCGCAAAGGAAGTTTCTTGGGGATCCGCTGGAAGCCATCCTGGGTTTTGCTCCATAAACTTAGCCACGCGACGGGCCGCTCTAGAGAACGTGCTTTTAAGCATATCGCCAGTACCACCGAAAGCTAAGCTTCCAGGATGGGGCACACCAATGGCAAGGATTTTTTCATTTCCACTCAAGACTCTTCCGCCAGCGGCACTGGCAAAATACTCAACAAGTTTTGAGGTGTCGCAGTTACCAAGGTCATTGTTATCGCTACAAACTTTGGCTCCACTGCGGGTGTTAATCCAAGTGGCCAAAGAGGCTTTACCGCCTGCGCCGACACCGATGAAAAGGGCCACGGACTCTGGATTCATCTTGATGACATTGTCAAAGAGTTGATGCCTGTATTGAACGATGGGGCTAGTGAGGCCTTGCTCCATTTCTTTGAAGGCGGGGTCTTCGGCATCCAATTGCCCGTTGATTGTATACACAAAAGTATTCATGAAAAGATAGCTTTGATAAACACCCAAGTGGTTAAGAAAATTTTGGGTCTTTGTCCCTGTAGATCCAGTGAAAGCACGGTTGGTGAGATTTTCATCTTGAGCGCCTTCTTGGCCGACTACAAAAATCTTCACTTGGTTTTTGCCAAGGCGACCGCGATACCACATCGGGCCCATGATCCAACGAAATTTTTCTTCGCTGCCACCAAGAATGGCATCACCGATATTGCGATAATTGGGAAGCTGGCCATAAAGCTTCAGCCAGGATTTGCTTTCCTCGCTGGCAGGGCCCGGATCGAAGTCCGCAGGACTCCCTCTGCGTTCATCCCACTCAAAGCTTTCAACGTCTTTGTGATACTTAAAGCAGCTTTTTGAGCTGATTTCGGCTTGGGCATTGAAGCCAAACAAGGCAACCAATACCAGTGACAGTAGACTCTTCGTTTGCATGATCCATCCTCCCAATTCGGTTGGGGGCAGAGTAGATAATTGCTCAAAATTCCACAAGAAATCAGAATTTTATTGAATTTTTTATAGGTTTTTCCACAGGGGACTCTAAAAAAATGCCCACAAAGCCATCAATCTTGTGAAAGCTTTAACCAAAGCTTAACAAAGGCGGCAAAGGCTTGTGGTTGGCCTATTTTGGAGACCTAGACCATGGTTGGGATCTTGGCGCAGCTGACCGAAGGCCTTGTTTTCAGGCCTTAGGTTTGGTCTCATAAAGGGGTACTCAATAACGCAAATCCGGGGGGAAGTTATGGGTTTTAGATTGGTGATCTCGCTAGCCGTCATAGCCATCAGCCAATGGGCTTGGGCCACCCCTGCCCGCCCTTACGAAGACCAGGATAGCTTCTTTAAAACCAATGCTAACAGCAGACAAATCAAGATCATGAGCTACAATGCTCTCAATCTTTATGATTCTCAACACGATGATGGTTTTGTCGATTACACTTACCTCCCCCAGGGACACCCCAAAAAGCAAAATTGTTCTGAACTGGGAAAAACCCACTATCGCGAACTTTGTGAACAATTGGATTGGACCAATCCAAAACTCCAACGCAAAATCGAGCAGCTGGGAAAAGTGATTCTTGGCCACGGCCAGCGCCCTGACCTTTTGGCTTTGCAAGAAGTCGAAAATGAAAGAGTGATCAAGAAACTCGCTGACCATGTTGGCTACAAAGACTATATCGTGACCAATTTTAAAAATCGCCGTGGCGTTGACATGGCCCTTCTTTATGACACAAGAAACCTCGAGTTTGTAGCCAAGTACATTGTAGAAAGCAAAGGACGTGACATGCTTCGCGTTCATTTTAAGAGCAAGCGCAGCGGGGCCAATCTGTTTGTTTACGTGAATCACTGGGCTGCGCAACTTGGACCAACTCGCCTTCGGGTTGAAGCCGCCAAAGCATTGCGCGAAGACATCAGCTACCTCAATGACAACTACTCCAATCCATCGATTGTGGCTCTAGGTGATTTTAACACGACTTTCGACGAAGAAGCTGAAGTTTTTGACAACCACGTTTTAAGCCAGCAGGGGAAATTTAAAATGGTCGAGGCTCATCAGGAGTCTCGCCGCCGCTATCCTCAGTTTAATAAACATTTTCCCGATGGTAGCTACTGGCGAGGTCGGGACAATTGGCAACGCTTTGATCGCATCTTCCTCAGCCAAAATCTTCTCAAGACGTCTAACAGCATTCGCGCTGACCTTGAAAGCTACCGAATTGTTTATTCGACGATGATTACAGGTGAGTACACCTTTTCAGAAGACCCTGAAAACGAAAGTAGCCAGCAGATCACTGTGCGCTATCCTTTGCGCTACAACTTCATGGAAAACCCAAATTACCCATTAGGCTATAGCGATCACCTTCCTGTGACCCTTCTCTTAAACCTATAAACTATTGAGCCTTACAGACGCCATAGGCTTGGCAAATTTGCTGAGCCGTTTGATCAAACTCATTGGCAAATTTTAGATTTTCAGTAAACTCATCAGTCTCTTCCGGCCCTTCGCTAATAAAGTTCTGCAAGCGCGCTGTCGTCTGCGCATCATTGCAGGTAAAAAGAGACGGAAAGTACTTAAGACGAGAATCTAAATTCGTCCACGCTTCCCCTGGACTTTGTACATTCTTATTTTGGGTCAGAACAGCCGTTGCTAGTAGCATTTGGATGTCATAGGCACGGTCAATGTTCAATCCCGTGCTCTTAAAGGTCTCTACGATTTCGTCGCCACTTTCTTGATGAACGAGAACCTTAGGATCTTCAGAGCTGATTTTTTTGCAGTTATTTATTTTCCCAAAAATCTGACGATGGCTTTGAATCCAATGGCCCAACTCCATATTGTATTGCCATTTTTCCTCGTCCCCACCAAAGCGAGAAAAGCCACTGGGGGGTGCCGGAAGATCAGCAAATTTGGCCACGCCTTGTGGACTCACCCAATCACTGAGCTCACCAACATAGGTGGGCAGGGTTTCAAAGTCGGTCGTAACAACGGGTGCTATATAGGATTGGTTTCCATAAATAGGCTGACCATCTACGAAAACAAGGTTGACCTCTTCTGCACCGACTAAAGCCACTAAGTTTTCTAGAGGGTTTTTACTTAAGGATTTTGTAATCAAGAGGGACGCCATCGCACCTTCTTTGAGGGTGCCAATTTTTTCTTCGGCTTGAATTAAGCGAGCGGGTCCTGAGGTCACAGAGTCATAAAGAAAGTCATCGCCAAAACTTTGAAATTGCCCTGTCTTTTTTAAATACTTTCTTGCGATCTTTAGTTCTTCTAAAACAGACTTACTCCCCGTAGGCGTCCAGTCTGAGCCAATAGCAAAAATGAGTTCATTTTTAGTTTTGGCTAATTTTTTACCCTCAATTAATCGTGTAAGATCCATGGTTTGCCCGTAGAGAAGCAGATTTGAAAAGGGGGACCATATGATTCCCATCTGTCGATCGATCACATGGGCATAATCCTGGGCACTGAGGCTTGTAGCATGAACCATACCTACGTGGGCTTGATCAAAACCCAGAGTTTTGACGATCTCAAATTCAATCTTATTGTAGGGATCATCCCAACGCCCCTCAGCTAAATGGAAGATGAATGAGGAAAACTTAGGTTGCTGAAGTTTTAATTTGTAACGAGCAATAGTAGGATGCCCGCACTGAAAATAGCGAACCATGGAAGCGCGAATGCCTTCATCATACCAATCTTCATTATTCACACTGCACGGGTAACGCCCTTTAGGCATTTGTGCCTCAGAAATTGCACACGAGTTTTTAAGCCAGTCTTTAGATGCAAAATTTTTCTCCAGGACATCAGCTTTCTCCAAAATATCTTTTTCAGACCAGCTTGCAATATCAGTATCCTGAGAACATTCTTTTTGTAATCCATCCAACAAAGCTTTTTCTAGGGATACCCCACGATCCACTTCGGGTTTTATCGCTTTCCATATGTAGACCATATTATTGGCAACAAACAAATCAACGGGTGTGCTTAGAGAGTCTAAATCAGAATTGTAAACTTCAGGATCCTCCACTCGCTGGATCGTGAAATCTAAATCGCAATCTCGATGACCTTGTAGATAAGTGGTTCCCAATGTCAGAGATTGAAGCTCATTCCAGCGATAAGCCGCACAACTCAGGGCTTTTTCCGCTTGCAGCCAGGGGTTGGTGTTGGAGCTCACCGCTTCCTTGTACGGAACGTAGGAGCGCCACTCATAGCGATTGGAAAACTGACCCTTTGCCCCAGCCCAAACGGGTAACATGTTTTGTTTAGCGTGATTATGTAAGTCAATAAGACCTGGGTAGATGGTATCAAAACTCTGGCCCTGAGCAGATTGTAAAAGAATGAGCTTAGCACCGGCAGGGCCCTCGCTCTCCAGTTTTCGCAATTGAGCCAGACTGAGAGTTTCTATTTTCTCAATGACTTTTCCGGCAATAGAAATCGAGGCAAGATAGCTTTTCTCTTTGCTTTTTCCTAAGTATTGACCGGGAACTTTTCCCACCAAAATAAAATCAGTGGCATAAGCCTGCTGAAAGGAAACAAAAAGACATAAAATAAAGAAAGTGATCGACCCCAATTTCATGCTCAGGAAACTAGCATGCAGCCCTCTGTTAAAAAATAGACTCTGAACAATTTACAAAGCCGCAAAGGAGGTTGAGACCATCAAATTCAAAGAACTGACCTCTCAGTCGAGAGTGTGATGACTCCCCAACAAAAAACTAACAGACTCAGTCCAAGAAGGAGTGAAATTATGCAGATTTTAATAAGCCTCTTTGTGATTCTTTATGGATTTCATGCCTTAGGGACTCGCCCCCGACCACTGACCACAAAGCTAGAAGCACCCCAAAAGAAGCTTAGCGAATCAAATGGTCCTGGCAGCGCAAAACCTCAAGAGCATTTTTGGGAGCCGCGCTCGTTTTTGCTAAGCCGCGAATCGCAGTTCGCAAACCCTCCTCAACGACAGGATGGTAAAAGGGCATGGCCAGAACCTGCTGGGCCGTCATTCCCATGGAAATAGCCCAAGCTATAAGGTGAGCCATATGCTCGCCGGCAGGAGCAAACATCTCTGCCCCCAACAAACGCCCTGTCCCCTTTTCACCATAAATGCGCATCAAGCCCTTTTCGGAAAGCATAACAATAGACCGTCCCTGCCCCTCAAAACTCACCTCGCCCACGGCAAAATCGAAACCTTGCTCCAGCAACTCTTGGTGCTTAAGGCCTACCGTTGCAATATTTGGCGATGAAAAGGTTATTCCGAGGGATGTTCGCTGTTGAAAGCACTGAGGCGTATCGCGAAGAACATTATATCCAGCGATGCGCCCCTGATCGGAGGCCTCATGAAGTATGGGTCTTTCCCCGTTAACATCGCCAGCAATAAATATGGAGTGACCAGGAATTTGCAAAGTGTTTTTGTCAAAAATAGGAATTCCTCGTTGATCTAATTTCAAGTTTAAGCTTTCTAAGCCCAAATTAGATAAGTTAGGTTTTCGCCCCATGGCAAGAAGAGCCTGATCCACCAAATGGTCACCCTCTGGAGTCTTAAGCAAAAGTTTCCCATCTTGTTCCGAAACTTCCGTAACCCCCTCAAAACTCAGCTTCATTTCTTCGCTCAGTTTTTTCTGCACATAAGATTGTAAAACTGGGTCGGTGATCCCGCCAATGGAAAGACCTTTACCGATACCGACAACGTCAAAGCCAAGGCGATGCAAAGCCTGCCCCAGTTCTATACCAATCACGCCAAGACCAATCACAGCTATTTTCTGCGGAAATGTTTTCTGCTCAAAAAACGCATCAGTATCAATAAAGTATTTGGAGAAAGCCTTCCAAGGCCCCGGAAAAATAGGGCTTGATCCAGTAGCAATGATTATCTTGTCAGCAATGACCTTTTCATCACCAAGATCTAAAGTATTTTCATCAATGAAACGAGCCCGTTTGGCAATAAAGTGGTTCCCTTGCCAGTTCTCCATTCCCTTCATCACTCCGCGAACAAATCGATCGCGCAAGGAGCGCACATGCTCCATAACTTTTACCGGATCAAGGCTGAGGTTCTCACTGCCAAGGATGCCTTCTTGGGCGTAGACTTTGCGCCGATGAAAATCATTGGCCACTTGAATGAGAACTTTGGATGGCATGCAACCCACTCGAGCACAGGTGGTTCCAAGAATTCCGTCATCAATGACGACATAGTCGTCCGTCAGCTTTTCCACTTCTCGGCGAGCTGTTAAACCCGCTGTCCCCGCTCCAATGATGGCTACTTTTACTTTTCTCGTCGACATAAACATCTCCTTCACCCTTTCAAGAATACAATAGGCTTTTTTGACGGTCACCCTATGGAATCATAGGCCAAAGCTATTGCAATTTCATCTTGGGATCAAAGGCGTCTCTCAGGCCATCGCCTAGGAGTTGAAAGGCCATCATAGTTAAAAAGAGAGCAGCGCCTGGAAACAAAATAAGATGGGGATAGCTCTCTAACATATCGGCTCCATCTGAAGCCAAGACACCCCAGGAACTATAAGGCGGCTGCAGACCCAGGCCAATAAAACTTAAAAAGCTTTCGAACAAAATATTAGCCGGGATACGAAAAGTCAGCATGACGATGATTGGCCCCATAATGTTGGGAAAGACATGGCGAAAAAGAAGTCCCCACTGACTCAAACCCAGTGCTCTTCCAGCCTCAATATAGACACTGGTTTTCACCTGTAACACTTGCCCACGAACCAGTCGAGCCAAAGTCACCCATCCAACAATACTCAAGGCAATCAAGGTGCCAGCCAAGGCCCTCAGTTCGGGATGGCTAAATATGTTTATGGAATCAAATATCACCTTCACAAGAATCATAATAACCAAGGAGGGAATGGAGTAGGCGATATCAACGATTCTCATCATGATGGCATCCACCCAGCCACCAAACCAGCCACTGATCGCGCCAAAAAGCGCACCAATCACCAAGGAAAGAATGGCTGTAATCACTCCTACTGCCATCGACATTCGCGACCCATAGATAATGCGAGAAAAAAGGTCGCGCCCTAATTTATCGGTACCCATCCAATATTGATGACTTGGCCCTTCAAGAATGCGATCGATGTTTTGTTGATCAAAAGGATAGGGTGTTAAATTTTTTGCGAAGATTGCCACTAGACAAATAAACCCGATGAAATAGGCGCAAAAAAGAGCCAGCCTATTTTTTTTTAGCCTCTGTAGACCTTCGTGAAACCAATTCTCTTGAAGACTCATGAAACCTCCATACGAGGGTCCACAACTTTATAAAGGATATCCACAAGCAAGTTTGCAAGAATTAACATGATAGAAAATAAAATGGTTAAGGCCAAAATCAAAGGGTAATCGCGATTAAATACACTTTGCACAAAATATTTGGCAATGCCAGGAATCGCGAAAATCACTTCGACCACAAAAGACCCTGACAGAATTCCTGCCGTCAAGGGCCCTACGTAGGTAAGTACGGGAACGAGAGAGTTGCGCAAAACATGATGGTACAGGACCACTTTTTCGCTGAGACCTTTTGACCGAGCGGTGCGCACAAAGTCGGCCTGGATAACATCAAGAACACTCGCCCTCGTAAGGCGGGCGATAAAAGCAGCAGGGCGAATCCCCAAAGTCACAACGGGTAAGATATAGTGAGCTGGGGAATGCCAAAGAGCTGGCGGCAACAAAAGATTATTTTGCAAAAGCCATTGGTAGAGGCTAGGTGCGAAGATGTCGAGGGGCCAGCCAAAGCTGAAGATATAAATTAATATGGGAGCAACAAGGAAGCTTGGCAAAGAAATTCCACTGATAGCAAGAATCATCGCTCCCGAATCAAGACGAGTGCCATAACGTGAGGCTGCAAAGAGACCCAACGGGATTCCAATAAAAAAGGAAAGCACCAGTGCATAAAAGCCCAATTTAAACGAAACAGGAAAAGAATCCCTAATAATGGCACTTACCTCACGACCTTCATATTTATAGGAGTAACCAAGATGGCCCCTGAGCAATCCCCCCATATAGTTAAAGTATTGCTTCCAGAGGGGTTGATCCAAACCATATTTTTTTTCGATATTGGCCTTCACTATAGGTGGCAGGGCCTTTTCTTCATCAAAAGGGCCTCCAGGCAAAAAACGCAAAAGTAAAAAAGTCATGCTTGCAATGATGGCAATAACAATGATGGAAGCTCCGACTCGTTTGAAAAAAAAGCCAAGCAGTTGCTGACGAAGGATCCCGTAAAAAACTGAGCCGGAAAAAAGAATCCAAAAACTCCACAGCAACACTCGTGGCACATACATCAAAGATAAGTCACAAAAAACCAAGGAAAGCCCAAAGATAATATTGACCCAAAATAAGGCTACTGAAAAGATCTTCATGGACTTAGCTCCATATCCTGAAATAAATAAAGATCCAAGCTATTCCCATGGAAGCCTTTTAATCTCTGACTCACTAAAACCTGATTCACATCGGTAAGGATAGGGATCGCTGGGACTTGTTCACGCAACAAGTACTTTTCGGCATTCTCATAGATGGATTGGCGCTTGTCAGGATCTGTCTCGGCCACTCCTTTTTTGACCATTTCATCAAACCGAGAATCTTTCCAGCCCGTTCGATTGTTTGTTGAATAGGATGCTAATATCTCCATGAAATTATGAGGGTCTGCATAGTCAGCCACCCATCCCAGCCGGTAAATGTTGTAGACCGAATCACTCTTCAGACCATTAAGGTATGTTTTCCATTCCTCGTTTTTAAGCTCAATAGATATACCTAGATTTTTTTTAATTTGCGCTTGGATATTTTCCGCGACTCTTTGATGTTTCTCTTCCGTATTGAATCCTAAAACCACTTTAGGAAAGGGCTTTTCCCCGCCATAACCCGCTTTGACTAAAGCCTCTTTTGCTTTTTCTACACTAAACTCAAGACCTGTTTGATTATTGTGTGCGAACAGTCCGTAGGGGATCCAAGAGTTCATTGGATATTGGCCTCCTCCCAACACCTTCACCAATTCTTCTTTATCAATGGCATGAGCAAAGGCTCGACGAGCCCAAACATTGTTAAAGGGCGGCTTTTTAACTTTAAACCCATAGTAGTAAAGACGAAGCCCGGGTCGTGAATGGAACTCCGGGCGACTTTTGAGTCGATTCACTTCCACAGAAGGGATATCCTTGATAAAGTCTACCCGACCACGATCAAACATTCGCAAGGCTGTGGAAGACTTTTCAATCATATAAAAGACGACGTTTTTTATTTTTGGTTTTTTCCCCCAATAATTTTCATTCCGCGCAATGATCAACCGTGAGTCATGGTGCCAGTAAATCAATTTGTAAGAGCCCAGGGTCACTATATTTTGAGGTTCTGTCCACATGTCTCCATGTTTTGCAATGACATCCAAACGGGTCGGGAATGTGGTATGGTGGGTCAGCAACATGGGAAAAAAGGCCATGGGCTCCTCAAGTTCAACCCGCAAGGTGTAGTCATCAAGGAGAGAAACTCCCACCTGGCTAAAATCCTTTATTTTTTGTTGATTAAATTTTTCTGCATTCTTTAATGGGTAAAGATAATTGGCCGCATTGGCACCTGTGCGCGGGTTCAAAAGTCGTTTCCAGGCGTCGACAATTTGTTGACCTTTAAACTCTACGCCATCCGTCCATTGCACACCTTTGCGCAAATGAAAAATCCAAACCTTGCCAGCATCTTCATGGCGCCAATCCGTTGCCAAAGCCGGCATCAAGGATAGATTTTCATCAGCTAGGTTGAAGCGCACCAAGCCGTCCATAAGATGCTCCATCACCCACGTGGATTCAGCATCCGAAGCCTTCGTCCAATCCAAGGAAGGAGGTTCCGAAGCGGTCACGGCATTGGCAGTTTCGGAGTCCTTCAGTATCAGCTTCTCGCCCCCAGGAAGGACAACCAGGGTGTCCTGAGAACCTCCCACACAGGCTGAGAGCAAAAATAATAGGCAATAGAGACCCAAAAGCCCCCAAATTTGACTGGAAAAGAACTTCATTAGGCTAATATTTTCAGCCTTTTATGGGATAAGCAAAGACTTTTATCATAAGTAAAATTAATGCACTCACTTGATAATGAATAATTTTCAATAATGTTTTGCTCTCGCTATAAAAGCCTCATCAAACACTGATACGGGGAGATAAAAAAATGAAAGCATTGATTGTAGCCATCACTTTCCTTTTCGCAATGAACTCTTACGCCCTTGAATTCGATATTGAAAATATGAGCTTGGCTCAGGAGCAACAACTGTTCGCTAGCCTCAAGCAAGTCGATCCAAAGATTGTGCAAACAATACTCAGTGAAGACGCCTACCAGTGGTATCTTGATAATATGGAAAATGCCCTCGGTGGTAGCGAAGAGGAAAACAGCAAAAGCCTCACCAGCGGCCCAGAAATTGACTATTCTTCATTTGAAGCTCCTCAATTCAACTAAGTAAAGACAAATCCTTTGAAGAGGGTGCCCGACCGCGGTACCCTGATAGCATGAAAGACACTTACGCTCGCACCAATAATATTTGCTTAGTTATTATAACAATGGTGACTTTGGCATTTGCCCTTTACATCACCAAACCTGTTTTACTTCCCCTGATCTTTTCCATTTTTTTATATTCAATCATGACCCCTATGGTGCATGGCTTACAAAACCGACTCAAATTACCGCGGGCCTTAGCTATTTTAGCCGCGGTTTTGATTTTATTTCTATTCCTCTCCCTTATTGTTTTGGTGGTTACTGTTTCCGTTGATAATTTTGTGCAAGGGGCGCCAAAATATAAAGCCAGTCTCAATGAATCTATTGAGTACCTTGAAAATCAAATGTTTCTCATGGACTTTGATCTCGATAAAGTGCGAGAGGCTTTACAAAGTTTACCCCTTTTTGCCTACGCACAAAAAGCCACGGGGCAACTTCTTTCCTTTATGGGAAACCTGTTTCTGGTCTTTATCTTCACGATTTTTATGATGGCTGGGGACAATGGTGAACGAAAAAAGAAACCCACAAGCCGATTGCTGGGCGAGATTTTGGGCAAGATCTCGTCTTATATTTCGAGCAAAACATCCCTTTCTTTAATCACAGGATTTATTGTATGGTTAGTTTTATTTTCATTTAACGTAGAGTTAGCTTTCATATTTGGACTCCTGACGGTTCTTCTTAATTTTATTCCAACCATAGGTTCCATTTTAGCAGTGGCTCTCCCCCTCCCTCTTGTTTTTTTACAATATCAATTTCAGTGGCAATTTTTTGCAGTTCTCATTCTCTGTGGTGTGACTCAGTTTACAGTTGGCAATGTTATCGAACCAAAAATCATGGGGGACACTATGGACCTGCACCCCATCACGGTTCTGATTGGTCTTATGTTTTGGGGCCTGATTTGGGGTATTCCGGGAATGTTTTTGGCGGTCCCCATCACCGCCACTCTTAAAATTATTTTTACCCGCATCGAGGCGACTCAGCCCCTAGCAGAACTGCTAGCGGGCCGAATACCAAGCCGAAGCCGTTAATAATTATTGTGTGCAAGATGGGGTTTTGAACTGAGCCTCTTTGTTCACTTTGGTGTAATGGTACCAAAGAGCTCCGCCAACCAGGTTAGGCAATAACCGGTCCGCATTGTCTTTTGTCATTGCAGGACAACCTGCACTGGTACCAGCACGAGTATCGGAGTTGTATGGGGCTCCGTGCCCCACTTTCGATGTTTTTTCTGCTGTATTGTTTGTGGACTCCAAGCCATAGAGGCGAAGCCCTGTGCTTGTGTATTTACCAAATGCCTTCGAACTTCCATAGAAAGTATAGGTCTTTTGGCGGTCACATGAAAGCCACTGACTGTCGTCCCCTTATTAGGCTCATTCGTAAAAATTTGAGGAATGCCTCCTACAGCATTGGAGCCGTATCCATGGGAAATCGTCAGCTCCTCATGGTGAAAGTTTCCATTTTGATCGGCCTGCATGTCGAGTAGATAGCCTCGAGCCACAGTATTTGAATACGTAAAATCCACAATCATAATATAGCGATCATTGATGATTCCCTTACGCAACTCAGAGATTGTGGTTGGATCAAATCGATGTTGATCGGGTGGAATTTCTCCAGATTCACTCATCGGTATGATCAGGCAGGAATCATCCCTTAGCCCCCCAACACTCTGTCTATTGGCCTTGTAAAAATCAATAGCTTTACGTAAAGGAATGGTTGGTACTCCATTATGCTGGAATTGGAATTGGGCTTCATCGATTGTCGTTTCATCCAAATTCAAAGACTGGATCACTGGAATATCTTGAGCATTCAAAAGATCCGCAGGTCTTGCCACTTCATCTTCAATCTTGCCATTACTGTAGATAAACTCGTCGGAAGTTTGTGGGCCACCGACAAGGGCTGCAAAGCTGGTGTGAGTTATGAATAAGGATAAAAGAGCAAAAAATAAAAAATGTCCGTAATTTTTCATCTTCCCCCCTAGGTCTATACTACTATTATAGAAGTGCACAGGAAATGCGCATAGATCCAGCAGCAAAACAGAACCCCACCAAAGACTAGCCCTTCAATAGGAGCAGGCTTTTGCAGGAAACTATTTCACTAAAAAAGCGAGACTTTGGTCCACCAAAGACTGGTAGCTGTCGAGTCCAAGTGTCTGCTCATCAAGGCAAAGATGATTGAATTTCTTAAAAGAAGCTGCTCTATTGTCCAAGGTTTTAAGTTCCCAGTTGCTAAAATGCTCTGTCCACTTTTTTAATCCACGATAGCTCACTAACTCATCTTTAGGATGGGCAAAGACCAGGGCCTGGCTGTTACTGGGTAAATTCGCAACTTTATTGTTCCGATAAATTTCAAAAAAACTTCGATACACTTCAACTGGAACTCCGTTTTGATGAAAGCGATAAAAATCATCTTTTTTGCCACCCAGTGGAATGGAATACACTTTTGAGACAAAAGGGAGAATGGGTTGGATGGCTAAGGTATAAGGACGCAAACTCAATGCTGGAGCAATCAACAATAATTTCTCAATGGGCTTATAGGGTAATTGATAAGTCCCGATCAAACCGCCAAAGGAATAGCCAATAAAAAAATCAAGCCGCCCCTCCTTATCTAAAATCCACTGGTAGGCTTGATCATAAGACCTTAAAACATCTTCTGCTAAATTTGAAGAAATGGATTTTTCAGCACGATGGCCCGGCAAATGCAGTAAATAACTGCGAATTCCATGGCGAGCCAAATCTTTCAGGTATTGATGAAAGGAGCGAGGATTTTGGTTCAAACCATGAACAGCGAATGCGACCCCAGTCACCCCTTTGTCTTGTGGATCAAAAACCTCAATATGGTCGGAAGCCAAGGTGAGCATTAAGAAAACAGGGTTTCCCGAGCGAGGTCCAGATAAGCCTGATCTTCAATAAAATCTGGAGCCTCAATATTGTGGCAAAACCTTTGCGCCATCACCCGGTCTCTCGTTTTTTGAGTCTTAGCGGCAAATTCAACTAACAGCACGGTACAATAAATATGAGCCAATACGAAAGTGAACTGCCGCCCCCCAGCCTCAAGAAGAGATCTTTTTTGACCGCAGCCTTCTAACCACTGATCACACTGGGTGAGTAAGGAGTTTAAAATTTGCTTTTCGGCCGAAAAATTTGTGGGAAAAGATGAAACTCGCATTCCTAAATTTTTTCGCAAACTTTCAAAAATTCCGGGCTTAGAAAGAGCTCGAAGAGCATCCAAGCTCAAAATATTAGTTGTCCCCTCCCAAATAGAAAGCACCTGCGTATCTCGTAGGTAGATAGGTAGCCCAGTATCTTCAATATAGCCAGCCCCCCCAAAGCTCTCTATGAGCTCACTAACTACGGATACAGCGCGCTTTCCTGTCCAAAGTTTTGCAACGGGGATCATAATACGCAAAATATGAGATTCCTCCTCGGTGGCCTCTCCAACTTCAACCTTACCCATAAGGACAGCTAACTCAGAGATCAGATGAACCGAAGCATTCACGATGGTTTGAGTGTCAAATAAAGTATTAACATGAAGAGGATGCTGACCAATAGCTTTACCAAAGGCCTCTCGCTTTGTCGCATAGTCGCGACTCAATGAATGGAGTCGATACATAACCCCTGTAGCACAAACCGCATTATACATCCGCGAAATATTGAGCACAGTAGCTATATTTTTTACTCCTTTCCCGTGACCGCCAATCATGGTGGCTTCACAACCTTTGAGTTCTAACTCTGCTGTTGGCATAGCTCGAGTCCCCAGCTTTTCTTTAAGGCGCAAAACATCGATGTTATTTAGCTGGCCTTTGTCATCTCGAATTCGAACAAAGAAAAGAGTCAGCCCTTCCTTTCCGGACTCGGGATCAATAGTGCGGGCCAAAGTCATTGTGATATTGGCTGTAATCGCAGAGGTAAACCATTTTTGTCCATAAAGACGATAAGTGCCGTTTTCTAGCTCAGCGACAGTTTCGGTTCGAGAGAGATCTGAACCTCCTGTTTTTTCAGTCATCCACTGCCCCGCGGTCCAAAACACATCTGGATCTCGCGACAACAAATGGGGCAAAGCTAAATCTTTTGGGCCCTGCTCTTGGCATAGCTCAAGGACGCGTGTAGCTCCATCCGTCATCGCCAGGGGGCAACTGTAGTAAGCCGAAGATGGATGAAAGAGCATCAGTTTAAGCAGTTGATGAAAGCGGGAATACTCCCCACTCTTTCGCTCATAGGCCGTCGCTACAATACCCTCCTCAGCCGAGACCCTGTGCAAATCTAACCAACCATCACTCATAAGAATATCATCAATTTTTTTGCCCCAAGGATCATAGGGAACCCAAACGGGCTCTTCTCGTTCAGCTTTTTGTGACATAGCCAGGACATCACTGCACACTCTTTTTGAAAACTTCGCCAAATCATCACTGATATTTTTTTGATATTGCTGAGGGGCATAGTGAGAAACGACATCTTGCAGGTAAGTGTTTTCTGAAAATAAATCTTGGTAAGTGAAATCCTCTTGAATGAAGGCCATCATTCCTCCTCTGTGGATAGAATAGGTTTATTGCCTTCCGGAAAAACTGTCAAAATATAATGGGATGTGGCTTTAGTTAACGATCTTTTTGACTCTTGTTGCGACGGGTCCCTTTTTTCCTTCTTTTGTCACAAACTCGACCCAATCGCCCTCCTGCAGGGGCTCTTCAACTTGGCTGATATGCACAAAAATGTCTTTCCCATCCTCAACTTCAATAAAACCAAAGCCTTTGCTTTCTCTAAACCATTTCACGCGACCGCGAAGAATGGACTCACTCATAAAACCTCCCAGGTTTCCCTGGTGGGTGGAGTTCCCTCAAGATGTACATCCACAAGATCAGAAAGCCATGAAGAGGACTCAGTGTCTTTATTGTAAAGGAGGTTATAAACTGTGTAATATCGCGTGACTTTTTTTACATAGTTTCGAGTTTCTACGTATGGGATGTGCTCGATGAATTCGTCCATATCCAAATGACCAAACTGAGAAAGCCAACCATGAACGCGATGGGGACCTCCATTGTAAGCGGCCGCCGCCAAAGGGATCTTGCCTTTAAATTTTTTGAGAACTCTCTTTAAATAACGAGTCCCAATTTCAATATTTACATGAGGGTTCACCAATTCATCACCCTCAAGATCTTTACCCATAAGAGAAGCTACTTTACGGCCAGTATGAGTCATCACTTGCATGAGCCCTTTGGCACCCACTGGAGAGACAGCATCGGGGCGAAAGTTGGTTTCTGCTTTCATGATGCTCCAAACAAATTCGGGAGGAACCTCAAAACGAGTGGCCGCGGCTAATACATCCGTTTCAAAAGCTCTTGGATAAACGAACTGCCATATGGACGCCCCAAGGTGCAGGCCTAAGTGGGTACGGACTCCAGCAAAATGACGAGTACCAATATAGGAAGATCGATGAAAAACTTCGTTGCGATGATACTCAAACATAAGAGATTTTAAATAATCTTTATTGCGAGTCCGACTCTCTATAGTGTAGAGCTCCCATTTAGCGAGTTCTTTATTGCCAATCAAAGATAAATCTTGAGCCCTTTCTAGATGCTGCCTGTACTTAGGCTCATCGACCTGAGCAAATATGTGGCCAGGGCTCTCCATTTCAAGATACTCACGCATAAAGGGAAGATCTTCCCACTCAGCAAAAAATTCTTTTTTTGTTCGCCGAAGAACAATTTCTGAAAAATCAATCTCGTCTTGGCTATTTTCATTTTCGTTAAATTGGGGCAGCCAATTTTCATGGATCGGTAGAGTTTGCCTCTGTTCTACCATAGCTAAGCTTCGTTTGCCGACAATGGTTTTAAGGCGCTGCATGGCTGCTATAGAATAATATCCGATATAATCATCAGAGGCAATCTGCGCAAAAAGGTCTTTCGCAGCATTTTTATTACCAAGCTTCAACTGACTCATCGCCATCCAGTAATTGATCTTATCTGCCCCAATACTGCTTGGAAGCATAGACCGCCTATGCTTTGCCGCTTTAGAAAATAAATCATAGGCTTTCTGGTAATTGCCCTTTAAGTAATACAGCCACGGCAGATACCAATTGGCTTGTCGAGCCAGACTGCTGCGCTTTTGAAACTTTGCCAAATTTTCAAAACGTCGAATAGCCCCATCATAATCTTGGTGCTGATAACTGAGAAATGCGGCTCGATAAATCGACTTGCGTTTTTCAGTTCCAACCAAGTCCTGTGCAGCTTGATTGTATATCCCCACGGCGGTTTGAAATTCCCCGGCACGAGAAGCCGCTTTTGCTAAAAGACCAATAAACTCAAAATCTTTTTTGTTTTTGGGATAATGGGGAAGCAGTCGTTTCAAACCCTCTTTAACATGCCCCTCATTAACTAAGTATTCCGCCATGAGAATATCTTTGTCCAAAGGATCTGCTTTTGATTTTTCAAAGGCTTTCAACTCCTCGTGCGCTTTATCAGCAGCTCCAGAGTGTTGCAATGTTCGAATTCTATCTTTTTGATCATCCAGGCTGGCCTTGCAATTCATAGGCTTGCCGTCGACTAAATTGTCATTCCAAGTTAGACCCCAGTGCAGTGTTGGCTCGTAAGTCGGGTATTTTACAAAGAGCTTACGAGCCCACTGACAAGCCTGTACCCAACTTTTTCTTTTGTGACTTAACTTTAAAAGAGCCCACAGAATATCTGGGTAAATTTCAGAGCCACGCATCTCCCTTTCTAGCCGGCGAAAAGTGTTTTCCGATTGGGCCAATTTACCATTTTCTTTTTCCAATTCAGCTTGATGGAACTTGGATTTACGACTTAAGTAATCTGAAGTCCCCACTTCATTAACCTTCTTAAAGGCCTTTTCAGCATCTCGGTAATTCT
>JAGQZY010000041.1 GCA_020435205.1 Bdellovibrionales bacterium | reverse complement strand
ACTTAGGCAACAGATCTTTTGGAGGATCCAACTATGAAATTTCTTTTTACACTTTCCTTTGTACTACTGTGTTCAAACGCCTCTTTTGCTGAAGGTTTTAACCTGGCCCTCACCCCAGATATTGCCATGGTCGACAAGGATACAAAAATCGAGGGCGCGGTGATTGGTGTTTGTTCAGAAAACCCTCAATCGGCTTTTGCTCTTGGATTTGTTAATGGATCCACTGGTGATAGTCAGGGTTTGAGCCTAGCTTTCATTGCTAACTATTCTGATAATTACTCCGGCGCCCAAATTGGTTTTGTAAACTACAACAAGGGATCTTTTTTTGGATTTCAATGGGGTGCAGGAAACTACACTCAAAAGCTCAAAGGTCTGCAGTTGGGTCTTGTGAATTTTGCTGAGACCGCGGATCAAGGTGTGCAGATTGGTATTATCAATATCATCCAGCAAAACCCTTGGTTTGAAGAGTTTCCGCAAAGCTTGGCCCTTGCCTTCCCCATAGTAAACTGGAAATTTAATTAAAACGTTCGATCTAAGAAATTATAGGTCGTGCTGGCGTAGCTGATTCAAGGCTGCGCGAAAACCTGTTTGTACAATTCGCGACAGGATTTTTGTGTTAAGGCTAAAGTGATCAGCAAAAAACATCTCATAATCATGGGGGTTGGGGTGGATGTAAAGATAGTCCACTCCAGACTTATAGTTTGTTCTTTTCTCAATAATATCAAGGAGCTTAGCCATATCCTCTTCAGGCAGCTGTTTTTGTTTAAAGTAACCTTGAATTGCGCTATGAATTCTTCGGATGGTTTCTTGGTAAGAGATTTGCGCTTCAATTTTTTGCTGAACGACCTGGTACAAAGCCTGATTAAAAATCAAGGGGATGCCATATTCGTGTAGGCTCCCCATGGCCTCATTATAATGATAGGGCTGGATGGAGTAGCTCGCGATGACTAAATCGCAATCATGGTCCGCAGCAACATGAGTGGATAAAGTGTCACGAATCTCCCCATCAAAATAGAACAACTCTTTTCCACGTTCATTGGTAATACCATAAGGGGCAAAAACGGGGGGCAGGCTTGCCGATGCCGCCACCGCCTGACTCACTGTAGCAAAGTTAGCCCAGCCAATGTTCTTCAGCTTTTTGGTTTCAGCAAAGTTACCAAAAATAACCTTACGAGAATGATTCAGTTGAGTAGCGATAATATAGAGTTCAACACCCAGGGAATCAAAAGTGTTCTCGGGCCACACATGCTCACGAATATAGCGCTCTAGACCTTTGGCTGAAACCAGCCCGTTAATCTTTAAACCCTTTTTGACCAAAGCTTCCAATCCACCAGTCAGTGGAGACCGACCCTTGAGCAGGTTCGGGAGCATTTGAAACCAATTTTTACCATTTAGGCTGAAGATATCCTTATAGGATAAAGGTTTGAGTGGACTATCAAAATCCACATCGGATTTAAGGCCGGTGAGGTCACCCTCGGCCCCTCTTTCGAAAGCTTGGATAATCGCATCCAGTGAGTATCCACTGGCTAGGAAGGTGCTGATCACCGCGCCAGCACTGGATCCTACGTAAAGCCTAATCAACTTGTCACCATCTGAGTACTTAGCCTTCACTTCTTCTGGATAGCCGCCAGCAAAGCGGAAGCCCTTCTCTTTAAGAGCTAGACAAACGCCGATATGGAAGGCCGCTGCCTTAATCCCGCCCCCACTAAGGACGAGGCCGATCTTCTTTTTGTCCTTAAGCTTCATTGGCTCTCCTGAGGGCTAGAATACCGCGCCCCATTTAACAAAATCAATGGGTTAGTTTGACTATTCAGATTCTGAATAGGCGCTTAAGCAGGACCAAAGCGGGGTTTAGCAAAATATCCATTGTCTGATCATTTGAATATGCTAGTCTTGAATAGTCATGAGCGGATTAAGTAGCGAAAATAACTGGTTGTCACTCTCTGAATACTCGGCTGAATACGGTCTTAGCGTATCCACGCTGAGAAGACGGATTAAGGGAAATCAGATTCGTTATAAGCTTGTGAACGGCAAATACTTTTTGCCTAGGCATGACTCCAATCCTTATACGAAAGCTTCAGCGCCCGTCCCAACTTCTGAAGCTAAGGACCCGGTCGTCGGCGGAAGTGATAACAGCTTCCATACTGCCAAAAGCCTTTTGGATGAGCTCAAAAAGGCCTACATGCAGTCGCTCCAGAGCAAAGAAGAACAGATTCTCCAGCTCAAGCAGCAGATTACAGATCTAAAGACTTTAGTGATGTATTTGGAGCGTGAGGTGGAGAAGTCCGGTTCTTCGAACTCCCCCAATTGAATACCCCAAAAATTAGGCTGCAGGATGAGAAGTCTTCCCTTTGCGTGAAGAAGGCTTCTTTTTGGTCATTTTTGATTTCAGTGCAATTTGCAACACTTCATCCAAGTGCTCCACAAAAATGAACTGCAATTGACCTTTGATCTCATCAGGAATCTCGTCCACGTCTTTCTTATTAGCAAGAGGACAAATGACTGTTTTGATCCCGTGGTTTAAAGCGGCCAAAGACTTTTCCTTAATCCCACCGATAGGCAGAACTCTTCCGGTCAAAGTCACTTCACCGGTCATGGCGACATCTTTGCGCACAGGATTGTTTGTCATAAGACTCACAATTGCAGTGGTCATAGTGATCCCCGCAGAAGGTCCATCTTTAGGGATTCCACCTGCTGGCATATGAATGTGCACATGGTGAGTTTCAAACCACTTGTCAGCGATTCCTAGTTCTTCAGAATGAGCTCGGGCGTAAGACATAGCTGCTGTGGCTGACTCTTTCATCACATCACCCATTTGACCAGTTAATGTGAATCCACCTTTACCCTTCATATCAAGAGCTTCGACATAAAGCACTTCGCCACCGGCTTGCGTCCAAGCGAGGCCAGTAGAAACTCCAACGGTATCTTCTTGAAGTTGATCTTCTTTGAGGAACTTAGGAGCACCTAAAAATCTAACCACTTGCTCAGGGGTGATAACAAACTTTTCTTTGCTACCCATGACAACTTCTTTGGCGACTTTACGACAAACGGAACCCACTTCTCGTTCAAGATTCCTAAGACCGGCCTCTCGAGTGTAGTGGTTAATAAGGTATTCAATACCATCATCAGTAAATTCGACGTTAGCATCGGTGATCCCATTGTTGTCCATTTGTTTGCGAACCAAATGTTTCTTGGTAATCTCTAATTTGTCATTAGAGGTATAACCAGAAATATCAATCAATTCCATACGATCACGAAGGGCCGCCGGGATATTGGCAACGACGTTTGCCGTCGCGATAAATAAGCACTTCGACAAATCAAAATCAACATTCAGATAGTTATCGCGGAAAGCTTGGTTTTGCTCTGGATCTAGAACTTCAAGCATAGCGGCACTTGGATCACCACGAAAGTCGCTTCCCAATTTGTCGATCTCATCAAGAACGATCACTGGGTTACGAGTACCCACTTGTTTAAGTGCTTGAATAATCTTTCCTGGCATAGCGCCCACATAGGTGCGGCGATGTCCGCGGATTTCAGCCTCATCTTTAACTCCACCAAGAGCGATGCGAAAATATTTGCGGTTCATGGAACGAGCAATACTCTTACCCAAAGAGGTTTTACCAACTCCCGGAGGTCCGCAGAAACAAAGGATAGGTCCTTTCATTTCATCTTTTAAACTCTTCACGGCTAAAAATTCTAAAATACGTTGTTTTGATTTTTCAAGGCCATGGTGATCTTCTTCCAAGATCTTCTGTGCCAATTCAATGTTGATACTATCCACGGTTTCTTCTGCCCAAGGGAGATCAACCATCCAATCTAGATAGGTACGAATCATTGACGATTCACTGGCATCTGGATGCATGCGTTCCAAGCGACCCAGTTGTTTCATAGCCTCTTTTTCTACTTCTTCAGGCATACCACAAGTCAATAGGCGTTGACGAAGCTCTTCAACTTCATCAGTTTTGGAGTCAGCTTCGCCAAGCTCTGACTTTATAGCCTTCATTTGCTCGCGTAAGAAATACTCGCGTTGAGATTTGCTCATTTCATCTTTAGCAGTGCTGCGAATTTTCGCCTGCATACCGAGCACTTCAATTTCTGAATTAAGGATCTCATTAACAGTTTTAAGCCGCTCTAAATGATCGTCTGTTTCCAGAATTCTTTGGGCATCCCCAACTTTTAAACCAAGGTTACTGGCAATAAGGTCAGCGACACGACCTGGTTCTTTAATATCATCTAGTACTAATAGAATATCTGGGGAGAGAATTTTGCCGAGGGCAATGATTTTTTCCAGCTGCTCTTTTGCTGTACGAATAAGAGCTTCTGCCTCTAGCAAAGTTTCCTCAGAAGGATCAAACTCTTCATTTATTTTTTCGACGGAAACGCTGAAAAAGGGATTGTTTTGGTGAAATTTAGTAATATTGGCTTTCGTCATCCCTTGGATGAGGATTTTTACGCGGCCATCGGCAAGCTTACGCATGCGCATGATCATCGCCACGGTTCCCACTTTATATACCGACTCTTCCGTTGGATTTTCTTCAGTTAAATCCATCTGGGAAGAAAGGAAGATCAAACGATTGTTTGCCAAACTGTCTTCAACAGCTTTGATTGAGGACTCACGCCCCACAAACAATGGAATAATCATGTAAGGGAAAATTACAATATCTCGGACGGGCAGCATTGGGATCTGCTCAGGGATTTGTAGGCTTTTATCGTCCATTATGCCTCCACAAGGAATACAGGTTGCTCACAGTAATCATTCGGAGTTTTGGAAAATATATTTATACTGAAATGGTCGAGATTCTTGAGTTTTTTGGGGAGTTTAAGCTTACTCCAATAAAAACATAGCTTTACAGCTTAACAAAATCACAACAAACTTGGGGGTTTTGGGCAGGTTAATTGTCGAGACTGTCTCAAAACGCCTTGTGGTAGCGGCTTTCCGGTCTTATTGCTTTTTTGTTTCCTGTTCTTTGGTAAAGGGTACAATGGATCCATCTTTTACGGTCAAGGTTACGACAGGGCGAACAAATTCCTTTTTTCCATTGAGAACAAGGGTGTTTAGAGCGCCCGGCACGCCTTTATTCTTGCGGATTTCACCGGCAAAATCCACTCGCGAAGAGCTCCCAGCCGCCAAGACTGACCGAAGGACGAGTCCAGTGTCATAACCCTGTAAGGAGAAACTGGTGGGAGATTTGTTAAAGGTGGTGGAATAATCCTGGTAAAACTTGGATTTTAGAAAGCGCTCGTCTTCACCGTAAAGCCCATCGGCAAAGAGCGATAAAGAAACAAAATTTTGTCCTCGACGTAAAAATTCTTTACTGTTCCAAATATTAGTTCCAATTAAATAGACATTCGTTACATCATTATAAGCCAACATAGGTGCAATTTGCCCCAGTGCCTTGGGCCCATCGGGGATAAAGATAGCTTCAAAATCCACAATAGGTGGTAACAAACCTACCGGTGGTTTTTTGCGACGGCGAGCTGATTTTCCAAGCTTTTCATACCACTCTTTTAATCTTGCTTTGTATTCATCCTGGCGGTCTTCGACGTAAAAGGTACCAACCAGTTTTTTAATGGGTTCGTTAAAATCGGTTTCACCAGGGAGATAGGCTTGTGCCCCGGTCACCGTACCCCCACGCTCTTTTACCTTTCTCCAAAACAAGTTACTAATTTTTACCCCATAGGAGTCATTGGGATACAGTATGGCAAAGCGCTTAAACTTTAGCTCCTCCATAGCCGTTTTAATGAGCTCGTCAATTTGGGATTCAATAGTGAGGGCATTTCTGAAGATAAAGGGTCCAATGTCGGTGAGATCTTCCTTTTGAGAAAGAGTAATGAAGGGAACCCCAAGCTCTTGGGCCTGAATGCTTGCTGAATAAGCTGTTTTTGACAAAAGGCCACCCACGACGGCAATCACATGGTTTTCTTCGACAAGGCGTTTGACTCCACGACGGGCAAACTCTGGCTTTCCGGCGCTATCAATAACAGCCAGGCGGACGTTGGCATCATTAATTCCACCTTTAATTCCTAGGGCCAATTGGAGCCCTTGAAGAGTTTGATACCCCATCGGGGCATAGCGTCCACTTAAAGGTAAAACGACACCAATGGTTCTTGGGTTCACTTGGTCCCGCGCACTGAGTTGTTCAAGTAACTGTTGGGCTTGCATGCCTGTATAGGACTTTGGATTATCCTCCACGACCTTCTTCAAATAGGAGCGAGCCTCTGAGTATTCGCCTTCACCCATGAGGTGGACAGCGTAGCGATACATAGCATCGGTTTTGAGTTCTGAAGTTGGACTATCGTTGGCAAAGTCCTTGAGCTCAGGGCCCGAGAGCCTTGAGTCTAAAAAGGCCTTGGCTTTTCTCTTAAAAGCCTCACGTTCTGACGCCATGGGATGCTTTTCTGAAAGCTCCACAAGAGTTTCAAAGGCTTCTAATTGAGAGCCATTTTTCATGAGTGCAGAGAATTTGACCTCTAAAAGGTCTGCTCTTTGTAGAGGATCAGGTCCCAGTTTGAGGGACTGATCAACTAACTTAAGGGCTGTGTCTGATTTATTGAGTTTGTAAGTTAAAATTTTAGCAGCATTGGTCCTGGCTACAAACTCTTTAGGAGAATAAAATCCAGATTCAAAAATCATTGAATAAACGCGATAAGCCTTATCCCAAGCTTCTGTGCGAGAGTAAGTCTTAGCTAGTATAAATAAGGCTTCATCTCCAGCGTCAGTCCCCCGGTGGTCTTTGACAATGGGAACGAGGGTTTCTTCAACTTTATTGTAATTGCGGTTTTTGAAATAATTTTTTGCCAATTCAATTTGCTTTTGTACGGGAGCCGGGGCTTGTGCCAGACGTTCACGCTTTTTGCTAACACTTGTACAAGAAACAAAAAGTAATCCAATGAGTATGCTGGTGAGTAATCGCATTTATTGACCCTTCATTTGCTGAATATGCTCATGATATTGTTGCATCATTTCCCCTTGGGGCCAAGAGTTGAGCAACTTTTGCAAGGCGTTTTTATCAAGACCGGTGGTCTTCTTTGGATGTTCAATAAAGCAAAAGATATCCAGTTTTCCGCGTTGGCTAGTTTTTAAGTCAGGAAGTCCTTTTTTATCCAGAGAGAAACGAAGGTCTTCAAACTGACATTGCCTTAAACGAATTTTTTCGACCCCTTCTAAAGTAGGAACCTCAATGATCGCCCCAGTGAGGGCTTGGAGATAGTTAATAGGCACGTTCACGCTAATATTTAGGCCGTCCCGTTGAAAAACCGGATGGTTTTGAATATGCACCACAACAATAAGGTCGCCCTTATCTTGGCTATGACCCCCACCAAATTGATTCACTCGTAGGCGTTGTTGATGTTGAGCTCCCTTGGGTATCTTGACCTTTAGTTGAATGGTTTCTTTTTCTCCATTGTGATCACGCATATACCGAATGGTTTTTTCGCAACCTTGGGTGATTTCCTCGAGGGTTACAAAAACATTATAGCGAAGATGCTTTTTTGGCGGACGGGGGCTGGAGCTGGCTCCGGCTTTTGGTTTGGGTGGATCGCCTCCTGTTTGGCTAGGTCTTGGCGAGGGCTTATAAAGTTCGTCGTATTGTTTACGAAGTTCGGGATTGCTGAGGGTTTCATAGGCTTCAAGAATTTTTTTAAAGCGATCCTCAGCTTTAGAGTTATTGGGATTATGATCGGGGTGATACTTAAGGGCGAGTTGACGATAGGCTCGCTTTATATCATTGGCCGTGGCTTTTTGATCTATCCCAAGAATAAAATAAAAATCAGGTTTAGCCAAAGCAAGGATCTCTTATTCAGCTTTCTGGCGAGCCACAATCACTTGGCCCGGGCGCAAAAGTTTATCATGGTACATGTAGGGCGCCTTAAATACCTGAGACACATGGCCCTCAGGGTATTTATCGCTGGCTTCACTACTCAAAGCCTCTTGAGTGTTCGGGTCAAAAGGTTGGCCAACACAATCCACTTTTTGAATACCATGCTTAGCGAGCGCTTCCGTCAGCTGCTTTTGGGTCATCTCTATGCCCTTAACAAAATCTTTAAAGTTTTCTTCGGTCACTTCATTCTCAAGGGCCGATGTAAACACATCGAGGGTATCTAAAAGGTCACGGGCTAACCTTTCGGCTCCGTATTTCATCAGTTGTGAGCGTTCTTTGATAGCTTGGCGTTTATAGTTTTCAAATTCAGCCCGTAAATAGAGCTGATCTTTTTCCAGCTGAGCGATTTTGTCATTGTTCAATGAGGCCTCGGTATCGGTTGGCGGGTCAGGGAAGACGTCAGCAGATTCAACAGCTTCGAGATCTTCCTTGATGGCTTTGTTTTCCTGGTTTTGTTGCCCGTCATCTGAACCAGAGCTCATGTTTACTCCTCGCTTTTCAATAATTTATCGTGCCCATAAATTGGTGTCGAACTACCCTCTGTCAATGGCGTCACTAGAAAATAAAAGTTTGGCAAAGACCCTGTTACTTAGCAAGACTCCCCGTTCGGTGAGAGACCAACCCTGTCCACTATCAATGAGTAAGCCCTCTTGCTCAAGATCGCGGGCTCTACGTTCGACCTCCTCCCCATCTGTGGCGCCGAACTTTTGACGCAGCGAATTTCTTTGGAGCCCACTCTGCAAACGTAAATGAGTATGGCAAAAATCGGTCAATGAGGCCTCTCGGGAAAGCTTTTCCCAGCTCCCTTTCGGATAGGACTCTACAATGGAAGAGGCATCTTTTAGAGCTTTGACCATGCTGAGATAGGTCTCATAGCTAGAGGGATTCCAGAAGCGATGGCCCCAGTCGGGCTTATTAAGATAGGAATGGGCACTTAAACCCAGGCCCCAATAGGAATGATCTGTCCAATAAATTGAGTTGTGTACTGAGGCTCGCCCAGGTCGACTGAAGTTAGAAATTTCATAGCGATCCAGCCCAAGACTTTTGAGCTCCATTTTTATGACATCAAACATTTCGATTTGCTCTTCTTCGGAACAGCGGCCCTCATTCATTGGGTGTTTGTTGGGAAGAGTCAGACAATAAGCGCTTACGTGAGGTGGTGAAACTTTTTTAACCACCTCAAGGTCTTTTGCGAGTCCCGGCATATTTTGTTTCGGTAGAGAAAACAGAAGATCCAGGCTGTAATTGTCAAAATCATCGGCAATAAGAGAGAGTGTTTGCAAAGTATGCTCAGAATTGTGTTCGCGGTTACAGGCTTTTAAAAGCTCATCGTCAAAGGTTTGGCTACCCACACTCAGGCGATTCACTCCAAAACTTTTTAAGAGTTTAGACTTCTGACTGTCGAGGGTGGCCGGGTTGACCTCAAGAGTGATTTCACAATTATTGGTAAATTCGAAATCAAGATCTTGAAGAGCCGATAGAATTCTTCCGATCTCTTCTGCTGGGAGCAGGCTTGGTGTGCCCCCACCAAAATAAACACTATCCACCTTTTTATAGGGGATGAGTGATCGCCGCATACGGGCTTCTTGAATGAGGTGGTCAACATAATCGGTATTGGGTGCAATTTGATCTTTGGCATAGGTTGCAAAATCGCAATAGTGGCAACGTTGAATGCAAAATGGAATATGGATGTAGATACCGAACACAGTTTGCCTTAACATGATGGCCGCAACTAAGAAAAGCTTTATCTGTCCAACTTTGATTGATAAACTTCTCTCCACTGGGGGTGAGATTATGCGGAGAAAGGATTCTGGCATTAGCTTGCCCGCGGTCATGGTGGCCATTGCCATTTTTGGTATTCTTGCGGTTGGATTTTCCCAATTGATCACCAATGTTTTGGCCGGACAGAACACGGGAAGGTATCTGAGCGATCTTACCACTTTTCATGATGAGTTGCGTGCGCACCTCAGCTCAAAATCGGCTTGTACACAAACCTTCTCAGGTCTTTCTATCACTTCGGGTGCAACATATCCGATTTCTTCCATCAAAAACTCTGATGCCAGTGAAAAATATAATCTAACAAGCGTCTACGGAAATAACTCGTTAAAGATTCAGAGTATGACTCTGACGATGGGGCCTACGGGCGCTAGTTTGGACAGCGAGGCGACCCTATCGTTGCTATACAAAGCCAATATGAAGGTGCAAGGACCAGACGTAAGGGCTCGGGATATCATTTTGAAAGTAGAAAGAAATGGGGCCAATCAGCTGACGGAATGCATTTCTCTAGCCAAAATGACCGATGGAATTTGGCGAAGGTCTCCAAGTTCTATCAATGATATTTTTTTCTTAGGTGGAAAGGTCGGTATAGGTAGCGCTTCCCCAGTTTCTGATTTTCACATCAACACGAGCAACACAAACACAATACCTTTTCAGATCAATTGCGCCGCGGGCGGTTGGTGCCAGTCCAACATCTATGCAGGAAATATCGTTTCCTCAGGAGGAGCCAGCGGAGTCCTCCCTGATGCTGGGGCTTTCACACCGGGTGTTTATATGGGTTCCAATAGCTCACACCCGATATATTTTCGAACAGGAGCCTATTCTCGCATGACAATTGACACCTTAGGGAATGTCGGGATCGGCGAGAGACCACCCACCAAAAGGTTGCAGGTGAGTGGACAAACCACTCAATATGACGGACTTTTGCGTCTTACATCAACGAATGGTGGCGATAACCACATGATCTTTGACTACCCAGTTGGGCCAGCCCATGCCTGGTATGTTGGGGTTGACGCCACAGCGGGAGTGACTAATGACTATGTGGTTTTTAATTCGGCAAGGAGCAACTTTGACATTCATGTCCACAATGCCACTGGAAATGTAAACATTGGCTTGCCCGTTCTCACCCCCCATAAGCTTCATGTTCATGGTTCCGCTGGCTCGACATTTGGCCCCAATTTTATCGTGACCTCGGACGGGAGGCTCAAAGACATTCGTGGGGACTACAATTTGGGCCTCGATGAGATCTTGAAGTTAGCGCCTGTACGTTTCAATTATAAGAAGGGAAACCCACTAAAGCTGCCTTCTGAAAGAGAGCAAATTGGTCTCATTGCCCAAGATGTTAAGCCGGTCATACCCGAAGCCGTTTTTGAAAGAGAAGATGGGTTTCTTGAACTGAATGTTGACCCCATCAGATGGGCTTCTATTAATGCAATTCAGGAGCTGCACCAACTCCATAAAAAGACGTTGCAAGAGTTAAAAAACGCGCGCAACGAGATTGATACACTCAAGGCTCGCTTAGAAGAGCTAGAGAATAAGGTTGGTCAAACAAGTCGCTAGTTTATAAAAGCTTTCAATACTTCTTATAAATACCATTTATATTAGATCTAGATAGTGAATCGTTTTGAAACAATAGAACTGGACTTTAGCAAGAATTCAGAGGTTTTTTACATTCAACTATTGGGAATCCCTTATAATAAAGATGTGACGTCATCGACTGGGGAGGTTTGTTGAAGCCGTCGGATCCCAAAGTAGTAGCAACGATTATACTCGACTCAAAAGACTATTTTTTTGAAGTTGTTGACCAAGCTTTTGCAGAAAGAAAAGTCGATACTTATCCCTTTGTAAAATCCTATGTTGTCGAAATTCTCAAACACTATCTGGTGACCGAGAATCTTTATGACAGTGAAGATGATCAGGGGCGAAAAACGAGAAAAACTTTGGCAGAGCTCTATCTGGAAAGTTCGGACCAGCAGCCATCCATTAAAGTGGAAATGTTAAAAAGATTGGGCGACAGCTCTCTCTATATTTCAGGCTTTTTTTCGGACTCCCTGCAAAGGAAGCTTATCGACGTTGATTACTATGTGGATATGGGTAAACTGGCCTACGAATCCCTGGCTCACTCCGTCAACGAAGACACCATTTCCAAGCTGTACCGTGAAATTTCTATCAAGTTTCTTATCCTCGTTGATGCTTTAAGCCTTATTAGCAAGAGAGCTAAAATCATGGATGAGGAAAACGTATTACGTATGATGGACCTTTACGCAAAAACCGGCTCCCCATTACTCCAGGAGACCCTGGTCGAGAAGGGGGTCTTTTCCCCTGAAATTAAAAAGCAAAGCAAACAATAAGGGCATTTCTAACATTGAATTCTAGGCCTGAGTTGGATATCTTCAGACTCACGAGGAAAAAATGTTCAATATCGGTTTTTCAGAGCTAATAGTCATCGGGGTGGTCGCATTGTTGGTGATCGGACCTAAACAGCTTCCCGATGTGGCTCGAGTGGTGGGCAGGGTTCTTGGGGAACTTAAAAAAGCCACGGAAGAGCTGAGTGGTGGTCTGCTCGAGGTGACTCGTGATGTACAAAATACCATCCAAGAGACAAAAAACGATATAGCCAAGCAGGGCCAGCAATTGATTGATGAACTTTCTCTTCCACCCGACCATGAGATCGGTGAGGATGAGAAGTTAGAACTCGCTGAAGAAGAGTCCCCTCAGGACCAACTTGAAGAAAAGGCCAATGGAAAGTCAGAAGCATAGAACCGACGATTACACCCTTGTTGAGCATCTAACAGAGTTGCGAGAGCGACTTATTAAATCCATTTTTGCAGTCACTCTTTTTGCTATCGTTGCCTACTTTTACCGGGATCTCGTTTTTCAAATTATAAAGCGCCCGATTGCTCCCTACATGCCGGATGGGGAGTTGGTATTTACGGCACCTCAGGACGATTTCATGGCTCGCCTAAAAATTTCGATCCTTGCGGGCGTTATCATGGCTTGCCCGATTTGGATTTATCAAACCTGGATGTTCATTGCTCCGGGGCTCTACAAAAAAGAAAAAAAGTACGGACTCAGTTTTATATTTTTTGGAACAGTACTCTTTTTGACGGGGGTCAGTTTTGTTTATTTTGTGGTCTTTCCTCTCGCTTTTGATTTTCTTTTGAACTTTGGTGGGGAAACCACCAAAGCAATGATCACCATTAAAGATTACCTTTCGTTTTTTGTAACCGTGACTTTGTTATTCGGATTGGCCTTTGAACTTCCTTTGATTTTAACGATCCTAGGAATGATGGGGGTGGTGAACAAAGCCCTTTTAATAGCTCTTAGGCGCTACGCCATTGTGATTCTTTGTGTGATGTCTGCAGTGATCACTCCTCCTGATGTGATGAGTATGATTTTGCTAGTGGTTCCTCTTATTGGTCTATACGAGCTCTCTATTGTTTTGGTGGGCTGGTTAGGGCCGCAGCCTGAAGATGACTAATGGAAAATATTTATAATATTGGCGAAGAAGTCGATTTTACAAAGGCGAACTTTACAGCCATTGTGAGTGATCTTCACCTTTGTGAAGCAGAACCCGTGGATCCTGATTTCCCTTTATGGAAAAAGTATAAAACAAGAGAATTTTTCTTTGATCACCAGTTTCGTCAGTTTCTTGAATACATCGACAAAAAGGCCAGTGGTGAAAAAATAGAGCTCGTTCTTAATGGAGATGTGTTTGATTTTGACAGCATGATGTTTATACCTCTTAATCCAACATTTAAAGTTTCCTGGCTAGAAAGGCACCGAGGACTCGAGCCCGAAGAGGAAAAATCTCAGGTCAAGGTGCGCAAAATCCTTGAAGACCACCAGGAGTGGTGCGAAGCCATGCGCTGGTTTATTGAAAAGGGGCACAGAGCCGTCTTTGTGATTGGTAATCATGATCTGGAGCTTCACTTTAAAAAAGTCCAGATTGAAATTATGAATGGACTGAATTTAAGTCCTCAAGAAAGAAAACAGGTTCGCTTTGTAGAGTGGTTTTATATAAGTAATAAAGATACTCTCATTGAACATGGCAACCAGTATGACCCCTACTGTGTTTGTGACGATCCGGTGAATCCCTTTGTGGTGGATTATAATCAGGTGCAAGTTCGCCTTCCGTTTGGCGACTGGGCTTGTCGCTATCTCGCCAATGGCATGGGCTTTTTTAATCCTCATGTTGAAACTAATTTTGATATGACCGTCCCTCAATATATTGCTGTTTTCTTTAGATATATGGCAAGAGCTCAACCCCTGATCCTGTGGACTTGGTTTTGGAGTTGTGTTGCTATTTTGTGGAGGACCATATACTCCAACATGCAACGGCCACTCTCTGATCCGCTGACTGTGGAAGACCGCGTAGAAAGTATTGCCAAAAGATCTAATGCCACAACTCGTATGGTTCGTGAAATGAAAGAGCTATTTGTGGTGCCCGCAGCCTCAACTCCTCGCCGCATTATGAAGGAACTTTGGTTGGACCGAGCTTTTTTGGTCCTTATATCCCTATTTGTGATGTTTCAAATTATTAACATTATTAAATTGATCTATGATTTGTCCTTTTTTTGGGTTTTTATCCCCATTTTTATTTTACTGCCCCCTTTTGTTCTTTACGCCCGTAATATCGACTCTTATGTTCAGTATTATAAAAAGCCCAGCGAGCGCACTCTGACCACGGCGGGCATGATTACTAAAACTTCGAGGGTGATTTATGGCCATACCCACGAGGTTCGTCATGAACTCATTGGGGGAGTGGAGCATTTGAACTCGGGCACCTGGTCTCCAGCTTTTGAAGACGTAGAATGCACCAAAAGTGAAGACGCTAAGACCTTTATTTGGATTGAACCACAAAAAGAGGACCGCCGGGCCCAAGTTTTTCAAATGGTGGGTGACCAGGCACAGCCCTTTTTTCGAGCTCTTGAAGACGCTTAACTTAGCAGAACGCGCGCCGAGTCATCCGGCTTTTGTGCCCCTTGTCGTCATGGCTTAAACCCCTTGTTTGCGGGCCTTTACGGACCTTGCCGGCATTAGATTCCATCTCAGATCGAAATGCTTTTGTCTTCAGCTCAAAATGGGCTTAGATTAGCCGCTATAGAAATTGGAAAACCCATTGGAGGTATGAAATGGCAAATGTATTGGTTGTAACTAGCAAAGTGAAAAAGTTCATTAAAGATGCTTCTGGCTGCAACACTTCTGCAGAAACTGTAGACGTTTTGAGTAAGGCTGTTGAGGAGCTCTGTAAAAAAGGCATTGAGTCAGCTAAAGCTGATGGCCGCAAAACGGTAATGGCTCGTGATATCGTTATTGATCACCTTTAAGCCAAGTCTAAAATTATAAAAGCTTTATAGAAAGCTCTCCAGTTAGGAGAGCTTTTTTTGTAGGTCATCCCAAGACCAGACTTCGACGCGAAGCTTTTCCGCTTTAACAAGCTTGCTCCCCGCCTTCTCCCCAGCCACTAAAACGGATGTGTTTTTGCTCACAGACGAAACTACAGTTCCTCCGTGAGTGCGGATTAGGTCGTGCACTTCATTGCGCGAGACTGGCAGCGTGCCGGTGACAACAAAGCTGAGGTCTTTTAGCTTTCCACTGGTAGCCACCTTTTTCATGGACTTTGTCTTTATCCCTAGCTTAATGAGTGCTGCCACTTCTTTATGAAAGGGCTTTTGTTTTAAAGTGAGCATAATCGATTCAGCCACCTTGGGCCCCACGTCGGGTAGCTCCACAAGCTCTTCTTTGTTGGTTTTTAAAAACTGATCCATCGATTTAAAATGCTCAGCTAAGGTTCTCGCCGTTTGCTCACCAACAAAACGAATGCCCATGGCAAAGATAAACCGATGCAACTCAGTGTTTTTGCTCTTTTCAATGCTACTAATAATGTTTTGGGCCGATTTTTCACCCTGTCTATCCAAAGCCATGATGTCATCCTTGGTGAGGCGATAAAGGTCGGAAAAGGACTGGACCATTCCCTCATCATAAAAGACCTCTATGAGGCGACTCCCAAGTTTATCGATATTCATGGCGTTACGAGAAACAAAATGTTTGAGCGACTCCTTAATCACTGCCGGGCACAGATGATTCATGCACCTTTTAACGACTTCACCTTCGAGTTGAGTCACCTTCTCTTTACAGACAGGGCACTGATCAGGAATCTGAAATGGCTTGGAACCCTTGGGGCGTTTTTCTTTGATCACCTCAATAACTTCAGGAATCACGTCACCGGCACGATGGATAAGAACCCAGTCACCAACACGCACATCTTTTCGATTAATTTCGTCTTGGTTGTGGAGAGTGGCATGAGTCACAGTCACGCCGCCCACGGAAACAGGTTCCATAATCGCAACCGGAGTCAGGGCACCCGTGCGGCCGACCTGAACCTGAATATCCATCACTTTGGTTTTAGCCTGTTCTGGTGTGAATTTGGCAGCAAAAGCCCAACGGGGACTTCGCGCAATATTTCCCAGTTGCTGTTGCATAGGATAGGAATTCACTTTGACGACAATTCCATCGATTTCAAAAGGAAGTTGATGGCGAAGACTTTCAATTTCTTTGTAGTAATCGATCACTTCTTTGGCGCCACGGCATACAAGAGACAAGGATTTTTTGCTAGGCTTTCCCTTTAGCTTGAAAGGCATGTGGGGAAGTCCCACTTTAGCAAGGAAACTTTCAAAGTCAGAGTGGGTTTGGAAATCGATTCCCTCTTTAAAGCCACAAGAGTAACAAAACATGCGCAAATTTCTGCCGGCGGCAATCTTTGGATCCAGTTGGCGAAGGGTGCCAGCAGCGGCATTACGAGGGTTGGCAAATGCGGGCTGCCCTTCTTCTTCTTGGCGACCGTTAATCAATGCAAAATCTTCTTTAAAAAGTAAAATTTCGCCGCGAATATCTATCCGCGGAGGGGGATCCTTCAAATCCAACTTCAAAGGAAGACTCCGAATGGTTCTGACGTTAGAGACTACATTTTCACCGGTAACGCCATCACCGCGGGTCAAAGCCATGTCGAGAACACCCTTATTATAGATTAGTTCAATGGCTACGCCATCATATTTGGGGGAGCAAAAATATTCGATGTCTTCATCAGTACCAAGTTGCCGTTTTATTTTTTGCTCAAAGTCCTCAATCTCTTCCGGAGAATAAGTGTTTTGCAGGGAAAGCATCGGGCGCTCGTGACTGACCTTTTCAAATTGGTCTAGGGGTTGGCCACCCACCTTATGGGATGGTGAATCAGGTTTTATGAGCCGGGGGAATTGGGCCTCAAGCTCCAAAAGCTTTTGAAAAAGCTGGTCAAATTCGTAGTCGGTTATGATGGGCTTATCAAGGCTATGATAGAGGCGATTGTGTTTTTCGATCTCCTTAGAAAGCTTTTCAATTTCCTTTTCAGCCTGCTTCTCTGTCATGGGGGGGATTATGGTTTCCCCATAGAATTTGGTCAATCAAAAGACGAACCAGGACTTTCTCGCCATGCCAAATCAGGTTATAAAATAGAGCGGACTTCGCCTAGCTGCGCTAGATAGGGAAGGCGAATGAGTGCCATTTTCGGGAGAGCTATGATTGATAAAAAGCGAGTGGAGGAAGTTGCAAAACTGGCCTGCCTAAAAATTACTAAAGACCAATGCGCTGTTCTTGAAGATCAGTTTCATCTCATCCTCGAAGACTTTGAAAAACTCAATCAAGTCGATACAAAAGGGGTCGCCCCAATGATCACACCCCATGAGGAGAAGATAGACTTGCGACGGGATGAGGTTCAAAATGAATTGAGCGTTGATGATGTGTTGAAAAACGCTCCAGATGTACAAGGCCACCTATTTCGGGTGCCACCAGTGGTATAAGGAGACATTTTGCAAATCCATGAAATGGGTGTGAAGGCTACCGTTCAAGCCCTTAAAGAGAGGCAACTTTCTTGTAAAGAGGTAACGGAGCACTACCTCAAGCGAAGCGAAAAGTTGAATCCAAATCTTAACGCAATTGTTTGCGCTAATGAAGATGTTTTAGTTCAGGCTGAAGCCCTTGACCAAAAAAAAGATAAAGATGGAATTTTGTTTGGTGCGCCGATTGCCATTAAGGATTTGTTCTGTACTAAAGGCATTAAAAGCACAGCTTGCTCAAATATTTTAAATAACTTTGTTCCTCCTTATACCGCAACTTGTGTAAGTCGATTGCAAAATGAGGGGGCCCTCATTTTGTCAAAAACCAATATGGATGAGTTTGCCATGGGCTCCTCTAACGAAGTTTCCTTATTTGGCGCCTGTAAAAATCCTTGGGATCAAACTCGTGTTCCGGGGGGCAGCAGTGGCGGTTCTGCCGCCGCGGTCAGTGCGGGTCTTGCGCCGGCAGCTTTGGGTTCGGATACGGGTGGTTCCATTCGACAGCCGGCATCTTTTTGTGGGGTTGTTGGTGTTAAGCCCACCTATGGTAGCGTTAGCCGTTATGGTATGATCGCCTTTGCCTCATCCTTAGATCAAGCTGGGCCCATGGCTAATAGTGTAGAAGACTGCGCACTCTTACTAGAGGCAATGATTGCAAAAGATTCAAAGGATGCCACCAATGCTCCTCGTAAAGTGGGCCCGTTAATCAACTTGCAAATTCCTTCTATTAAGGGACGCCGTCTCGGCTTGCCAAAGCAGTATTTTGAAGGCGAGCTATCTGAGGGCGTGCATTCGGCCATCGATAAAATTATTGATCTTCTGAAAAAAGAAGGAGCCGAGCTTGTAGAGATTGATCTTCCGCACACGTCCTTTGCTGTTCCCGTTTATTATTTAGTGGCTACCAGTGAAGCTTCGAGTAACCTTTCTCGTTACGATGGAATCCGCTATGGTTTAAGAGTGGAAAAGGATGATGAGGGTCTGCCGGTAAAAGATCTTCATGAGTTTTATAGCATAACTCGATCCAAAGGCTTCGGAGAAGAGGTTCAAAGGCGAATTCTATTGGGAACCTTTTCATTATCTAGCGGCTATTTTGATCAATTTTATCTTAAAGCCTGTCAGGTGCGTCGAAAAATTTATTGTGATTTTCAAGAAGCCTTTAAAAATTGTGACGCTCTTCTTGCTCCGGTGGCAACTCATACGGCTTTTCGTTTAGGTGAAAAAATATCCGACCCTATGGCAATGTACTATAATGACGTTTATACCACCGCGGCATCATTGAGCGGGTTGCCGGCAATGAGTCTGCCGATAGGTCTCGATCAGCAAAATCTCCCCATCGGCTTGCAGATTATGAGCCCTCCCTTTCAGGAAGATAAAATGTTAGAGCTGGCTTTGAAAATTGAAGAGTTAGCTTCGTTCAAGGAGAAGCCCAATGTATGGTGATTTCGATGTTGTCATTGGCTTAGAGATCCATGCGCAGCTTCAAACGAGGTCGAAGTGCTTTTCTTCAGCGTCCACAGATTTTGCAAAAGGGGACAATGAGAACGTCACCCCCTTGTGCGCGGGTATGCCCGGCACCCTCCCCGTCCTCAATGCCAAGGCTGTGGAGTTGGCGATCCAAACCGGGCTGGCTTTGAATTGCGAAGTCCAACAGCGTTCCGTGTTTGCACGCAAGCAGTATTTTTATCCCGACATGCCAAAGGGCTACCAGATCTCTCAGTATGAGGAACCGATTTGTCAAAAAGGCTTTGTTGATTTTTATGTCGATGGAGAAAAACGAAGAATTCATTTAGAAAGAGCCCACATGGAAGAGGATGCAGGTAAATCCATCCACCAAGGAGAGCACAGCCTCATTAATCTCAATCGTGCTGGCATCCCACTATTAGAAATAGTTTCGGCGCCAGAAATCAAAAGTCCGAAAGAGGCTGCCGCCTATGCTAAAGCCGTTCGACAAATTTTACGGTTTGTTGACGTTTGCGATGGAAATCTTGAAGAGGGTAGCTTACGTTGTGACTGTAACGTGAGTATTCGTAAAAAGGGTGAAACCCGATTGGGAACAAAGGTTGAGTTAAAAAACATTAACTCCTTCCGCTTTATTGAAAAGGCCTTAGAGTATGAGATTCACCGACAAATCCACGCTGTCGAGGCTGGCGAAAAAATTGTACAGGAAACCCGCCTCTATGATTCAACAAAAAACAAAACCTTTTCCATGCGTAAGAAAGAAGACGCCCAAGATTATCGCTACTTTCCGGATCCGGACTTGCTTCCTTTGCTCATTGAAGACGACACCATCGAAAACTTGCGGCAAAGTTTACCAGAGCTACCCATGCAGAGGATGGAGCGTTTTCAAAACAACTATGCTCTTGGTCTTGATGACGCCGAGCTGTTGACCAGCGAAAAGGAGCTCGCCGATTTTTTTGAAAAGGTGGCGAGTGAAAGTGGTAACCCTAAGGCCTCGGCCAATTGGATTATGGGTGATTTTTTACGGGAGTTCAATGAAAGCAAATCCAGCTTTCAAAACCTGCCGATCAAGGAAAAACAACTCGCGCAGCTGATCCAATTGGTGGATAGTAAAACTCTTTCCGGAAAAATGGCCAAAGATGTTTTTATAGAAATGTGGAAGTCTGGTAAAGATCCACAGGTTTTAGTCAAAGACTTGGGTCTTTCTCAGATCACGGATGAAGGCGCCATCTTAAAAATGGTTCAAGACATTATAGGAGCCAATGCCAGCAAGGTCGCTGAATATAAAGCTGGCAAGGATAAATTGTTTGGATTTTTTGTTGGCCAGGTTATGAAGGCGTCTAAAGGGCAGGCGAATCCCGAGTTGGTGAATAAACTTATCAAAGAGGAGTTAAGCAAATGACAATTTTGATGTCCACACTTCTTTCCTTATCATTGCTAATAGCCGATGAGCTGCCCAAGGGAACGATGACCTTTGATAAAAGCAAAAAAATTGAAGTCGAGATTGCTAAAAACTTCCAAGATCGGCAACAAGGGTTAATGCACAGGACGGAGCTTGGCAAAAATAAGGGAATGTTGTTTGTTTTTCCCTCTGAGCAACCTTTGGTATTTTGGATGAAGAACACCTACATTCCTTTGAGTATAGGCTATTTTGATAAAAACAAAGTTTTAAAAGAGATCTATGACATGAAACCTCAGAGCCTTTTAGAAAAGGTACAGCATACGACTCAATACCCAAGCAATTGCCAGTGTCAGTATGCACTTGAGGTTAACCAAGGCTGGTTCAAAAAAAACAATATTAAAGTCGGGGCGCATTTCAGCCTAACCACAGCCCCCGAACAGTAGGCCCCCTAGACTCTTGTCCGAGAGCCTCGACCAGAGAATGGGAAATTGACAAGCTGTTTCCCTCCCTAATTTTTGTATGATCTAATAATACTGTCAGGAAGACTTTAAAGACATAACTGAGGAACAGCTATGAAACACTCGATTATACTGATGACCCTCTCCTTAGTACTATCTCTGTCAATCAGCGGATGTAGTATTTTTAAATCCAGCAGCGATGAGCCAGAAACCGCGACAGTTTCCGAAGACGGAGGTGCTACCGATGAGTATGCCTACGATGATTTCGAAGACGAATCTAAGAAGCCTGGTGATGCGGTCCAAGCTGAAGGTAGCGATGTTGCAGCAACAGAAGCCGACCCGTTTGCCGCCGAAGAGACCTTAGAGGTTGGCGCAGCTGAATCACCGGTGGCGGTGACAGGAGAAGAGGCTCTCAATGATGAGTTTGCCTCTGATGATTACCCCGATGATGACTATGGTGCAGGAGCCGCTGGTGCCAGTGCAGCGACAGATCAAGCTGTTGCCGATGAATTTGCTCAAGACTCTGTGTTTGTAGACGAGGGCGGCGGCTATGCAGACATTCCTGCAGAACCAATGTCTAACAATGAGGAGCAAGATCTTTTTGCTAGAGATGATGCTCCCGTGGTTGATACCCCTACTTTTGCAGATGCCACAGACTACACAGAAGCCTCGACGGATGGTCCCGGCTTTATTCCAGTGAAAAAGATGAAGTCGACCGCGTTTCGTCGTGGTGGTGCCAATGTAAACAGACTTTACGTCACTCGCCCTGGTGATAATATGGGGTCCATTTCACAAAAAATATATGGGGCTGACTTAACCAAAGATCTTTATTCTTTTAACCCTTATCATCAAGGTCGAACTCTGCAAGTCGGGGACAAGGTTTATTATTCTTCCCCGAGTAGCCCTAATGATAAGTCGATGAAGACCTATTATGAGGACATGGGAATTCCCCCTCAATATTACACCACTCAAGAGGGTGACAATATAAGGAAGCTTTCAAAAAAGCTTTTGGGTCATAATAGAAGTTGGATGGAAGTTTATGCCACAAATGAAAACATAGACTCCAAGGACCGTTTACCTGCGGGATTACAGATTCGTTATTGGCCGGACGGCATGGACACGCAAATGGCCAAAGCGCCAAAGCAGAAACCAGCTCCACAGCCGGTAGCAGAGCCAGCTCCAGCGCCAGAACCTGAAGCTATGGTTGAAGAGGTGGCTGAGGCCGAGCCTCCAGCAGAAATCGAAGAGATGGATCCAATGGAACCTGATATGCCGCAAGAGGTTGCGCAAGTTGCAGATCCAGAGCCTTTAGAAGAAGTGAATATTGATGAGCTAGAGGAAGATTTCAATCCCCCACCACCAGCGGCTGGACAAGTGAATAACGAACCTCCCGGTGGAAAGCCTTTAGCACCTCCACCGCCACCACCTCCTCCGGCTCCGGTGGCTAAAAAGTCTATGGAGCCTAAGGCTCCGCCAAAGTTTGGTGGTGAGACCGGAGATATGTTGGCCGCCGCGCAAGACGACACTATGATCATGGGTGCGATTGGTGGGCTACTGATTCTTGCCTTTATCATTATGTTGATTTTCATTCGCCGAAGCCGTGCAAAGCGAGTGAATTTTTCGCAAACACAAGTTTAAGAAAATTTTCAGGCAAAAAAAGAAAAGGCTTGGTTTTCACCAAGCCTTTTTTGTTTCAAAAAAGTGGGTTTGGGTTTAGCTCACTCTTGAAAAGATACTATCAAGAACCGTACGGTTTTTTGTGCGACGGTCTTTTACAAAGTACATCAGATCATCCACGATTTGCACATCGCGGTTATTGTCTGGGTGAAATTGCAGGCCACAGCCATCTGAGTTTAACCATACTACTGAGGCTTGTAGGGTTCTTTCGCGTCCACTCACCTTGAAGTGAATATTGATTTTATCGTTTATAGCAATTTCATTCACATCGTGCACAAGGAAGGCCCCCGTTAAACTGATGTTCTGAAGGTCACCATAATCGGACTTTCTCGAGTAATTTTTGCGAAACTCAATGGGTAACTTTAAAGGTAATCTTGGTGCCGGTTTCTCCATAGAACATATCCTCCATAAAGGCTTATCGGAGGATGGCTTCATTTTTTTGAGAATGGTGGACAGCTTTTATACATAAGAAGGGGGGTTTTGTATCAGCTTGGGCCGAATTCATTGAAAGTGGCAAAAAGTTCGACGTTTCTTTTTTGCCAACATGTGTCAATTTGAAATTTCCCTTTTACCCCCTTTATATTTTGGCTAATCTGCCGACATTAATTTTGTCATTAATGTTTCCCAAAAACATTTAGGAATTGAACCAACACCCATCCAATCGACTATTACTCATCTATCCGGAGATATCATGTCAGAAACAGGTACCGTTGAAGAAAAGGTAGAGAAAAAAGAAGAAGCTGCTCCTGCTCGCAGCAAATCTAGCGAAGAGCGTGAAGCTTCATCTGGCGGCGGTCACCGCCACAACAATAAGCGGAACCAACGCAATCAACGCAATAAAGGCGGCCGAAATAATCGAGGTGGCCGCTCAAACCGTGGTGACCAACAACCTATGTCCGATGATCTGCCTCCAGTGACCAGTTCTGAGCCGGTGGATTTATCGGATGTTGAACTGACCGCTGATGAAAAGGCAGCCTTAAGTTCCAAGGGCCTTAAAACCAAAAAAATTGAAGAGGTTTTGGCTTTGGCTACAAAACTAAAGATTGAAAATGCAGCAGGTATGCGTCGCCAAGAACTTGTGTTTGAAGTTCTCAAAAGAGCCTCGCAATTAGTGGATGTCTTTGGTGAAGGGGTTTTGGAAATTCTTCCTGATGGTTATGGGTTCTTAAGATCGCCAGATTATAACTACCTTCCTGGTCCCGATGACATTTATGTGAGTCCATCTCAGATTCGTCGCTTTGGTCTTCGAACAGGGGACACGGTGAGCGGAACGGTTCGCTCGCCAAAAGAAGGGGAGAGATACTTTGCCCTTTTGAAGGTGGAAGAGCTTAACTATGAGGCCCCTGAAAAATCCAAAGAAAAGATACTTTTTGATAACTTAACGCCGCTTTACCCTAATGAAAGATTAAAGCTTGAACATGCCCCGAACGAGTTTACCACTCGCGTGGTGGACATGATGGCACCCCTTGGAAAAGGTCAAAGAGCTCTGATTGTGGCGCCACCAAGAACGGGTAAAACGGTTCTTTTGCAAGATATTGCCAATGCCATTTCTACCAATCATCCTGAGGTGAAGCTAATCGTGCTTTTAATCGACGAGCGCCCGGAGGAAGTGACGGATATGTCGAGAAACGTGAAGGGTGAGGTTGTGAGCTCTACCTTTGATGAACCTCCAACTCGCCACGTTCAGGTTTCTGAAATGGTCCTTGAAAAGGCCAAGCGTTTAGTTGAGCACAAAAATGATGTAGTGATTCTTTTGGATTCTATCACCCGTTTAGCCCGCGCCTACAACACGGTGGTTCAAAAATAAAAAAAAATTCTTTCTGGTGGTGTGGACTCCAATGCCCTTCATAAGCCCAAGCGTTTTTTTTTTTTTGCTCGCAATATTGAGGAAGGCGGAAGCCTAACTATTATTGCCACGGCTTTGATTGATACCGGCTCGCGCATGGATG
>JAGQZY010000040.1 GCA_020435205.1 Bdellovibrionales bacterium | reverse complement strand
TTTCTTGTTTTCGGCGATCTCTTAGGTAGTTCAAAATGAAGCTCGATTGACTATTAAAGGGCTCCAGGCCAATACCACAAACTTTGGCCTTGTCCTTTGAAGCATCGACCCACTCAACACCATAGCCAGTCCAGGCAACCTTTCCGTCTGTTCCATAAAGACCCGACTGCAGTCTTAAAGATTGAATATTTTGAAAGTTAGGTATCTTAAAGCGAAAAGGGAAAGACTTGAGCTTAACCCATGGGTCGGTTTGTTCGCTAAACTCAATGCCGCGCATGGAGGGCATAAACTTGGCTCGACCCGCTTTCATGTATTTAAGCAAATCCCCTTTATCCCAAAAATAGGGATTAATAATTAAGTGAGACAAAATAAATTTTCTAAAGTTGCCTTCAATAGTTTTTAACAAAAAATCGTTAGTGATATTAAAAATACGGCCAATGCACAGAGGTCCCTCGGGTAGCTTAAGGCAATAGGTGTACAAGGTGGTTGATTCAAACAGTTTAATGGAGCTTCGCAACCAAGTTCTACCTACCGAATCAGATACGGCCTCAGGCTCGGGCAGATCTTTAAGCTCAATATTCTTAATAGTAAAATCTTTAACCGAGTTCGGACGCACAAAAAGTGAGGCCGCATTAGCGAGCACACCCTGGTCGCCAAGAAAGTTTTTGAGGAAAAGCTGCAGATTAAAAGGGTTACTTTGCTCTTTGAAATCATATCCCGATTCTAGGACCAACTGGGAATAGGGAACCCCTTGTGCTAGATCTTGCAATCTCAGCTTTGTGCCTGAGTTGTTTTTAGGCTTATAAAAAACACTTTCCTTGGAAATTCCAATTTTTTTATCAGTCTCTGTTATATTATATCCATAAGACTGAAAATCGAACTTGTTCTCTTTTTCAAATTGCTCAACATATTTGGTAAAATCCGATTTAGAAGGGCTGTCTATAAAACCGGCAATTTTTGGATAGTACCTCCCGCCAACTTTCACCATGTAAGACTGGCTAAAATCCAACTGGGAAGGCAGGATGGCTGGTGTTTTTTTAGTTACGAAAGACGTCCAATCCAAAACAATTTCATGATTCTCTTTCAAAATTTTTTGCACGGTTTCAAAAGCCAAAATGACAGCAGCATTTAAAGGGCCCAAAATCACCTCGTCCACACTTTCAAAAGGAATGGGAACTTGGACCTCAACAGCCACTTCACTAAATTGGTCTATGACCTCAGGATATTCATCAAACTGATTGAGATAGGGAAGGGAAAGAGCTTGAAGCATGGTCTGTGCATTGAAGTTCATAATTTTCTTTACAGCGATGGTGACCTTCTGCCCCTTTTTCTTTTGAGACACAAATTGTTCAAAGCCCGCTTTTAAATCGGTCGCCGATGTCCCCAAATTAAAGTTTTCTGACCAGGTCGATGCAAAAACCAGGGCAACAATACGGCCAAATTCATCTAAAAGAGGACCACCACTGTTGCCAGGACTCGCGCCCGCACTATAGCGGATGTATTTGATATCCGGATCATTGAGGTCAGTGGTCTCACTGGAAATGATCCCATCGCGAATGGCAATCCCCTCCCCGTGCACGTTACCCACTGTAAAAACTTTTTGCTCAATGTGAAACTCAGGAGCAAACTCAAGATGGCCGTAACTTTCCATCCCCTCGGTTTCTAAGTAAAGATAATCCCTCTTGATATCAAATCCCAGCACACTCAAAACTTTATGCTCTTTTCCATCATGAGTTTTCAGATGAAAATCATTGGATAGATCGATAACCATCCCACCAAATAAGCAGTGGCTCGCTGTCAATACAACATTGGGGGCAACTAAAAAACCAGTACAAAAACCACTGGCTTCTTTAAAATCAGAGTCCTTAAGCCCCGCATATTTTTTTAAATCATTGATGGCTCTCTCATCGCGATTCGCTTCAAACTCAACAATTTTACTTCGAACCTCTTTCAACAAATTATTTTCCGTCATGGGATAGCTATCCGTACGGAAAATATTATAGCCAACAACAGTGAATAGAAGCAGAACCGCAGTCATTGTACTTACGATAGCCAATCGCTGCTTGAGTCGCGTCCTCCGTTTTTTGTGGATGGTGGCAAAATCAGAGAGATGGGTCTTTTCCATCTCGACGTATTGAGCCGTCGCAATAGAAATATGGCCGCTCAACTCAATGGCTTCGCTGTCATTAATAATTTGTGTGCGACCACTTTGCTGGTCCTTGTAAAACCACTGGCCTTCTTCGAAAAACAAAAGACCCTGATCACGATGAAGAGAGAAATGCTGCACCACAATATTAGAGGACTTGGAGCGACCTATTTTATAATCACCGGGAGCCAAGCTTAGGCTATCGATGACCATATCGTTATGAATGATGACCAGTTGCAAATTCATGGCTTTTTCCGTTGTGCCCTCAAGATCTGTATACTAATGGTCCCATCAATGAAAAAAAAGCTTTTTCATGACCTAGGAGCTTTCATTGCTAGCACAAATACGTCATCTTTTCATTTATCCGCTCAAATCTGCGCGAGGCATTGAGCTGGAAACCATGGAAATTGGCCCGACGGGTCCTCGTTGGGACCGACAGTGGATGCTCATCGACAGCCACAATAGCTTTGTCAGTCAACGCGTCCTGCCTGAACTTAGCCAACTCATAACCCATCTAGAGTCCGATGCTTTAACCCTGGAGATCGACGGCCAAAAATTAGATGTTCCCCTGCATGGTGAAGGAGAAAACATCACCTATAGGATCTTTGGGAAAGAGGAGTCCGCAGAATCTGTGAGCCGAGAGATCGACCAGTGGTTTAGCGAAATGTTTAATAAACCACTCCGCTTGCTCAAAGTCAGCCATCGTAACCAACGGAGCACCTCAGGGAACCACGGTCCGAAAACACCTATTGGATTTGCCGACGGTTACCCCTTTTTACTCACCAACGAAAACAGCCTGGACGAATTTAACAAGACTCGCTCAACTCCCGTCGCGATGGGATCTTTTCGCCCCAACATTGTTGTGGGTCGCGCAGCTGCATTCGCTGAAGAAAGCTGGGAGGCCTTTCAAATTGGAGACATCCCTTTTTTATCCGTGAAGCCTTGCACTCGCTGCAAAGTGATCACCATTGACCAAAAAACGGGAGAGCAAGATCCTAGTGTTTTAAAAGACTTAAAATCCTTCCACTCGAAAGATGGACAAATCTTATTTGGACAAAACCTGACCCACCAAGGCCAGGGATCCATTCATCGAGGAGATTTTCTTCACTCCACTTGAGATTTGAGAATTTTTCCCAGGGGTGAGCGAGGAAGATTTTTCACTTTATAGATCTCATCGAGCCGTTCATAGGGCAAAAGGCCTGCGTTGAGGGAATCGAATAGAGTCGTTTCCTCTTGATCCGTAACCAACTGCAGACGATATCCTTTGCGGGGATCTGGCAAGGGGCGAATAAACGAATTCCCTCCGTGCCAATAACCAGCACTGATCTTTTCAATCTTCTCCTGAAGGGCTTTCAGGTTCACCGACTCACCAAGAATTTTTACTAACTCACTTTTTCGCCCAAGCACAAAAATGGAATGACCCTCAAAAATCAGTCGGTCATCGAGTGGAAACGGATGGGGCCTCTGCTGCCACTCGCTATGGTCCCCATTCACAAATAAGTAATGAGAAAAAAGAGAAGGGCCCTCAATCGCCCAGCTCTCCTTCGCTCGCTGCTCCCAGTGCATATGGGGTAAAGGCTGGATTCCAGGAAATTCCATGCTTTGCAAACTCTGTGGTGCAGCCGCGGCAAGCATGGCGCTCGTTTCCGTCATCCCATAAGAGGGAATGAGGGGCCAACCGAGCTGGCGAGCTCTCCCATATAAATCTTTAGAAAGCGCCCCCCCGCCGACAAAGACAAATTTTAACGAGGCCGGAGCCATCACACTTTTAAGAACCAAGTCATAAATTTGTGTGGGCACTAAAGAAGTCAGTGCAATATCATGCTTATGTAAAAGATCAACAAAGTTATCCACAGACCAATTTTCTAAAAAATGAAGTCTTGCCTTTGCCAAATAGGCTCGGGCACAAATGGCAAGTCCGCCCACATGAAATAAAGGCAGTGGGTTAAGCCAGGTTAAGTTTTGATCTAAGGAAAAGTATTGATTCACCACTTCCGCTGCGGACAATAGGGCTATTTTAGGGAGCACCACCATTTTAAAGGCGCCTGCTTTTTGCGACTCAGTCCCCGAGCTCAAAAGACCGAGGCTCGCCGGAGGAGCCCACCTTTTAAATTCATTTTTCAAATGATTTTTTTCGCAATCACCTAACTTTGGATTTAAAAGCAGAGAACTGTCTGAATTTGTCCAAAACGATTTCTTAGCAAAATCATCAGATGAAAATCCTAATGGTCGGTTTAATGAAGGGCGATCCACTCTTGCTCCTTCAATAAGTCATCAAAACCAATGCCCCATCCCTGATTCGCCTGAAGCCAAGGGCCCTCCACAACCAATGCCTGAGAAAAAGCTGTGTCCTCATACACAAAGTGGGACAAGAGTCCATGGGTTCCGTCTAGGTTCTCGGACTGCAGAGCCTGCCAAAAAGCAAAGCTTTGACCAACTGGGTGGTCAAGATAACTAGAAAATATTTTGGGCCGACTAGAATAGTCTTGCAAACCTTGTTTAGCCGGCTTGATAATTTGCACCTGGAAAAGACTTTCAGGTAAATTCCCAGGGAACTGATCCCTAGCGAGCGCCACTTCGCACTTCCCCGGCCACTCTTTCCAAACCTGAAGATCAGTTGAGGGATCCTCAACATATTCAATTCGATCCGAATATCGATTTAAAAAATCAAACCAGGGATTTGAAAAACGAAAGTTAAAGTCCAGACGCACTTTAAAATCAGCAAAATCAAAAACTTTATTCAGCCAAGCTTGCTCGGCTTCCCGGTTAGCGCCACATTTCATTTTGAAGCAATCAAAACCCAGTTCCAAAAACTGCGGCAAAAGATCCCAATCCTGACGAGAATACAAAAGGGCATGGTTTTTACATTTTACTTCGCCCAACAAAGATTTCTTTTGCGCACGGGCAAGACCATCTATTTTTGCAAAATGAAGGCTTTGAGCAAGAAGAGGGCTAGACTCCCCCCTTTTAATAAGCTCCACACAGGCTTCAACACTAGGGTCTCCAAACTCGGGCCAAGGAAAACAATCCGCATAACCTTCAACAAATTCATCAGTCTGCATTTTAATGAGAAAGCCTGAGCGGTTAGCCCCACCTCTTTTAAACTGAAGTTTATAAGGGGATATCCAAATCACGACAACACGAAACCTAAAGACAATAAAATGCCGAACACCATCTGGTGAAGGGTGGCTAAGCCCAAGGCCTTATTCAAATGAGCCTTTTGCCTAACAGAAATCACAAATCGAATAATAAAAATAGCTAAGGGCAAGGATAGAAAGCTCAATGCCAACCACAGGTTTGGTTTTAAATAAAGGTAATAAAAGTTAAATAAATAAACCAGAGCAAATAAAAGTCCGATTTCCCATTTTACAAATCTATCCCCGAAACGAACGGCTAAGGTCTTTTTATTGACCTTTTTGTCACTTTCGCTATCTCTCAAGTTATTGATGGCTATCAAAATAGTGGAAAGAAATCCCACTTGAAGACCTGCAACCAAAGCTTCTAAAGAAAACTCCAAACCCTGTAAATAAAAGGTGCCCCCGACAGCAAACAAACCAAAAAACAAAATCACAAAAAGGTCACCAAGACCCAAATAAGCCAATGGAAAAGGGCCGCCAGTATAACCATAAGCTAAAAATAAAGAGATAAGCCCTAACAAAACAATGACCAGACCTCCGCGCCAAACGAGAGGCCATCCAAAAAAAATAGCGAGTAACAAAAAGCTAAACGCAATCATCCAAACCTGTTTTTCACTCAAGCGGCCGCTTTGAGTCACCCGTTGCGGGCCAATGCGCTCCTCGGTGTCCGCTCCTTTTTTAAAATCAATGGCATCGTTAAAAAGGTTAGTCGCAATTTGAATGCAAAAGGCGCCTGCTAAACAATAGAAGGTAATCCACCAGCCAGAAAAATGTCCCGTAGATAGGGCAAGACAGGTCCCCACCAATACCGGAATAAACGCCGCAGTTAAGGTTTTCAAACGAAAGGCAAGCAGCCACGATTGCATCGATTGGGTCATAAGCATGGACTTAGCAAACATGGGGGGCCAGGTCTAGCTCTGCTTCTCAAGGTCGCTTAAAATGATTTTCGCGATAGATTCCGCAGCCTGCAATGGCAAACGATGACCAAAGCCAGTGAGTCCAGTGATTTTTTGATGGGGAAGTTTTTCTCTGATTTGCTGGGCCCATTGACTGTAGATCGGATCCTGATCTCCATAGATCCAGTGAGATCTTTCGGGTTCCCCTTGCCATGGAATTTGCCGGCTGACTGAAAACTCAGTGAGAGCCAAGGCTAAATTTTTACGATGGAAGTCTCCCTCTCTGCGTGCCAGCGGAGCGTCCCCGGAAAAAACAGATTGATTTTGCCAGTCCATCATAAGCTGAGCCCAGTCTTCATTAAGAAATCTTTGCGCCCATTTTTGATCTTGCAGCCAGCGCTGAGCCCGTTCTTCCTTCGTGAGCCAAGCCGGGTGGCTTGCCAAAAAATAAACCTCTTGAAGCCGAGGCAGGTGCTGTGTTGGCAGGCCCATGAGGAGCCTTCCCCCTAAAGAATATCCGACCAAAACCAGTTCGCATGAGGAGGCTTTAAGCTCTGTAACCTTCAAAGCTTGCCACTGAAGAAAGCCAGGCTTACTTAAAGATCTCAAATCCCGCCAGAAATCATGGGCGACCACTTTGATGCCATGGGGCTTTAAAGCTTGGCTCAGATTTTCACTGTCACTGGGTAGACCTAAAAAGCCATGGAAAAAATGAACTTCTATTGGAGCCATTGGGAGTCAAACTCCTGCCAAAAATCATGGGACTGTTGAGGATGGGGTACCACTTCCACCATTTCCATTTCCGATGGGGCGGCCTTGAGGTCCTCAGAGCCATCCCATCTTTGGTAAGACCAACCCCACATATCAGCAAGGGCTTTAAACTGCAGGTTGTGGCTGTTTAAAAAGAGTGGGCTAGCAAAAAGGCGTGAAAATATTTGGCCACCCCCATTGTTAATAACAAAGAGTCTTGCCCGATGCCCTTGCTCTTTTAATGTTTGGCTCGGCCAAAATCCGGAAAAATCATAGAGCGTCGTTAAATCTCCCAATAGGATATTCATGGTCTGATCTTTTTTCGAAAAACCAAAAGCCGTCGAGACCTGACCATCAATTCCATTGGCACCACGGCTGGCATAAAGGGGGCCGGCAAAGTCTCTCACCACTAAATCCCAAACACGCACAGGCATGCTGTTCCCTAAAAAAACGGCTCCCTCTATCTGCTGGGAAAGTTGATGTATCAAAGCCACTTCGCTCTCTGGAAAGAGGGATAAGAGTTTTTGCGACTGATTAAAAAACTCTTGATCCTCGCCTTGCCATGAAAACCACTTTCTCTCCTCACAAGAAATGGATTCTTCACTCAAGCCGGCGAGATCCATGAGCTTTAAAAACCCCTCTTTAAGTCCGCTAAATGGTTTGCTCGATAAACTGAGGACAGGAAAGTTTCTTTTATCTAAATCGCGCCAGAACCTGCCAAGAGGTACATCACCAATGCGAATCACGGAATCAAACTCTCCCCTTTTTAACCAACGCCGAATGATTGGATCTCCACACTTCACTAATTGATTTTTCAACTTTTCAGAAGACTTCAGCCCAGAGAGACATTCGGCAAAAATAGGACCACGCCAACTTTGCAAAGCGGATTCAACAGCTTTGGATTCATTGTCATTCATACCTGAGAGAACAATGAGGGGCTTGGTAAACTCCTCGGGAACCTCAAACTCTGATTTTTCTGAAATATGATGAGATTGAGTTTCCACATGTAAGTTTTCTATATTTTCATCAATCAACGGCTCGTCAAAACATAAATTAATATGCAATGGCCTTTGTCTGGACCAACTCAGATCGACAATAGAATCTGGGGTGAGATCAAAAACATTTTCTACGTATTCACCAAATATCCCCACCTGCTCAATGGTTTGGGGCGCGCCAGTGCCTCGCAAAAAAGGAGGGCGATCTGCTGATACAATCACTAGGGGAGTTTTGGAATAATGGGCCTCAATAACTGCATTGAGAGTTTCACTCACCGCTGTCCCAGAGGTGGTGAACACGGCGACGGGCTCTTGATCGCGACGGCTGCGGCCGAGGGCAAAAAATGCAGCTGACCTTTCATCATAAAAACTGAAAACTTCAAAGCCTTGGGTCTGCTCGAGCTGAGCGACCAAAGGTGCATTGCGCCCGCCAGGGCAAAGACAAAGACTGCGAACCCCTTGTTGGCTTAACCATCTTAGAATATTTCGACTTAATTCGATATTCATTGCACACCAAAAAGATTTTTAACGGAGTTTCTTTTTGCCATTAACTCTTGCCATTCGCTTTCAAGCTCGCTGCTTTGTACCACTCCACAACCGGATGCAATCTGGATATTGTTGTGCTCCCATTGTAGTTTGCGAATACCCACCAGCACCAAAGCTTTATTAGGATTGAAAGACAAACCAAAGGGAGCCCCCAACTCGTCTCGAGAAAGCACTCCGTCCAATTGTTTTAAAGCCGCTAAGCCCTTCTCCCTTGGATAGGCACCCAGGGCGGGCGTGGGATGAAGTTGGATAATAAGGCTTTCTAGATCCAAAGACTGGCGACTCACTAACTTAATATTGGTTTGCAAGTGAGCAAGACTTGGTGTTTTTGCCACCTTTCGCTCACTGACATGAACGTCACCAAAATGACTAAGCACGTTGGCTATATCATCCACAACCCATTGATGTTCATCGGATTGTTTGGGATCTTTTTCAAAGGAATTTGGATTGAGTTCGTACTCAGACAGAGGCACTGTTCCGGCTAAAGCCATAGTGGAAAACTCTGTTGGTGAGGACTGTTCGATTAAAACTTCTGGAGTTCGTCCAATATACCCTTTTTCACCCTCCCACCGGCCATAAAGGTAACCTTGAGAAAAGGTCAGAGCCCTGCCGATGAAAGCTTCTCTTTGTTCCGGTCCAATAGATGACATAGAACCTTTTTCTAAAGTGTAAGGAACAAGCTTTTTAATCCCTGCATCTTGAATCTGATTTTTGACCCACGCAAATTGCTGGGAAAAAAGATCGCGGTCGGCAGGTTGCCACTTCACCTGGGGAAGGATGCTTTTGTTGAATGGGAAGAGAGCTCTCGCCACATTCATAGTCAGGCGCGCGACATTCTCATAAACTCGCCACTGAATGTGGGCTTCACTAAAAAAAGGCATCTCAAAAATAGCCGGCCCAGCCGGACGCACAGACTGACTATGACTATCCCCCCAAAATAGCCAAAGACTATTGCTATCTGACAGCACAGCTCCTTGGTCTAAAAGGGATTCCAGGTCCTTTTTTTCAATATCTCGCAGCATCGAAGGAGTTATTCCATAGATCTGATCATTTGAATAGCTCCCCCCTAGGAGGAAATTGCGAATTTGCCAGAGAGTCCGCTAGGCACCTGCAGTTTTCTTTGGTAATGTGCCCGGTGGAGGACAGAAACATATGACTCGAACTGTGAATATTGGTCCTGTAAGCGTAGGTCCTTCTTCCTTTGCGGTAATCGCTGGTCCCTGCTCTATTGAGTCGGCGGAGCAATTTTTGCCAACAGCTGAATTTGTACAACAGCAGGGCGCCTCTATTGTGCGGGGCGGCATTTTTAAGATGCGCACGGAGCCCGGCACCTTCCAAGGCCTTGGGGAAAAGGCTTTCGAGCTCGTCCGCCGCATGAAAGATCAAGTCAAAGCCCCCTTCATAGCCGAAGTCACTGACCCCAGACAAATTGATACTCTCATGCCAATCGTAGACTGCTTTCAGGTAGGCAGTCGCAACATGTATAACTATGAACTCTTAAAAGAGTTGGGCCAATACAAAGTGCCTGTACTTTTAAAAAGAGGTTTCTCTGCCCTTATCAAAGAATGGCTAAAAGCCGCTGACTATTTAATTAAGGGTGGCAATGAAAACGTGATTCTTTGCGAACGTGGCATTCGTGCATTTGAAGGTCCTTTGCGAAACACACTCGATCTGGCCAGCGTGGCTTACTTAAAACAAACTCAAGAACTTCCCATCTTTGTCGATCCCTCTCACGGAACGGGTCGACCCGATTTAATCCCTGCAATGGCCAGGGCGGCTATTGCTGCTGGCGCTGATGGAATTATGGTGGAAGTTCACCCTGATCCCAGCAAAGCCTTATCCGATGGTTTTCAAGCTCTCAACTTTGACGACTTTCAAGCTCTGATGGACCAAATCCAACCTTATTTGCAATTGGCCAACAGAAAGTTGAGTCATGGATAAGCGCGAGCAGACTATTAAAAATATGTTCAGTGAAATCGCCGAGTCTTACGATCAGGCGAATTCTGTATTGAGCCTTGGTATTCACCACGTCTGGAAAAAGAAACTTGTTAAAATGAGTGGCATTGCCATGGGTGGCAAAGTTTTAGATTGTGCCACCGGCACTGGCGATTTGGCTATCGAGTTTAAAAAAGTCGTGGGTGATTCCGGCGAAGTGATTGGCACTGATTTCTGCCAAGAAATGCTTGATGTGGCTCCTGCAAAGGCTAAGGCTAAAAACCTAGATATTCAGTTTCGCCTTGCCGATGCAAGTGCCCTACCCTTTGATGAGAATCAATTTGATGTGACGAGTATTTCCTTCGGCATTCGCAATGTCGAGCAAAGAGAAATGGCCATTAAAGACATGGCTCGTGTCACCAAATCTGGTGGAAGAGTGATGATCCTTGAGTTTGGCCAAATAAGAACTCCGGTGATCAGAGATTTTTACAACTTTTATTCCCACAAAGTTTTACCGTGGTTGGGCGGTGTGATCTCTGGAAAGCCAAAAGCTTATCAGTATCTCAATGATTCTTCCCAAGTGTTTCCCTGTGGCCAAGACTTTGCTGACGAGATCATGAGTACTGGCATGTATGAAAAAGTGAGCTTCACCCCTCTCAGCTTTGGCATCGCCTACATCTATACTTGTATAGTGAAATAACGACTGGATTTCCCCAGCCGTTTTCAATAACTAAACTTGTTTTTGAGGGATTTGCTTTTCCTCAATATTCGGCACCAAAAAGTGCAGAATAATATATGCGAGGAGAGTGGTCCCTAAAGATCCTAAGGCAATGACCACAGCTAACACTCGGGTTAAACCCACATCAAAATTCAAGGCTCGGGCGAGTCTTGCACACACACCTAGAATTCGAGGTTGATAGGCCAAATGTTCTTTACCTTCCACCGGTAAGCTGATTCCCACAATAAAGTAAAAGAAGAATCCAAAACCTAAAAACAACACACTCAGCAACCACAAGAGGCGAACCACTCCAGGGGCCATATCAAATCGACGGCCAATGCCTTCACAAACACCAAGGATCCATCCATTGCGAGATCTCACCCACGGTTGCTCAATTGATACTGTTTTCATTTTATGTCCCTCCTTTAAGGTAGACTTATATAATATTATATAAAGTTATATAAGTCTATATAAAAAATACCAGACCCCATTTGTAAACTATTGAAATGACTAGGTCTGGTTAAAAATAAATTAGCTCAATCGGTTTAAAGAGGTCCTCATTTGGGCCACTTTAGACTCAATTTCGCTCAATAGCTGCTTGTCGGCCTCCACCACATCAGCTGGGGCATTGGCGACAAACTTTTCATTGGATAGCTTTTTACTGAGGATCTGGATGTCTTTTTCATGCTTTTCAATGGCTTTGCTTAGCCTTTGCACTTCTTTTTCGATATCCACTAAGCCCTCAAGAGGGACCACAACATCGATTTCAGAATCACCCATACGAATGGGGACGACCGCACATTTTTTTAAATCATCGCGGGCTTGTAGCTCACAACTCTCTAATGAGGACAAGCGAATGATCTCTGATTTATTATTACCTAAAATCTTTTGGCTGTGATCATCTTTGGGAGTCACCCAGGCTTTAATTTTTTGGTTAGGCTTAATACTATTCTCACCACGAATATTACGAATGGCCGCGATCACTTGCTTGACCAAGTCCATTTCAAAGGCCGCCTCTTGAGAGCCTAAAGACAACCACGATCGATCCTTGGCAGGCTTTGGGTATTGATCAATGATGCAGGCTTCACCGCGAATGGGAAGTTTGCTGTAAATTTCTTCGGTGATAAAAGGCACAAAAGGATGAAGCATACGCACGATGCGATTCAGAGTTTGTGCCAACACCAACTGGGTCACTTGTTTTTGCTCAGCGTTTTCGCCATAGAGAACAGGTTTAGAAAATTCGAGGTACCAGTCACAAAACTCATGCCAAGTAAAAGAATATAGCGCATTAGCGGCATCAGAAAAACGCATGTCTTCTAAATATTCATTGACCTGAGTTTCCACTTCGGAAAGCTTGTAAATCAGCCACTTGTCAGCTGTCGACAAGCGGTGAGATTCTACAACGGCATTCACCCCATCAGCTGGGGCCCTGAAACCCTCCATATTTTGCAATGAAAAGCGTGTTGCGTTCCACAGCTTGTTCATGAAGTTGCGATAGCCTTCTAAACGCTGCATGGAAAATTTCAAATCCTTACCGGTCGCCATCTGTGCCATCAAAGTAAAGCGCAGAGCATCCGCCCCATGGTTTTCAATAAGTTCCACAGGATCGACAGAGTTCCCCAAAGACTTGGACATCTTTCGCCCTTGCGAGTCGCGCACAAGTCCGTGAATGTATACTGTGCGAAATGGAACGTCCCCCATCATTTCAAGTCCCATCATGAACATGCGGGCCACCCAAAAGAAAATAATATCGTGTCCGGTCACAAGCACACTGGTTGGATAAAAAGTTTTAAGAGCTTCGGTTTCTTCGGGCCACCCCAAGGTGCTAAAAGGCCAAAGGGCTGAGCTAAACCAGGTATCAAGAACGTCTTCATCTTGCTTGATATTTTTACTTTTACATTTTTCACACTGACTCGGATCCGCCTCACTGACAGTGACGTGTTTACAATCTTCACAATACCAAGCTGGTATGCGATGCCCCCACCACAGCTGACGGGAAATACACCAATCTTCAATGATGTTCATCCAGTGGATATAGGTTTTTGTCCACGACTCCGGTACAAACTTAGAGGTCTCATTGCTGACTACATGACGAGCTGGCGTGGCAAGATCCTTGGTGTGCACAAACCATTGTTTACTCAAAAAAGGCTCAACAACAGCACCTGTCCGATCACAATAGCCAACCGCGTGGGTGTGTGGCTCAACTTTTTCTAAAATGCCGAGCTCTTCAAATTGGGCCACGACTTGTTTGCGAGCCTCTTGCGCTTTGAGCCCAGCAAAAGGGCCAGCCTTATCGTTAAGAGTTCCGTCCACGTTAAGAATGTTAATAAATTCTAAATTGTGTTTTTTACCAAGCTCGTAATCATTAAAGTCATGGGCAGGAGTGACCTTTAAAGCCCCAGTTCCAAACTCACGATCAACATACTCATCAGCAATAATTTTAATTTTGCGATTGATGATAGGAAGAGTGATGGTTTTCCCTACTAAATTTTTATAGCGCTCATCCTCAGGATGTACACAGACTGCCGTATCACCCAAATAGGTTTCAGGACGAGTGGTGGCAATGACTAACTTTTCACCACTGCCGTCAACGGTGTAAACAATATGGTAGAGGTGGCCTTTGGTTTCTTTGTGCACTACCTCAAGATCAGAAATGGCAGAATGTAGCGGAGGAGACCAGTTCACTAATTTTTCACCCTGATAGATCCAGCCCTTTTTATAAAGATGGACAAAAACTTTGCGTACCGCTTTGGACACACCATCATCTAAGGTAAAACAAGCACGATCCCAATCCACGCTATCGCCAAGCCGGCGCATCTGTTTGTAAATGCGATCCCCATATTGGTGCTTCCATTCCCAAACTTTTTCAATAAAAGCTTCTCGACCCATCTCTAAGCGGTCGGCACCATTTTTACGCAAATCTTTTTCCACAACAGCTTGCGTGGCGATACCAGCATGGTCCGTTCCTGGAAGCCAAAGCGTATTGAAACCCGACATCCTTCGCCAACGCACCAATACATCTTGGATGGTGTGATCTAAAGCATGACCCATGTGCAGAAAGCCCGTTACATTGGGCGGAGGCAAAATCACACAAAAGGGTGGTTTAGTGGACTGGTCCTCAGCCTTAAAATAACCCTTAGATTCCCAATTCTGGTAAATCTTTTGTTCCACTTCCTGGGGCGAATAACGATCGGATAATTCTTCTGACATAATAGCCATTCTTTAACATAAAGCGCCGAGGGATTCTAGCAAGAGACCTAGGCTTTTTTAAGTTGGGGATTCGGTAGCTTTGCGAAGGTGGCCGCATACAATATGAGCCCAAGGAGTGCGAGGACGCCAGAGGCGTAAAATGGGGCCCCTTGCCCCATCTCCTGGTAAAACCACCCCCCCGCGACGGGTCCCACGATTCGGCCCACCGCACCCATGGAGTTCATCACCCCCATCACATAGCCTTGCTCTTGATCATTGGTGATCACTGAAGCCAGGCCAACAATGGGGGGGCGCATACAGCCATTGCCGACGGCTAGGATGGTCATGGCGATGGCTAGGGCGGGAATCATAGAACTCAAACCGATTCCAAAATAACTAATCATCATGGCGACAATGCCAAACCACAAAACTTTTTTCTCGCCATAATGGGGAATCCATTTGCGAATAAAATACCCTTGGGTCAAAACCATAATCACACCAACGTAAGCAAAACTTAGACTGGCCAGTTTATAATCCCACTGGAATCGATCCTGCACAAAAGGAAAGACCATCACCTCCATAAGTGCCATGGAAAGACTCATTAAAAAGAAAATAATAAAAAGGGATCGCAAAACATCATGTTTAAACACAAAGGTTAAGGATTCCCAACGACTGGCGTGAAGAGGCTTGGCCTTTTTCTCTCGATTGTGAATGGTTTCCGGTAAAAGAAAAAATGCCAGGATAAGGTTGATAAGATTCAAACCAGCAGCAACAAGAGCCGAAAACTGAATCCCGAAGGGTGGCTCGCTCCCCAAACTCTCCCCGATGGGACCAGTGATGCCCGCTATAGCCGGTCCTAAAATAAAGCCTAAGCCAAAGGCAGCACCAATCAATCCCATACCCACCGAGCGCTTTTCGGCAGGTGTGATATCGGCAATATAAGCTTGGGCTGCTGAAATATTAGCTGCAAAAAAACCGGCGAGGGCTCTAGCGATAAACAAAAGGTAAAGATCTCTTGCCATCGCGAAAAACACATAGGCAAACACAGCCCCCAGTAGACTGATCAAAATAATGGGTCTTCGACCAAAACGATCACTTAAGGTTCCCCACAGTGGAGAAAACAAAAACTGCATAAAAGAAAAAATGGCCATGAGAAAACCAATTTCCAGGGGTGAAGCACTGAACTCGCGAGCCAAATAGGGAATCAGGGGAAGAATGATTCCAAATCCCACCAGATCGAGGAAGACAGTAAAGAAAATGATTTTTAAAGATCGTTTTTGCTGCTTAGTCATGGGGATGACGTTGCCAGCCCCACAGGAATTAGGCAAGACGCCTGCGCTCAGACGTCTTAACTTTCGTTTTTAACAATTGCCTTCTTTGGCTGGAGCCACTTTGGTTTGTACTTGAGGATCTGGAACCACAGTATGGCCCTGTTCGATCATGGCCACATGGGCTTTGACCAGAGACTTCAGACCTGCCTCAAACTGCATTCTGGCTTTCTTAAGATCGTTGATCTCTTGGTACATTTTACGCAAAGAATCGCGGGCTTCTTTGATGATGATGTCAGCACGTTGGCGAGCTTCCTTGATAATAAGCTCGGATTCACGTTGAGCTTCCACTTTCATACGCTCAGACATTTGCGAAGCTGTTTGCAAAGTCTGCTTTAAGGCATCTTCACGATCGCGAAAATCTGCCAAGGCCTTCTCGTTGCCCTGAAGCTTTTCTTGTAATTGCTCCTGCTGCCGAACGGCCGCTTCCATTTCATCGGCGATATCTCTGAGGAAATCGTGGACTTCTTCGGCATCCAAGCCAAACATCTTTTTACCAAAGGTTTTATGGGCGATATCAATCGGCGCGACTCTCATATTTTCCTCCCTGAAATCGATCCGAAGGGCTTTTACTGGTTTTTGCCCAATTCGTGATCTCGCATTACAGCTTTATTAAAACTCATTCTGAGTATTCCTTCAAGCTCAAGCTCCCTCATCGATTGCAATCCAGCCGCAGTGACCCCTTTTTTTGACGCAACCTTTTCAGTGAGCTGCTCAATACTCAGGCCCTCCTCACTGGCGGCAAGCAAAGCGGTGCCCAAGAAGGTTTCAATGGTGATTCTTTTAGCTTCCTCTTCGCTGATCCCGTGCTCTAAGATCCAGTCCTGCCAATAGTGCATCAACTCAAAAACAAAGCCGGTTCCACTGGCTGAAGCCACGGTAAAAGCGGAAAAGGGATCCCCTTCTTCTAAAGACACCACATGGCCCAAAGGGGAAAATAATTTTTTCACCAAGTTTTCCACAATCAAATCGGAATGGGACATACAAAAACCAATGACCGCCTTACAAATAAAAATGGGAGTGTTGGGCATGACCCGCACCAAATTGGCTTTGGGAATGTACTTTTTCAAAGTTCTCAGCTGAATCCCGGCCGCAAGACTGATCACTACTTTATCTTCGTTAAAGGCATTGCGAAGGGGCTCAAGCAGTTCAAGAAGGTCCTGAGGTTTGGTCGCCAAAATGACAATATCTGATTTATCGACCAAATCTTCAGCTGTACTCGTCGATTGACAACCATAAAGCCCGACCACTTTTTGCACTTTGCCTTGGCTACGGTTGTGCACAAAAATTTTGGTGGGATCGACAGTTTCGCTGGTGACCAAGCCGCGCAAAATCGCTTGGCCCATATTACCCATGCCAATAAAGCCGACACTCTTATCTTTTAGGGAAAAATTCACTTCAACCTCACTTCAATATTTTAAATTCTAACGCCCATCAGACTTTCACCAATTCGCAACATGGTGGCCCCTTTTTGAGTCGCCAATGCATAGTCATGGCTGGTTCCCATAGAAAGCTCACTAAAGTTGGGGCCAAAATGCTTATGGGCAAGCTCAAAAAGTTGTCGTCCCTCCTCAAACCACTTCAGGCTCTCCTCATCATTTTGACAAAGAGGAGGAAACACCATCAAACCTCGGATTTCCAATCCAGGCAAGCGATGCACCTGGTGGAGAAAAATCATAACTTCTTTAGGAGGGATCCCCATTTTGCTCAATTCACCAGCAACATTGACTTGTAGAAGGACTTTTTGACGAAGGCCCTTCTCTTGGGCCACCTCTGAAATTTTTTCGGCGACTTCAATACGATCCATGGAATGAATCCAATCTACAGTGCCGACGATGTCTTTCATTTTTTTTCTTTGTAGGCTGCCAATAAAATGCCAAGTGATATCTAGGCCCTTAAGAGTTTCAATCTTCTCGGCGGCTTCCTGCCAATAATTTTCAGCAAAGTCATGAATGCCCAGCTCATAAAGGTCTTTTATTTTCTCAATGGGTTGGTGTTTCGAGACAGCAACAATGCGCGGTGGTTTGCATCCCTTAGGAAGAGCCTTAGCAATATTGCCTTGAATACGCTCAAGATTTTTTTCTAATGCTCCATCCATTTTTATCCAAGACCTCTTTTAGTTTTTCAATAGGTAAGCCAACAATGTTTTGAAAGGATCCTTCATAGCGGTCGACCAACTTTCCACCCTGCCCCTGAATCCCGTAAGCCCCAGCTTTATCCATGGGCTCACCACTCTCAACATACTCGATGATTTCTTGTTTTTGGAGGGGGCGGAAGCAAACCTTTGAAATATCATGTTCCAAAACGAAACAATCTCGACCAAGGTCCCATAAGCAAAATGCAGTGATGACCTCATGCTCTTTTCCCGACATTTGGCTGAGCATCTGGACCGCATCTTGAAAATTTTTTGGCTTGCCAAGGATCTGACCCTCAAAGAGGACTACGGTGTCCGCAGCTAATACCAAAATATCCTGTCCTTTCAATGAGTTAAGCTCAGCAACCGCAGCTTTGGCCTTTTGGAGAGCTAAATCACGAATTTGCTCAATAGGGGTCAGGTTTTTCTTAAGAATTTCCGATAGTTCTAATGGATGCACAGAAAACTCATAGCCTTGCTCTTTCAATATATGGCGACGGCGTGCGGATTGAGAAGCAAGGATCAGTTGGTGCATGGGGACTTTTTAAACAAAAGGTTGAGAAATGGGTACTGAAATTTTGCTCTATGGCGGGTTGTTACTTTTTGCATTTTCCATAATGTGGACGGTGTACACAATTTTTTCTGTCAACGAAGATACCAAAGCTCTTTCTTGGGCCACCGGGGATGCTCCTGACAAATCTGATTCACCGATTATCAACCTGTCTCGCCCCCTCGTTCATCAACTCACCTTGAAATATGCAAAGCGAATCAAAAACCCAAGCTTCAGAAAAGGTATCGATTATAAAATTCTCACTGCGGGGCTTGAAAATGAGTTGAATACCGATGAGTTCATTGGCTTAAAGATTCTTTGGGGTATCGTTTTTCCTGTGATGCTTTTGGTAATTAACTTCTCACTTTCCCTTGGTTACCCATGGCCGGTATTCGTTGTCGCAATTCCCTTGGGATGGTTCATTCCAGATTTTCACGCTAATAAGCATAAGAAGAATCGCTACAACAGCATTATCATCGACCTACCCTTCTTTGTGGATCTCCTCGCGTTATCTACACAAGCTGGCGCTGACTTTATCGGAGCCATTCAAAAGATTAGCGATAAAGCTGAGAACAGCACTCTTGCCAAAGAGTTTGATAAGGTCTTGCGTGATATTCGCCTGGGAAGCACACGAGAGCAGGCTCTTAAAAACATGTCGTATCGCCTCGACATTGCCGAGGTGACCAGCTTTGTGAACGTACTCACTGACGCCGACTCCACCGGAGCCAGTATTGGTGATGTACTCAAAGAGCAGTCGGAACAAATGCGGTTGGAGCGATTTGTTCGTGCCGAGAAGGCAGGAGCACGCGCTTCACAAGCGATCCTCATACCAATGATGCTATTTATTATTCCCGCGGTCTTTATCATGGTATTTGCACCGGTTGGCCTGCAATTCGTCTATGGAGGAGGCAACTAATGGCTGAACTCATAAACCAAACGAAAAACCAACCCATTATCAAAAATCTTCGTATCGCGACAAGCTTTTCAACTCGCTCAAAAGGATTTATCGGTCGAAAAAATTTGGATACACAAGAAGGACTTTGGTTTCCTCAATGCAATTGGATACATACTTTTTTCATGTCTATCCCCATCGACGTCGTCTACCTGGACAAAAAAATGAAAGTTCGCAAAGTACAAAAAAATTTGAAACCCTGGCGCTTTCCAGCACCTGTTCTTTTTGCACATTCGGTGATCGAACTTTCCGTGGGTCAAATTGATAGCAAAAAAATTGAAGTAGGAGATACTTTGCATGTGGGCCATTAAAGTACTCAACGGCGGAAACGCTGGCAAAATTTTTCAGATACCCATTGGCAAGCACACCATTGGTCGGTCGCAACGGGCAAACATCCGCATCGATAGCACCAGTATTTCAAAAATACACGCCATGATTCTAGTTACAGAAGACAAAGTCATCATTTCTGACCAGCGCTCTAGCAATGGTGTTTACGTCAACGGAGTGAAGGTCCAAAATAAAATTATTAAACCTGGAGATAAGTTTGCTCTGAGCGATATCATTTTTGACGTGATCCGCCTCCCTAAATACGCCTCTTTACTACCCAGTGTGCGAGGAACGGAGTCCCCTCAGTCGATTGGTTCTTCAGCCCTCGCTCCTATCCCAGCTCCAAATGCTGAAATCGCACCTTACGAATATGATAGTCCTCAGGCTCTCGCCACAGCTGTGCCACAAGATCCAGATAAATTGCGGCGACAAACTATGACGATCCAAGAAAAGGCCGAGGCTTATATTGATGAAGTGGCGCTGCCCGGAGTGTATGAGTTCTCCAATAAGTTTGACATGAAATACGTGGTTCTAACCTTTGTTGGACTTTATATTCTTATTGTCACCATCCTTTCGGTTATTCCCGTCATAAGTATATCCAGAGATTTTGTGGTGGAAGAAAGCTCCCGTCGAGCAGAGTCACTGGCTCGATTGCTTGTACAAGTCAATCGCCAGTACTTGATTTCAAACAATGAAATCAATGTCAGTGTATCCGATGTGGAAAATAAGCCCGGCGTAGAAAAAGCTTTTATCATAGATGCTGCTGATGGACATATCGTTGCTCCGGTCAAAGATCGCGGCCGCTTCTCCAAGATTCCCTTTTTACAAGAGGCTCGCAAAAAGAATGCTCGCTACATAAAGCTCATGGACAACGAAATCGGTGTCAGCATACCTATTGTTCATCACAACCCCATGACTGGGGAGCCATCACCCATCGCTTTTGCCATGATTATTTACAATTTGGATCAAGTGGCTCTTGACCCACGCAAAGCCGTAAGCCTGGTCATTCAAATTCTTTTAATCACTCTAATCGCCGGTGGGATTTTGTATTTCTTTTTATATAAAGTAATTACTAAGCCCATTTTTGATCTCAATAAAGAAATGGATGTGGCTCTCCGGGAGAGCAAACAAAATATTGAAATTGACTCACCCACCCCTATATTTCAACGGTTGGTAGCAAACATTAACAGTGCGCTTTCTCGCATGAGTCAGGAAAGCAACTCTGGACCCGCGGTGAGTCTTGGTGACAAAGCTATGGAGGCCTCTGAAGTTGTACAAATGTTTCCCGTGGCAGCGATGGCTATTTCGGCAGACACGGAAGCTTTTCTTGCGCTGAATGATTTTATTAATGGACATCCATTATTTGATGATTCCAATCTTGTTGATAAATACTTAGATGATCTGACGGATCCCTCATTGATCGAAAGTCTTCGGGATTTGCTACAAAAGGCTAACGATAACCCCAACCAAAGGCACTCCAATACTTTGCCCACACAAGATGGGGAAAAGTTTGATGTCACTATTAAATCCATTCAGGATATGGGTTCCACTGTCTATTATATTATTTGTTTTACTGAAATTTATGATGAGGAGGGCTACGACGAATGAGTGCGGCTAAAAGCCTAAGTATCCTCAGTGCCATCGATTTTTTAATTCGGATTGAAACCGGTCCGGATGCTGGCAAGGTTTACCGAATTTTTCCACCCAAAGTGGATATTGGTCGAGATCCTGCCTTACAAATCGTGGTCAACGATCCGAAGGCCAGTCGTAAGCAATGTAGCATTACTATCAAAGACGAGGTGATCCTCAACGACCATAGTGGCCGTCAAACCACTTTTGTCAATGGCCAACATGCCAACAATCACTCATTAAAACCGAACGATATCATCAGTTTTGGCGAGACACAAATCCGTTTTCTTGCCAAGGCGAGGGAACAAAAGGCACCCGCCGTCAAACAACAACAGGCTGCCGTCACCGCGCAAATTGCAGCAGAAAAGAAAAAGGCAAAACTACGTTTTCATATATTTCTCGCTGGTGCTGTTTTGGTTGGAGCTCTTCTTTACCTACTAGAAGAAGACCCCACTAAACCAAGTAAAACATTGACCACAGCTGAAGAGCTAAAAAAGCAACAAGAAGAAGGTGAGATCCGACGACAGGAACTCCGAGAAAACTTGAAAGAAAAACGAAAGCTCGACAATGCCGATTACTTAATGTCTGTAGAAAAACATTTTGTGCAAGGATTTCGAGACCTACAAACGCAAAACTATGGACGAGCACTGGATGCTTTTGGAACGACTATTGCTACCGATAGCAGTCACAGCCGAGCCGTCCAATACGCGAAGATTGCAGAGAGGAATCGCCAAGATCGAGTTGACCGTCATATGAGAGATGGAATGAAGTACAAGGAAAAGCTTATGTATGATCGTTGTGAGTCTGAGTTTGAAAAAGCTATGATTTTAATTAACGATAAAAGGTCACAAAAATACTCCATTGCAAAAGGGCAACTGGATGAATGTCGCCTGCTCAATGCGGGAGGTCGATAATGAAGCTCTTAGTATTTAAAGGTGGAGAACAGGTTCAAGAGTTAGAGTTGCTCCCTGGAAGCTCCTATAAAGTGGGTCGCAAAGAAGGGAGTGACATTGAACTAGAAAAACTTCCAGGCATTTCTCGCAACCATTTTGTCATTGAAAGTGACGAAGGGGGCGGCTGGAACCTACAGGTAGTTTCCAATATGAGGATGGTTCACTACCGTGGGCAGGACTGCCAGCAGGTTCATGTGACCGGAAATGCCCGCGTAACCCTCACTCCCTACGAATTTCAGTTCCTAGCCAATGACAATATGCAAAGCATGACTCCAGTAGATGAAGCCTCCTTTGCTCCAACCGCTGATAATTTTGAGTCTTTTGAGGATTCTGAATCTGGAGACGAAGACAACCAACACACGTTCATTGGTAACGAAGAAAAAACTCAAATCCAGAATCTCAACAGCATTCCTTATATAAAACTCGTTGGACAGAACGGCAAAAAGTCTGAGTATTTTAGACTGGAAGGCAGTCTGTGGATTGCAGGAAGTGATGACAATGCCTCCATTGTATTGAATGACCCGCAAGCCCTACCTAATCATTTTGAAATCTCTAAAACTGACCGTGGCTTTTTTATTGCGGATCTTGGATCGACCATCGGAACTCAACTCAATGGACAAATCTTGAGCCCAAGAACACCCACTCAAATCCTTAGCGGTGATGTTATTGTCGTTGGTTCCCAATCTTTACAATTTGAGTTGAGAGACCAGTCTTTTAAAAGAAAAGTAAATAATATTCCTCTTCATATGTACCAGAACCCCCTCGTATTCTTTGACCAAGAAGTGGGTATGATGACAACCATGGGGGAAGAAACTGTTGCTGGTCGCGCTGAAGAAGTCCAAATGGATTTAGGAGATGATAAAAAGAAAAAGAAGAAAATTTGGCTCGCTTTTGCTGCGGTTCTAGTATTTGCTGTTGCCGGCATTAGTTTGCTTGATGACAGTAGTGACAGCAATAAATCTGCCAATAGTGAGTCTCTCGACCCCTTCGCCAAATTAGATCCAGAACAGAAAAAGTTGGTGGTCCGAACTTACAACCTCAGCAAAAATCTCTATTTGAATGCCAACTTTGAGCTCGCCCTGGTTCAACTACAAAAACTTCACTCCGTCATTCCTGAATACAAAGACTCCCGCGAAATGGAAGAGTACTGCATCAACTCGCGAGACTTGAAGCGACAGCAGGCACTCATTGAACAGCAGCGCAAAGAGCAGGAAGAAATGGAAGAGCAAGTTCAATCAATTCTTGCTCAGTGTGCAAAACAATTTAATAACTCTTATGATCTTGACGGCGCGCAGGCCTGCCTATCACCAGCAGTGAGTATGGATCCATCCAACCCTCAGATCAATGAAATCCTAAGTAACATTAAGGCCCGCATTGAAGAAAGATCTATACGCATGAAAGCGATGAAAGAACAAGAGGAGCGTATTCGTCGTGGACAAGATTTGTTCAAACGCGCCAAGGAACTACACGCTAAAAATAAATTACACAAAGCCATTGAGGCCTATGAAAACCATATTCATTCTGGATTGCCTGATCCCAAAGGCTTGGTCAAAGAATCTGAACGCAATTTAGCCGCTATCGAAAAAAACATTGAATACAAAAAGCGAGACTTGGTGAGTACTGCCATCTCGAAATACGAAGGCGCTAACCTCAAAGAGGCCATTGAAATTGCTCGCAAAGCTCAAAAGGTGGATCCCTACGATCACACTATATCCAATTTTATTTTGAAGGCAGAAAAAGAGCTCACCTCAAAAATGAAAAACATTTATATGGATAGCGTTATCGAGGAGCGCTTCGGAAACCTTGAGGCCAGCCGAACCAAATGGGAAGAGATCGTGCGGCAAGATGTTGACGGTGGCGTTTACCACGAAAAGGCAAAAGGAAAGTTAAAACAGTATGGCTTTTAAACTCCGACTAGAAGAACGATCCTACGGTGGAAAAAAGTTTCGCCCCAAGCCACTTTGCTATGTGGATCCCACGAGCAACCTACTTCTATGCATTACCAGTTGGGGGCAGCAAGACATCGACAAAGAGATCATTGATTCCATTAAAAGCTTTCTGACCTTGGCAACCGAGGACTCTGAAATTACAGTCCCTTATGCTCGCAAACAAAACTTGGAACGCAAAGGAAACGTACTCCGTATGTCGGTGATTATGGCAAGCGAGAAAATTTTCAAAGACTACAATCAGGAAGAATACTCTGCTGGTTTTGAAATTTTTGCCGCCATTCAAGAGGGCCCCCAATGGACCTATGTGAGCTGTGGTCAGCCCTCTCTGATATTGAATCGACAAAATATGGGAACCATACCTGTGAATCAAAATCTAGATCTCAACGTACAGTCCGTGCGAACACCCCTGACGGACCCACTACCCAACCAACTCTTGGGACTTGGACAACACCCACCGATTCAGTACGGTAATATTCGGGTCCACAAAACTGATAAAATTGCACTTGTGAGCCGGTCTTACTTACCGAATAGCTTCTTCACCATCCATAGAGAGGATTTCAACCAAGACAATATCACAAGAGCGCTCGCAGAAGATCATCAAGACATCCCCTTCTGGTTAGCTATGGTCAATTTCGATTAATTTTAAAAATTTTCTATTATTGGGAACATGAAAGTAAATTTCTGCCAAGTTCGGAGAAAATTTTAGTGGTGCCGTTACATCATTGATAAAATACATCTGCAAG